>CAZYSJ010000097.1:0-17950 GCA_964649875.1 uncultured Caldilineaceae bacterium
CCGCGCTCGATAACCCGCTGCTGAACCTGCTCAACGTCAAGTACGTCCTCACCGAGCATTTTATCCCCAACCCGCGCTGGCAGGAGGTCTACCGCGACGAGACCGTAGGCGTCTACGAGAACCGCGACGCGATGCCGCGCGTGTTTGTCGCGCCGGAGGCGCGCATCGTCCCGGCGGCGGAACAGCCCCTCGCCGCCGCGGATCTGCGTCGCGTGGTCTTTCTGGAGGAGACGCCCGCCGAGGAGCACGCCCTCACCCCCGCAAGCTCCCAGTTGGTCGAGGCGCGCATCAGCCGCTACACCGCCAACGATGTTTTCGTCGACGTGAACCTGAGCGACCGCGGCTGGCTCGTGCTCAGCGACGCCTATTTCCCCGGCTGGAAGGCGTTCGTGCGTCCCTTCGGCGCGGACGAGGGACAAGAGCGGGAGTTGACGATCTACCGGGCCAACAGCGCGTTTCGCGCCGTCTATCTGCCCCAGGCGGGACAGTGGACCGTGCGCTTCGTCTACTCGCCCATGAGCTTCAAGCTCGGTCTCTACCTCAGCTTCCTGGCGGGCATGACCTTGCTGCTGCTCGGCCTCTACTGGGCGTGGGGTCGCTTCTACCGGCCGGACAGCGCCGCGGGGGATGTGCGCACCGTCGCCAAAAACTCGCTCGTGCCCATGTCTCTCAACCTGCTCAACAAGGCGGTCGATTTCGCCTTCGCCATGCTCTATGTACGCATCTTGGGGCCGGAAGGGACGGGCAGTTACGCCTTTGTCGTGGCCTTCTACGGCTTCTTCGAGATTGTCAGCCGCTACGGGCTGGGCACGCTGCTCACGCGCGACGTAGCCGCCGACAAGAACCGCACCAGCCGCTACTTGACCAACGTCCTCGGTTTGCGCACGCTGCTCTGGCTGGCAAGTTTGCCGCTGATGGCGCTGGCGGCGTTCGGCTTCTGGGGCGTCGGCCGCGTCGACTTCCTGAACGCCAGCGGCATCGGCAGCCAGGAACTGCTGGCTATCGGCATCTTCGCCGTGGCGATGCTCTTCGCCAACTGGAGCGACGCCTTCAGCAGCATGTTCATGGCTTTCGAGAAGATGGAATATCCGGCCGGCCTCGCCAATGCCGTCGCCCTGCTCAAGGTGACGCTGGGAGCGCTGGTTCTCTTGCTTGGCTGGGGCTTCGTCGGGCTGGCCGGCGTGAGCCTCTTCGTCAACATCGTCGCCATGACGTGGCTGTTCTTGCTCATGCGCTCGACGCTCTTCCGGCCTGAGTGGCATTGGGACTGGCCGCTGCAGCAGTGGATGCTGCGCACCAGCGGTCCGCTCATGCTCAACCACCTGCTGGCGACGATCTTCTGGCGCATCGACGTCTGGATCCTGCGCCCGCTGGTCGGCGCGGCATCCGTCGGCCTCTACAGCGTGGGGCTGAAGTACCTTGACGGGCTGAACATCATCCCCAGCGTCTTTACGATGGCCGTCTTTCCGCTGATGAGCCGCTACGCCGAGCGCGAGCGCGAAAGTCTGCACCGCGCCTACCTGATCGCCGTGCGCTTGCTGCTCATGGTCAGCCTGCCCATCGCCGCGGCTGTCACCTTCCTGGCTGAGCCGCTCGTCTGGCTGGTCGGCGGCGCTCAGTATCTCGACGTGCCGCTGACCGTGCGCCTGTTGGGGCAGACGTTCACGATCCAGGGCGGCTCGGACCTGGCGCTGCAGATCATCATCTGGAGCATCCCTATCGGCTTCGTCAACAGCGTCACGCAATACGTGCTGATTGCGGTCAACCAGCAGCATTTCCTGACGCGCGCCTTTCTGCTCGGCGTCACCTTCAACATCGTGGGCAACCTGATCTTCATCCCGCTGTTCGGCTATGCGGGCGCGGCGGTTGTCACCATCCTCAGCGAGTTCAGCCTGCTCTTCCCCTTCTACTACAGTGTGCGTCGCCACGTAGGGACCGCGCCGTGGCTGCGCATTGCGGCTCCGCCGGCGGGCGCGCTGGCCTTGATGATGGCGGCTGTCGCGGTCTTGCAGGGCATGGGGGTGAATGTCTGGCTGGCCGTGGCGGCGGGCGTCGTCGTCTATCTGTTGGCGTTGGCGCCGCTGGGCGCGTTCCGCGGCGACGACATGGCCTTGCTGCTCAAGGCGCTGCCGATCGGCCCCCTCAAGCGCGTGGCGGCGCGCACCTAGGCGCAAGAGGGGTAAGCCAAAAGGGCGCACAGTAGGATCGGCGCCCTTGCCGCTCGTGCGTTGCTCGTGCGCCGTTTCATACAACCCTTGCCGCGAACGGCAAAGAAATTCAGAAATTTACCCGGCCGCGCTGTTGACCCGACAGCCGCCAGGCACTAAACTATAGCCACGCCGCAGATTGCGCCGCACCGGGCGCATCCTGGTCGACCAGCCGCCCATCCCCACCTATTCGGGAGCGAATAGCCATGTCACAGTCGACTCTTCCCCTCAAAAAAACCAAGATCGTCTGCACCATCGGCCCGGCATCCAACAACCAGGAAACGCTGGAACAGATGATCGCCGCCGGCATGAATATCGTGCGCATCAATTTCGCCCACGGGGACTTCGACAGCCACCGCCGCACCATTGCGGCTGTGCGCGCCGCCGCAACCGTCCGCGACAAGCGAATTGCCATCATGGGAGACCTGCCCGGTCCCAAAATGCGCATCGGCAAGCTGGCGGAAGAGTCGATTGAACTGGTGCGCGGCCAGCCCTTCATCATCCAGGTCGACGACATTGAAGGCACGCGCGAGCGCGTTTCCATCAACTTGCCCGGCTTGCCGCGCGTGGTCAAGCCCGGCGACCGCATTTTCATCAACGACGGCATGGTTCAGGTCACAGTGACCGAAGTCAAGGGCGATGAGGTGCACACCGAAGTGCGAGCAGGCGGAGAACTTCGCTCGCACAAGGGCGTCAACTTCCCCGGCATCGACCTGGGCATCAGCGCTTTCACCGAGGAGGACAAGCAGTTTCTGACCTTTGCCGCCGAAGAGAAGCTGGACGCCATCAGCCAGTCCTTTGTGCAAGACGACCACGACATCCGCGCGGTGCGCGAGGCCGCCGATGCGCTTGACTACCATCCCCTCATTATCGCCAAACTGGAGCGGGTCAAAGCGCTCGAAAACCTCGACGCCATTCTAGACAGCGCAGACGGCATCATGGTGGCGCGCGGCGATTTGGGCGTGGAAGCCCCCATTGAGGAGATCGCCATCATTCAGAAGGACATGATCTTCCGCGCCAACCTGGCGGGCAAGCCCGTCATCACCGCTACGCACATGCTGGAGTCCATGACCATCCACAGCCGGCCGACGCGCGCCGAAGCGACCGACGTCGCCAATGCCATCCTGGACGGAACGGACTGCCTCATGCTCTCCGGCGAAACGGCCATCGGCCAATATCCGGTGGAGTCGGTGCAGATGATGGCGGACATCGCCAAGTATACCGAGACGAACCGGCCCCGCAACATGGTCGCCGATCTGCTGGAAGAGGCCATGAACAAGGACGAGCAGATCGACCAGCGCGACTTGCTCGCCGTCAGCATCAACTCCGCGGTGCGCAAGCTGCGCCCGGCCATCGTCTTTGCGCCCACCGTCAGCGGCGAGACGGCGCGACGCGTGGCGCGTTTTCACCTGCCCATCTGGATCGTGGCGGCCAGCCCCTACGAAGCGACGGCGCAGCGGCTGCAATTCACCTACGGCGTCTGCCCCGAATACCTGCCCATGCGGCCCGATAATTGGGAGATGTATGTTCGCAACTGGGTGCAGCGCAACGCCGTCGCCGGAGACCTGGCCCTGCTCACGCGCGGCGCTTCGGCGCATCATCGCTTCGGGGCCAACATCCTAGAATTGATCGACCTGGACACGACGACCATCGACCCGCTGTGGTGAGGAATGTGGCTGTGAGGAGGCCGACGCCGCTTTTTCGTTCGCGGCCTGAACGCCCACCCGGACGCCGCTCGCCGTGCGCAAATTAACGCTCTTACTGCTCGCCCTTGCCATCGCCCTCTATGCCCATTCCGTCGTCGCCGGCGCCGGCAGCGCAGCGGGCTACATCCTGCGCGACGGACTGTTCCTGTTTGCCGTCGCCGCGACGCTTTTCGGCCTGGCCGCGGGCGCCTTGCCCGTTGCGCCGGTCGCGGGCATTCTGCGGCGCTGGCCTCTGGGCGGGCGCATCGTGGCGGGGCTGTCGCTCGGCGGGGCGGTGACGGCAGCCGTGCTCGGCTTGGGCGGCGTGTGGGGAATAACGGCTTGGCTGGCCGGGCTGATCTTGCTGGCGGTCGGCGTCTTTTGGCCAGGCGAGCCGCTGCACTACAGCCGCCCGGCCTATCGCTGGACGACCGACGCTGCGGGCAGATGGGTGCGCAGCGCGCTCGGCCAATCCGCAAGCGTGGTCGACGCGGCGAGCCGCGCCGAGGGCCCGCCAAGCTCCGCCCGCTTCATGCTCACACTTCCCTTGTTGTTTGTGCTGGCGCTGGCCGTTTTCCTGCGCGTGTGGCGTCTGGCCGAACTGCCCGCCGGCTGCCTGGGGCTGGAATGCAGCCGGGCGCTCAGCCTCGTCGAGGGCGCGCCGCCGAACCTGTCGCTTTTCGACCTCCTTGCCCAACTTCTTTACCGCTTCACGCAGGACGGGTTGGTTAGTCTGCGGTTGGCCGGCGCGCTGCTGGGCATCCTCACGCTGCCCGCCTTCTACTGGGCGGCGCGCCCGCTGGACCGGGCCGGCGGGGCCGCGCTGGCGACGATGCTCCTGGCGCTGAGCCCCTGGCATCTCTGGGTGAGCCGCACCTCGGATCCGTGGATCGCGGCGCCGCTGCTTGGCTCGCTGGCGCTGGGCGCGGGCCTACGCGCCCTCTCCAGCTTGGATCGCCGCTGGTGGTGGGCGGCGGGGCTGGCCTTCGGGCTCCTGCTCCTCGATGCACACAGCCTGCCCGGCGCAGCTTTGGTGTGGATGGCGGTCGCCGCGGTGATCGGCGCGTGGAGTTTGGTCGTTGCGCCCACAGAGCGAACCTTGCTTCCGGCGCGTCTGCTCAACGTCGCCGCCTTTCTCGCAGCGGCAACCGTAGTCGCCTTGCCCGGTCTCGCCGCCGCCCGTCCGCAGCCCGCGCCCGCAGATGCCGCCGCGACGGGCCTGTACACCGCGTTGGCCGGTCTGCTGCATAGCGGGGGCGCCGCCTGGGAATACCTGCTCGATCGCCCGCTCCTTGCCGCCTGGCCCGCGGCATTGGCCGCGCTGGGCATGGGTCGCATCGCCCGCTCCCTCGCCCAGCCGCGCGCTGCCTTGATTGCAGCCGGGCTGGCGGCGGCTGTCGTCGCGCTCGCCCGCTACAACGCGGCCGGCGAATCCGCCGCCACGCTTGGCCTGCTCTTGCTGCCCTTCCTGTTTCTGGGCGTCGCCGCGGCCCTGGATACGCTGCTCGACGTCTTCATGCGCGTGTGGCGACCGTTGGTTCCGGCGCACGTCGCCACCGGCGCGGCGCTGGCGCTGGTCTTGGCGGCAGGCTCCTGGCAGGCATACAACGCCGCGCAGGGATTGCAGACGGCCGGCGTCGCCGAAGGGCGTTCGACCGACGCCGCTATGGGACGTTTCGCCGCCGCCTGCCTCGCCGCGCCCAGCTACGCGACCTGCGTACAGGGCGAAACGGACGCCCCTGCGGACCCGTCCTATCGCCCCGTGATCTACGCGCCCGCCGCGGTCCTGGCCCACCCCGCCGCACGGCTGACGCTAGGCGCGGCTGCGGACTCCGACCAGGTGCGCGTCCTCGACATCGTGCGCGACATCCCGCCCAGCCGGTTGCATGACGGCGCGCTGCTCTATTTGGCGCCCATTGAGGACCAGCCGTTGATCAGCCTCTTGCAGCAGGTCTATCCCCACGCCGAGACGCAGGCCCATCCCCGGACGGACGGCCCCACCCAGTTCGTCGTCATCGCCGTCCCTGCGCAAGACCTGGCCCAGCGCCAGGGCTTGCAAGGGCAGTACTTCGCCGCGGCCGAGTTCGGCGCAGCGCAAGAAGCGTTTCGTGTCAGCCGGGACGGGCCGCTGCACTTCGCCTGGGCCGCGCAGCCGCCGCACGACGGTCCGCTCAGCGTGATTTGGGAAGGCTCGCTGCGCGTGCCCGCGGCCGGCGTCTACGCCTTTGCCGTCGATCTGCCCCCTGCTGCGGACGAGGACACAGCAGACGCGCAGCCCGCCTTTACCCTGCAACTGGACGACCGCCTGATGCTCGATTCGACGCTGGGGCTGTTGGAGAACGACGAGATGCTGGCGCAGGGCTTCTACCGGTTCGCCATGCGCTATCGCGCCGAACGGCCGGCCGGCGATTGGACGGTGCGCTGGCAACCGCCCGGCGACGAGTGGGAGGCGATCCCCCTGTCCGCGCTCTACAACCCGGCCCTGCCCGATGTCGGCCTGATCGGCTCCTATTACGCCGGCGAAGGTTTCCAAGGGCCGACGCTCGCCGTGCGCAAGGACTTCATCTTGGGGGCTGAAGCCGACCTGCCCCGGCCCTACAGCGTGCGCTGGCAGGGCAAGCTGGCAGTCCCGCGCGCCGGCGAGCATCTCTTTGCCGTCACCGCCAACGGCGCGGCACACTTCGCCGTAGACGGCCGCGAGCTGCTCGCCTATGCGCCTGCTGCGCTCGACCCCAGCGCGCCCGCCTACACCCAGGCCAGCGTTTACCTGTCGCAAGGCTGGTGCGATCTTGAAATCCGCTATACGCCCGCAGACGACCGGCCTAACCTGCGCATTCTCTGGCAGCCGCCGGGCAGCTCGCCCGCGCTGCTTTTCAGCCGCTACTTGCGGCCCGCGTTGGGAGAACTCTACCCCGGCGACGCCCCCTTGCCGCCCGCCCCCGACCTGCTCGACCCGCGCCTCGGCGACGACGCCTTCGCCCTCTCCTACGTCAGCGAACTAGCCCAGCCCCAGACCGTGATGCCGCCTGCGGACCTGCCGCCCCTGCTGCTGGAGGAGGTTTGGCGCGTGGATGGCGGCTGCGGGCCCGGCGCCGATCAGTTGAACGCCCCCCACGGCGTCGCCGCGGATGCCGCCGCAGGCCGCGTCTATGTAGCCGACACGGGCAACCGGCGCATCCTCGCCTATGATCTGGTTTCGGGCGCGGCGGCGGGCGTCTATGGCGAGGGCGCGTTCGAGGAAGCGGCTGACCTGGCTGTCGGCCCCGCGGGCGAGGTGATCGCTCTGGATGCCGTGGCCCAGCAAATCGTGCGCATCGACGCGGCCACGGGCGAATTGGCGCCCCTGACGCTCGACACGAGCTTCTACCGGCCGCGCGGCCTCGCCGTCGACGAGGCGGGACGGATGCTGGTCGCCGACACCGGCGGGGGGCGCGTTGTACTGCTGGACAGCACGGGACGAACGCTCGCCCAGTTCGGCGGCGTCGAAACCGCGCTGGGCAGAGGCCAGCCGGTGGACGCGCTGTTCGCGGGCGGATCGCTGTGGGCCGTCACCGCGGAAGACGGGCGGCTGTGGCGGCTCGACGATCTGGCGGGTATTACGGCCATCCCGCGTGCCAACACCGTCGACGGCCCGCACCTCGCCGGCCTGGCCGACGGCAGCTACTTCGTCACCGACCCGGCGGCGGCCGCGGTCCGCTACCACGCGGCAAGCGGCCAACCGCTGCGCCAATTCGCCTATCCGGGCCTCTTCGCCAACCCCGTCGGCGTGGCCGCGGCGGAAGCCGGCGACCTGGTTTACCTGGCCGTGAGCGACAGCGCGACCTGTACGCTCTCCGTGTGGCGCGGCGTCGCCGCGGGTCTGCGGCGCTAGACGGTCTTTTGCCACAAATTGCACGAATTGTCACGAAGAGGAAAAAAAACAGAGATGCTTCCTCTGTCGTTCTTCGTTGTAGAGGCGGCATCCGTGCCGCCGGGCCGTGCGCCAAGGAGGACGCCTACTTTGCCACAAATTGCACGAATTGTCACGAAGGGGGCGAAGCTTTGCCTGGTTTTCGCTCTTCGTCAAATTGGTGTAATTCGTGGCGGAATAATTCTATTGCGGCGGCCAACGGCCCCCGGCTTTGACGCTGCGGCGAACGCCGGGTGTATACTAAAGCTACAGCGCGAGCCGGTTCCATACACTCCGATAGCTCTGGTTCGCCGCGCTTACTGCGCTGTGCATGCCCAGACTCCCCATGCCAACCAAACGATAGCTTCATCAGCAAGGAAGTCGAGACAGCCATGAACAATGTCTGGATTGGATGCGGTCAGATCACATGGAAAGGCGCGGATCAGGCTAAGGCGTTGGCGGAGATCGCCGAGGCCGGCTATGACGGCGCGCCCGCAAATCCCGGCAAGGACAAGTCCCCACAAGAGATCCTGGACCTGTTCGCACAACACGATTTGAAGCCTGCGCCGGGTTACTTGGGGGCTGACTTCTGGAACAAGGACCAGGAGGAGGAAATCTTGCAGCGCGCCCGCCGGCACGCCGCCTTCGCCCGCGCCGCAGGCGTGAGCGAACTGTATGTGGCCGCGGGCGGCTTCACCGCCTACGTGACGCAGCGCGGCCTGACGCGCGCGCAGGCATCCGGGCACGTCACCGACGCCGACGCCATGAGCGCCGAGGAGTACGCTCAGTTTGCCAAGACGCTCAACCGGGTGGGCGAAATCACGCTGGACGCAGGCGTGCGCAGTTGCTTCCACAACCATGTGGGCAGCGTGATCGAGACGCGCGCCGAGATCGACCGCCTCTTCGAACTGGTCGATCCCAACCTCATCTTCATGGGGCCGGACACCGGGCACCTGGCCTGGGGCGGCGTCGACGTGGTTCAGTTCTGCCGCGATTACGCCGGCGCCATCAAGACCATGCACATCAAGGACATCGACCCGGCTGTGCTGAAGGAAGGCCAGGCCAAGCAGTGGGACTACCAGACCTTCAGCGACGCCGGCATCTTCACCGAACTCGGCCAGGGGTTTGTGGACTTTCCTGCCGTGTTCGCCATTCTGGAACAGGCGGAATTCGGCGGCTGGCTGATCGTCGAGACGGACGTCACGCAGCAGCCGTCGGCGCTGCTCAGCGCGCAGATCAGCCGCGCGTATCTCAAGAGCCTGGGCATTTAGCCCAATATCAACACCGGCATTTGCAAAGGAACCGCATCATGTATCGAGTAGGCATCATCGGCTGCGGCAGGCCGCACAAGACGGAAGGGGCTACGGGCTTCGCCATGTCGCGCGCCCATGCAGAGGGCTATCGCGCCTCGGCGGATGCCGAGATCGTGGCCCTGGCGGATATCAAGCTGGACAACGCGCAGGCGTTTCAGGCGGTCTATGGCGGCGACAAGCTCTACACCGACTATCGCGCCATGCTGGCCCAGGAAAAGCTGGACATCGTGAGCATCAGCACATGGCCGCACCTGCACGCCGAGATGGTGATCGCCGCGGCCGAAGCGGGCGTCAAGGCCGTCCACTGCGAAAAGCCTATGGCCCCGACCTACGGCGAGGCGGTGCGCATGGTGCGCGCCTGCGAAGCCAACGACGTGCAACTCACGATCAACCACCAGCGCCGTTTCGGCGCGCCCTTCCGCCAGGCCAAAGAGCTGGTCAAACAAGGCGTCATCGGCGAATTGCAGCGCGTGGAGGCAGTCTGTGACAACCTGTACGACTGGGGCACGCACTGGTTCGACATGATGTTCTTCTATAACGACCAGACGCCGGTCGAATGGGTGATCGGGCAAGTGGACGCCCGCGGCAGCCACAAGGTGTTCGATGTGCTGGTCGAGGGACAGGGGGTAAGCCATTTCCGCTTCCGGAACGGCGTGATCGGCCAATTGGTCACCGGTTTTGGCACGAATGGCTTTGTCAACCGGCTGATCGGGAGCGACGGCATGATCGAGGTCGGCTACAGCCCGGAGATTCCGCTGCGCGTGCGCGGCGTGGGTGACAGCGCGTGGCGCAACGTGGATGTGGGCGAAGGAATCCACGGCGTGCCCGAATACGTGGCGCGCGGCGTACTTGACCTGATCGACGCGCTCAAGACCGGCCGTGAGCCGGAGTTGGCCGGTCGCCGTGCTCTCCAGGCCACGGAGTTGATCTTCGCCACCTACGAATCGAGCCGCCGCCGCGGCCGCATCGACCTGCCCTTGACCGTCGAGGATTCGCCCTTCCTGTCGATGGTCGAAGCGGGGTTGCTCCCCACAGAATAGGCCTGTGCGATAGAGATAGCCGCCTTTCAAACCCGTAAATTCCCGAAAGGCTGTAAAAAGCTTGCGCATGCAAAGAACCCGCCATTTGGCGGGTTCTTTGCAGACAGGACAGACAAGACAGACAGTTTGGTATGGAGGGAAGTAAAGCGCAAATCCAACCTATACCGCCGGCTCGCTGTGCTCCGAATTCACGGATGGACAACAAGCCATATGTCCAGCATGATAACACGCCCCTGTCGTGCATTTGCTGTTAAAAGTCTGTCAAATCCCATCCTTGTAAACAGGGCTTCTGAAAACAGGGCTTCTATTGAAAGCCGGTGCTGGCGACGGGAATATACTCATCCTTGACGGGCGCGTAGCCCGCAGGCGGCGTAAGCACAACCGCTTCGGGCGCGTCGAGCTGCAACTGCTCCTGCCGCCGTTCAAAGAAGTTCCAGACAATGCGGCTGACGGTCTTCATCGTGCCGTTGCTGGTCTCCCAGTCCATCCACCCCTGGCGGTAGAGGAAAATGCTGAGCACGTATGGCCCGTTTGGCCCCCAGACCAGGGCGACATCGCTGTGCGACTCGAAGGCAAAGCCGTGCTTGTGCACGATCCAAGCGTCCGCCGGGCGCGGCAGGCCCGCCCAGATCAGCTCTTGAAACTCGTCGTGCGACATGTAGAAGAGAATGGCCCTGCATTCGTCTGGCGTGATCTCGGCCGGGTAGCGCTCGACGAGGATGCCTTCGCCCAGCGTGCATTGGTAGATGGCGGAGAGGATGCGGCCCATCTCCGCCGGCGTGGACTGCAGGTTCGAGTCCGGGTTGGTCTGCCAATCAGTGCGCTGGTTGCCCGGCGTGGGGATCTGCGGAAGCTGCACTTGCGCGTCATAGCCTGACTGCATGTAGGTATTCTCGAAGCCCAGGCTGCGCATGAACTCCGTGAAGGCGCGCGTCCCCGCTGCAACGTCGCCGTCGCCGAGAAAGCCGAGGAGTTGGTTGGCGGCGTAGTTGTTGCTTTCGCCCAGCGCATAGTCAAGCCATTGTCCAACTAACTCGGCGCTGCCGTCGCTGGAGCGCAAGCCGTTCTCCAGTTCGCTCATGATCGCGGCGGCGAGGCCGATTTTGAGCGTGGACATGCCGGAGAAGGAGACATCGGCGTCGACCGCGCTTTCTTCGTCGGTTACAAGGTCGTGGACGTAGATGGCGGCGAAGCCGGGAAAGCTGGAAGTAACGCTGTCGAGCTCGCGGGCGAGGTCATCCAGCGAGAGCGGCGGCGCGGGCGTCTCGATCAGGGCAAGCTCTACGTCCCGGTCCGTGTCGCGGGTCAGCGCGGCGATGACGAGCGGGATGCTGGCCTCGACGTCCAGCGCATAGCCGGGTCGTCCAGCGGTCCACGTCCAATCACGCGTGTAGCTGCCCACGTAGCCGGCTGGCAGGCTTGCCGGCGTTGCGGCGCCTTCGGCCCAACGTGCGGTGGGCGGCAGCACGCGTGCGCCTTGCGGCCCGTGGTCGTACTCGGCGGCGATGGCTTCGAGCCGGGCGCGCAGCTTATTCGCGTCGAGCATGAAGCGCACAGGCACGTCGCGGCGCTGCTGGGGGATGCCCAGGGCGTGGCGCACGGCGATGTCTAGGAAGGCTGACCCCTCCAGGTATTGCATGGCTTCGGTCACCATCTGTTCGACGTCTACGTGGAAGTCGATATCTTCGGGGCGCAGGACGAGACGCTCCTCCTCGTAGTGCAGCGAAATCGGCTCGGCGTAGATGCTTTCCAGATGGCGGCGGATTTCGGCGGCGTCTTTGAGGTTGCTCAGGTCTAGCCCGCCCAGGTGAACGCCGGGCGGAACCGGCGCGGCGGCCACCTTATAGCGCGTATAGATGGGGAAGATCGCCAGGAGGGCGACCAGGATCAACACGAAGTTAATGAAACGGCGCATGGTTTTGACTGTTGGCTATTCCTGCCGGCATCCCCGCCGCCGGGGATGCCGGCGCTACAATGCCGGCGCACGGTTCGCAGGGGCGTTGCTACTCCCACTCGATGGTGGCCGGGGGCTTGCTGCTGATATCATACACAACCCGGTTGACCCCGTCCACCTCGTTGACGATGCGGCTGCTGATCTTCGCCAGCAGGTCATACGGCAGGCGCGCCCAGTCCGCCGTCATAAAATCGTCGGTGGTGACGGCGCGCAGCGCGACCACGTTGGCATAGGTGCGCCCGTCGCCCATGACGCCAACGCTGCGCACGGGCAACAGCACGGCGAAAACCTGGCTGGCGTCGCGATAGAGGCCCGCCGCGCGCAGTTCGTCCAGGAAGATGGCGTCCGCCTCGCGCAGCGTCTCCAGCCGATCCCAGGTCACATCGCCCAGGATGCGAATGCCCAATCCCGGCCCTGGGAAGGGATGCCGCCAGACGATGGCTTCCGGCAGGCCAAGCGCTTCGCCTACGGTGCGCACCTCGTCCTTAAAGAGCATGCGCAGCGGCTCGATCAATTGGAAAGTCATGTCATCGGGCAGCCCGCCCACGTTGTGGTGCGTCTTGATTGTGCGGGCGTGGCGCGTGTCGTCTTTGCCGGCGGACTCGATCACGTCGGGGTAGAGCGTGCCCTGGGCCAGAAAGGCGGGCGAGTCCACGCCCCACTCTGCGGCTAGGCGTGCGGCTTCGGCCTCGAAGACGCGGATGAAGCGGGCGCCGATGATCTTGCGCTTCTGCTCCGGGTCGGTGACGCCGGATAGGTCGCTGAGGAACTCCTCGCCGGCGTCGACGGCTTCCAGGCGCATGCCCTGGTGGCGGCGGAAAGTATCGATCACCTGCTCGGCCTCGCCCTTGCGCAGCAGCCCGTGATCCACAAAGACGCAGGTCAGGCGGTCGCCGACGGCGCGATGTACGAGCGTGGCGGTGACGGCGCTGTCCACGCCGCCGCTTAGTCCGCAGATCACGCGACCCTGTTCGCCTACCTGGCTGCGGATGCGGGCCACGGTGTCGTCGATGAAACTGCCCGGCGTCCAGTCGCCCACGCAGCCGCAGATGTCCTTGACGAAGTTTTCGAGGATGACGTTGCCCTGGGGCGTGTGGACGACCTCGGGGTGGAACTGGAGGCCGTAGAGGCGGCGCGATTCATTGGCGATGGCCGCCAGCGGCGAATGCGCGCTGTGGGCGATGGCGATAAAGCCCGCGGGCAGGCGCTCCACGCGGTCGCCGTGGCTCATCCATACCTGGAAGCTGTGCGGCAGGCCCGCCAGCAGCGGGCTGGCGGCATCCGCCCCGGCCCCAACCGCGCTGACCGTCGCCGCGCCGTATTCCCGCTCGCGCGCCGGCGCGACCTGCCCGTCCAGGGTATGCGCCAGAAGTTGGAGGCCGTAGCAGATGCCCAACACAGGGACCCCGGCATCCAGCACCGCTTCCGGCAGCGCGGGTGCGCCCGGCGCATAGACGCTGGTTGGGCCGCCGGAGAGGATGATGCCCTGCGGCTGCAAGCCGGGCAGCAGATCGCCGGCCCGGTCCCAGGGGATGAGTTCGGCGTAGACCTGGCTTTCGCGGATGCGGCGGCAGATTAACTGGCTGTACTGGCTGCCGTAGTCGAGAACGGCGATTGTCTGGTGTTTCATGGGCGTCTGTCGATCCTGATCGTGTATTCGGCGGGCTCGGTGGTGACCGGGGCGAGGGCGCTGAGGGCGAGGACAGCAGTTCTGCCGTTGCCCAGGTCGTCGATGTCGATGCGGGCGCGGCCGTCTGCGTTGACCGGCACGCGCTCGACGCGGGCCAGCAGATTCTGATCGAGGGTGAGGACCTGGATTAGCCAGCGCTGGTCGAGGCGGTTATCGGTCAGCAGCCAGCCTTCGCTGGCCCAGCCGTCTGCGCCGCTTTCGAAATCGGCGTGATAGGCCAGGGCGGGGATCGACGCTTCGTCGATAAACCAGCCGCTGGCGTTCACCGCGTCGTCGGTCACGTACTCGAAACGCACCCAGATTTCCTCGCCGGCATAGGCGGATAGGTCGAACGTCTCCACGACCCAAGCCGGATCGCCGTCGCCGCTCTGTCCGGTATAGCCTGGGCCGAAGGCGTTGCCGCCGGGGTCTTCGGTCGAGGCGTTGGCGCCGGCTAGGGGCTCCCACTTCTTGCCGTCGCGGCTGGCGAGGACATAGCCGTAGTCGTAGTCCGGCTCGATATCCCACCACATGGTCACATGCATCTCTAGCGGCAAGGCGGGGTCCGCCGCACTCAGGTCGAAGCGACGGGTAAGCCGGGTGTCGAAGTCATCCCCGCGGTTGCTCCACCAGGCATAGGCCCCGCCGGAGGGGGGCAGGTTTGCCAGGCGAGTAGCGGTCTGCCCCTCGAACTGGACAGTGACATCGCCGCCGCCTTTGAGCAGGACATAGTCGGCGGCGTAGTTGTTGACGGTCGCGGTGCGCGGCTCGGCCGGGTAGACGTTGTAGGAGGCGTCGACCACCGGCGCATCTTGTACAAAGGCGCGGTAGCCGTAGACCCCGTCGGCGCCCAGCGCGTTGGGGTCGTCGATGTAGTTGGCGACTACCCAATCGGCAAAGAGGTCGTCGAAGCGCAGCGGACGGCCGTCTTGACGCAGGCTTGCCGCTTCAAGGATGGCATCGAAGCCGCGAATGTCATTCGCCGGGTGCGCCACCAGCGCCCGCGTCAGGTCGGAACCGAAGCGCTGCGAGAAATAGGCCATAAACAGATAGGACGCGCCATAATGCACGCCGTTATTGCCTTGTTCCTGGCCCCAGGTGTTGAGTTGGATGTCCGGGTTGCGGGCAAAGACGTCGGCGAAGACGGTGTCCGGGTCATAGCCGGCAACTTCCTGGGCGAACTCGCTGAGGCCCTCGTTCACCCAAGTCGCTTCGTTGCGATCCTTGTACCAGTGGATCATGTGCTGAAACTCGTGCGCCAATACCGTTTCGTAGTAGTCGTATTCGCCCCCGGTTTCAAGCCATTCCAGGTTGATGTAGAACATCTCCTTCTCGTTCGAGAAGGGGCGGGCCAGACGGCTGTATTCGTCGGCGCTGCTGAAGTAGCCGGCGATGCCGCTGCCCAGCCCGTAGGCGTGCAGGATGTGCAGCCGCGGGTCGTTGTCTACGCCGGGGTTCCACTCGCTGCCAAAGAAGGCGCGCACAGCCGGGTAGCTCTGTTCGCTGAAGCGCCGCACCGAGCGAACGATGGCGTCGCGGTCGAAGTCGCGGCCTTCTTCGACCCACACGTAGGCGACATCGGTCTTTTCGACGAGCTCCGCCGTGATCTCGAAGTTGGCGTTGGCCTCAAGGTCGTGCACCCAGAAGGACGTCCGATCGCCGACGGCAAAATCGGGCGTGTGCGCATTGACCACCACGGGGATATCCGTGGCGTGGGGGTCCAGCCGCAGCGCCAGGTCGCGCAGGTCGCGCACCGGCGCGATGATCTGCGCCAGTTGCTCCTCCGTCGAAAGCCGGCGCAGTTCCTGAGATGAGACAACTTCCGGCGTAGGCGGGGGCACGGGGGCCAGCAACCGCGCGGGAACGCGCACGGCCGGCCTGGCCGCGTTGGCCGGCGTCGAGGTGGCGGACGGCCGTTCGCCGCGCAGCGTCCCGCTCTCGAACTCCCAGCCCGGCGAACAGGCGAGAAGCGCAAAGGCGACAAAAGCGGCGAATACGAGAAAAACGCGTGACAGTCTCTGCATGATCGAGGGCGGTCAGCCTTTATCCTGTCTCATGCCGGGATCGGCAAAGCAATGCGCCTAACCGGCGGTCTAGATAGTGCATAGTATAACGGAGGCCGCGGCGTTGTCCACAACCGAACCTCTCTTACAGCTTGCACATCTATGAACGACGGCGGCGCGCCCGCGGTTCGCCTGGGCGACGTCCGCTCACAGCGGCCAGAACAGCGGGATGAAGATGCTGCCCGTAAGCCACATGAGGATGGTCATGGGCAGGCCGAAGCGAACGTAGTCGCCGAAGGTGTAGCTGCCCGGCCCCATGACGATGGCGTTGACCTGGTGGCCCATCGGCGTGAGGAAGCTGGCGGCCGTGCCGAAGGCGATGGTGACAAGCAGCGCCGTCGGGTTCAGCCCCAATGCGGCGGCCAGCGAGAGGGCGATGGGCGTGAAGAGGACGGCGACGGCCTTGGCGGAGATGAACTGGGCGAGCAAGTTGGCGAGCAGATAGAACAGCGAGAGGAATATCACCGGGTTGGCGTCGCCCAACACGGACAACAGTAGGCTGACGGCGGACTCGGCCAGCCCCGTGGTCTCCATGGCATGGCCCATGGGAATGGCCGCAGCCAACAACAGCAGCGCCCGCGGCTCCAGCGAGCGCAGCGCCTCGTCGGCGCGCAGGCAGCGGGTCACGACCATCAGTCCGGCCCCGGTCAGGGCCAGGATGACGATGGGGATGGAGGTCAGCGTCGCCGAGAGGATCACGCCCAGCATGATCAGCAGCGCCAGCCGGTTCTTCCGTTGGCGCAGGATGGACTGATCCACACCCTCCACGAGCAGAAGCTGCTCCGATTCGCCCGCGGCGTGAAGGTTGGCGGGCTCTCCTTGCAAAAGCAAAACGTCGCCGCTGGAAAGGCGCAAGTTGCGCAGGCCGCGCACAAGTTGGCGTCCCTGGCGCTGCACGCCCATGATTTTGACGCCATAGAGCCGGTTGAGTTCCATTTCGCCAATTACCCGCCCGTTGAGGCGCGAATCGGGCAGGACGACCGCTTCCATCACCTTGACCTCAATGCTGTCGCTGGTTGTGCGTTCGCCATCCACCAGGACCGAGGCCAGTGCGCTGCGGGTCGATTCGAGGAACTGGGCGATCTCCTTCGCCGTCCCCGCCACCAACAGCGAGTCGTTCGGCTGCAGAAGCAGATGCCGCGTCTCCTCGGCGTGAT
This sequence comes from uncultured Caldilineaceae bacterium, assembly GCA_964649875.1. Lineage (GTDB taxonomy): Bacteria > Chloroflexota > Anaerolineae > Caldilineales > Caldilineaceae > JASGTU01. Next base: position 16,978 of record CAZYSJ010000097.1, read on the forward strand.
AGACCCGGCTGTCGCGAAAGACGGCCAGCATCTCGATGGAGTTGTTGGCGGCGCCCGGCTGAAGGTCGTCGGGCTGGCGGCGCTGTAAGCGGCGGTGGCGGCGCGTCGGTTCGGGCGGTTCTTGGCGCTGGCTTAACCTGGCGATGCGCTCAAAGGCTTCTTCGACCGGCTGGCCGATCACCGTGCTGGTCGACCCGACTTCGATCTCGGTGATGTAGGTGGAAGCCTGGCGGCCGCTCGTCAACTCCGAAAGCGAAGAGCGATCCGGCAGCAGGCGGTTGCTGAAGAGGACAATGAAGGTTCCGCCGACGATGGCGTAGATGACGCCCACAGGCGTAAAGGTGAAGACGTCGAAGCCGGGGCCGCCCGCCTGGCGATAGAGGTCGTCCATCAGGATGTTGGTGCTGGTGCCGAAGATGGTGAGCGTGCCGCCCAGCATGGCAAAATAGGCGACCGGCATCAGCAGCTTGGAGGGGCGCACGCCGAACTGAGCGCTCAACGAAAGCATGACCGGGATCAACATCACGACCACCGGCGTATCGTTGACAAAGGCGCTGCCCACCGGCACGGTCACGGCCAATAACATGAGCAGGCGGCGCGGGCTGCCGTTGGACAGGCGCGCCAGGTTGATGGTGACCGCTTCCAAGGCGCCGGTGCGCACCAGCCCTGCGCTCAGCACGAACATGGCGCCGACGGTCAGCGTAGCGGAACTGGCGAAGCCCGCCAACGCCTCTTCCGGCGGCTGCAGGCCGGTGAGAGCGATGCCGGCGATAACTAGAATAGAGGTCGCCTCGAAGGGAAGCCAACGCGTGGCGTAGAGCGTAGACGAGGCGACGATGATGGCGAGCAGGATGATTTGATCAAGCGGCATAAAAATCGACGGTTCCCAAGATACGCCATTGTCCGCGACGAAAGTCTGCAAAATGCGCTTCGGTATTATACACGGTTGGCATGGCGCATGTCGCCTAGCGCC
>CAZYSJ010000098.1:0-17909 GCA_964649875.1 uncultured Caldilineaceae bacterium
GTGCGCATGCGCAAGAAGCTGGCGAGCCATTGACGCTGGGGCGATGCGTGCGTTCGCCCACGCCGCGTCGCCCGTGCTACACTAGGCGCATACGGTCGTCTTACTTGGACGCCGTCTCCATCCTCTCCCACCGGAAGGGACTTCCCATGTCATGGCGCGTTTTGTCCTTACCGCTGCTGATTTTGGCCGCGTTGTTGGTCGTTACTCCCGTCTCGGCGCAGGATGCCGGCGACTTCACGCTGACGATCCTGCATACGAACGACACGCATTCCCACATCGAAGAATACGACGGTTCTACCACTACCTGCCCGGCGGAGAGCGAAGCCGCCGGGATCTGTATCGGCGGCGCAGCTCGCCGCGCCACGTTGATCGCGGATCTGCGCGTCTCTGCGCCAGACGGCAACGCGATTCTGATCGATGCCGGCGACTCGTTCAACGGGACGCTGTACTTCTCCGTCTATAAGGGGGAGGAGAGCGCCCGCTTCATGAACCTGTTGGGTTACGAGGCGATGGCGGTCGGCAACCACGAATTCGACAACGGCCCTGCTCATCTGGCGGACTTTCTCGATCACGTCGACTTTCCGGTGCTGAGCGCCAACATCGACACGAGCGAAGAGCCGTTGTTGGACGGCAGGCTGGCCCCCTATACGGTGATCGACGTCAACGGCGAACCTGTGGGCGTGATCGGCCTGACCACGATCGACGTGCCGACTTCCTCCACGCCTGGGCCGACGCTTAAGTTCAACGACTACCTAAGTTCGCTTGCGCCGGTGCTGGCTGACCTCGACAGACAAGGAATCGACAAGATCGTGCTGCTTTCCCATATCGGTTACCTCGATGACCTGCGCCTGGCGTCTCAGGTAGATGGCATCGACGTGATCGTGGGCGGCCATTCGCACACCCTGCTGTCGAGCACGGACCCGGCGGCAGCCGGCCCCTATCCCACCGTGGCGGCGTCGCCCGATGGAGACCGGGTGTTAGTGGTGCAGGCGGAAGCCTACGGCAAATATCTGGGGCAACTGGTCGTAACCTTTGACGGCGACGGCGATATTCTTTCCTGGGAGGGCGCGCCCATTCTCATCGACGCCTCCATTGCGCGCGATCCCGCCATTCAGGCTGTCGTGGATGAGATGGCCGTAGCGGTCAACGCTATGCGCGACGAGACGATCGGTTCCACCGTTAACCTGCTGCAAGGGGACCGCTCGGTCTGCCGCTACGCCGAATGCACGATGGGCAATCTGGTGGCGGACGGCATGCGTTGGGCCACGCAGAACAGCGGCGTACAGGTGGCGCTGATTAATGGCGGCGGCGTCCGCACCAGCATTCCGGCGGGCGACATCAGCACGGGCAGTGTGTTGGAAGTGTTGCCCTTCAGCAACGACATCGCCACGTTTGGACTGACCGGGGTCGATCTGCTGGCTGCGCTGGAGAACGGCGTCAGCCGCGCCGAAAGCCCCGACAACGCCGGAACCGGACGTTTCCCGCAGGTATCCGGCATGCGTTTCAGTTGGGACGCGACGAAACCGGCGGGTGAGCGCATCGTCAGCGCCGAGGTGCAGAACGCCGACGGCTCTTATAGCCCGCTCGACCCGGATGCGGTCTACCATGTGGCGACCCTCACGTTTCTGCGCCAGGGGGGAGACGACTATAGGGCTTTTGAGGAGAAGGCGATCGACCCGTATGATTTCGGCCCCAGCCTGACCGAGACGATTGCCGACTATATCAGCCAACATTCGCCGCTCGACCTGGCGCCGGAGGGACGCATCACGCGCGTTGACGGCGCCGCGCCGGTTGGCGAACCGGCGACGTTGCCGACCAGTGGCGCGGCGACCGCGCCCCTGCCGTTCGTGGCGAGCGTCGTAGCGGTCTTGGCGCTGCTGGCTGTTGTGGAATTAGGCCGGCGCCGGGCGTAAGCAATAACGCGAAGCGCAAAAGGACCCCGCAGAGTCCTGAGTAGAGGCTCTGCGGGTTTGTGTCTCTTTCGCCTTTCGAGGCGCTGAGCGCTCTGGTAACTATGTTTCTGTCATTCTGACGACCGGGGGGAGGAGGTTCGTAGGTGCGCCATTCTTGGCGCACGAGCGGCACGTCCGGCGGCAAGGATGACGCCTCTACGATTTGAAGAATCTCGTTGTATGGGAGATACGGATTCTTCGCCTTCAGCTCAGAATGACAGCTGCACAAATCATGTTAACGCACTACTGAGTTATCCACAGCCTCGGGCGGGGAAGCCGTTAGGACGCGTCTGTGCGGGCGGGGCGCAGGGGGCGTGCGGCGCGCTCGCACAGGGTTATGACGCTGCGCCGGCCATTTCCCTCGTTATCCCACATTTATCCCACATTTATCCCACATCGGTGTGGGTATGAGCCTCGCGGGATCAGGCTTGCGCGGCGTCCAGATTGCCGGTTTCGGATTTTGCCTTGAGGGCTGCGATGCGTCTGTTCGACGCGTCGATCTGCGCCTCGTCAATCTGCCCCGCCATAACGGCCGCGGCCAGGATGTCTACGATCTTGACGGCGATCTCCGGGTCATAGGCCAGGTTGCTGCCGACCGCTAACACGTCGACGCCCGCAGCCACGGTTCCGATTACCGCTTCCTCGAAGCCGTAGTTACCGGCAATGGCGCTCATCTGCATGTCGTCGGAGAAGATCACGCCGTCGAACCCGAGTTGCTCGCGCAGGATGCCGGTGATGATAGGCTTGGACAGGGTGGCGACCGTGTCCGGATCCAACTGGCCGTTGAAGACGTGCGCCGTCATGACCGAATCGACCAGCCCCTCGCCGATCAGGTCCCGGTAGGGTTCCAGTTCCAGCGGCTGCCAGGTTTCGGTGACGTCCACGAAGCCGAGGTGCGAATCGGCGCGGCTGCTGCCGTGGCCGGGAAAGTGCTTGAGCGTGGTCGTGACGCCGGCGTCGCGGTGGGCGCGGATGAAGGCGGCGGCGTGTTCGGTCACGATTGCCGGGTTATCCGAGAAGCTGCGGCCGATGGCGCCGATCGCGGGGTTGGCCGGGTTGACGTTCACGTCTACAACCGGCGCGAAGTTGTGGTTGACGCCCGCCGCAACCAGCGTGCGCGCCATTTGGGCGGCGCTGTCGTAGGTGAAGGCCGGGTCGTTGCGTTCGCCTAGCTCCTGGTGAGAGAGGGTTGGCGGAAAGCCGTGCGCCTCGTTGAGTCGCGCCACGCTGCCGCCTTCCTGGTCAGCGGCGATCAGCAGGGGCGTCTCCGCCAGTTCGCGCAAGCTCGCGTTGAGCGTCGCCACCTGCTCCGGCGACGCGACGTTGCGCACGGGGCTTAGCAGGGCGACATCGAAGCTGAAGAGCACCACGCCGCCGATGCCCAGGTCGCGCACGGCGGCGACGATGGGGTTGTCCGCCTCCAGGGTGAGGCCGCGAAAGCCCGTCACCACCATCTGCGCCAGCTTGCGGCGCAGTTCCGGGTCGACCGTTTCCGCTGGTTCAGCCTCACGCGGAGGCGCGGCGGGGACAGGCGTAGCGGTTGGGCCGGCATCCGTGGTCGCTTGCAGCGGCGGGGGCGACGTGACCGGCCTGCAGCCTGCCAGCAGCCCCGCGACCGCGGCGCTGCCTGCTGCGAGCGCCTGGCGGCGCGTTAACGTGGCTGCCATCATATGCCTCCTGAAAGTGCCTCCTGAAAGATGGAATGTGGACGGCCTAGCCGTAGGCCATGATCTCCAGCGTGCGCACGAGCGCGGTGCGCCAGGCTTCGGCGTCGTCTAGCGGGAGGTAGATGGCGCGGCGGGCGACGCGCGGGAAGGCGTCTTCGGGCAGGTCCTCGCCCGGCGCGCCGAAGGCCTGGCGCAGCCGGTGCTGCATGGCGGGCCGGTTCATGTTCTCCAGCGCCTCGCTGCGGATTACGAGTTGGTCCAACTCGCGGCCTATATTCTGCACGCCGGCCTTCAGCGCCAGGATCTTGACGCGGATCAGGAAGAAGAGGTTCTCGACCTCTTCGGGCGCGGCGTTCTCGTTGTCGACCGCGCCGAAGCGGTCGATCAACTCCTTGCGCATTTCGTCGATGCTTTTCAGGTGCGTCATGCCGGCGATGCGCCGGTACATCTGCAGGCGGATCGCCTCTTCGGCGATGTAGGATTCGGGAATCTTGGCCTCGATGGGCAGGTCGAGCAGGACGGGCGGGGCCAGCGGGTCTGCCAGGTCGAAGGGGCCTTCGAGGTCGGTGAGTTGCTCGGTTGCGTCGAGGGCGGCGGCCTCTTGCGCCGCAGGCGTTTCCTGGACTTCTTGTGCGCCGTCAGCCTGGTCGCCGTTTTGCGTGCGCAGGGCTTGATCGAAGAGATGTTTGCGGCGCTTGGCTTCGTTGATGGCCTGGGCGAGCAGGCGCGTGTAGAGGTCGAAGCCCACGCTGTCGATATGCCCGTGCTGGCGCGCGCCGAGCAGGTCGCCGGCGCCGCGGATCTCCAGGTCGCGCATGGCGATGCGGAAGCCCGCGCCCAGTTCTTCGCTGCTTTCCATGATGGCGGATAGGCGGCGGCGGGCGTCGTAGCTGAGCGCGGCGTGCTTGTCGTAGAGCAGGTAGCAATGGCCGCGCTGCGCGCTGCGCCCGACGCGCCCGCGCAGCTGGTAGAGCTGCGCCAGGCCGAAGCGATCGGCGCGGTTGATGATCATGGTATTGGCGTTGGGGATGTCCAGCCCGTTCTCGATGATGGTGGTGGCGACGAGGACATCGTATTCGCCTTCGGCGAACTGGAGCATGACGTTCTCCAGGGCGCGTTCGGGCATCTGCCCGTGGCCGACGACCACCCTGGCTTGGGGCACGAGGTGGCGGATGCGGTCGGCCAAGTGTTCGATGTTGCGCACGCGGTGATGGACGACAAAGACCTGACCGTTGCGGGCCAACTCGCGCTCGATGGCCTGGCGCACGAGGTTGTCGTCATATTCGGAGAGCACGGTGTGCACGGGCAGCCGCTCACGCGGGGGGGTGGTGATGGCGCTCATGTCGCGCACGCCGCTGAGGCTCATGTGCAGGGTGCGCGGGATGGGCGTGGCGCTGAGCGTCAGCACGTCGATCTGGGCGCGCAGTTGCTTGAGCTTCTCCTTCTGCACGACGCCGAAACGCTGCTCCTCGTCGATGATGAGCAGGCCGAGGTTCTTGAAGTCGAGGTCGCGCGAGAGCAGGCGATGGGTCCCCACCACCATGTCGATGCGGCCGTCGGCCAAGCCCTGGATGATCTGCTCCTGTTGTGCGGGCGTGCGGAAGCGGCTGAGCATCTCGACGCGCACGGGAAAGCGGTTGAGCCGGCTGCTGAGCGTGCGGTAATGCTGTTGGGCGAGGACGGTGGTCGGCACGAGCATGGCGACCTGCTTGCCGTCGACGACGGCCTTGAAAGCGGCGCGCACCGCCACTTCCGTCTTGCCGTAGCCGACATCGCCGCAGATCAGCCGGTCCATGGGGCGTTCGGACTCCATGTCGTGCGTCACCTCGTCGATGGCGTCGAGTTGGTCGTCGGTTTCCTCGTAGGCAAACGAGGCGGCTAGCTCCTGATGCCACGGGCCGTCTGGGCTGAAGGCATGGCCGCGCACCAATTCGCGCTCGGCGTAGAGCTGCAACAGGTCGTCGGCGATGTCGGCCACAGCGCGGCGGGCGCGTTCTTTGACCGTCTGCCAGTCGGCTGTGCCCAGGCGGTTGACGGCGGGAGTCGCTTCGCCGGCTCCCACGTAGCGGCTGAGACGCTCGGCCTGGTGGACGGGGACGTAGAGCTTGTCGCCGCGTGCGTAGCTGACCTGGAGGTATTCGCGTGTCAGCCCGCCCAGTTCCAGCGTGACTAGGCCGTCGTAGATGCCGACGCCGTGCTCCAGGTGCACCACATGGTCGCCGGGTTTGACGTCAGCGAAGAAAAGCTCCGGGGCGACGGTGCTGTGGCGCGGCGCGCGGCGGCGCGCTCGCGGCTTGCTCCAGCCGAAGAGTTCCGTGTCGGTGAGGAAGTGCAGATCGAAGCCGGCGTCCTTGTCCTCTAGCCCGCGCATGACGAAGCCCTCGCCGATCACGCCCTGAACGAGCGAGACGCTGCCCGCTATGGGGGCGCGCTCTAGTTCGCTCTGCACGTGGGCGATGATGTCGGCTGCCTGGAGGGCGTCTTGCAGCCGCGCGGCTTGGCGTGTGACGAGGACGAGCGCAGCGCCGTCGCGACGCTCCTGCGCGATGTCGCCGGTGATCTGCTTGATCTTGCCGCCGTAGCGCGGTCCCGGCACGAATGAGCGGGCCAGGTCGCTGTGCGACGAAGTGTCGGCGCCGGCGAGCGTGCCATAGCCGAGGATGACGGGTTGTGCCGCTGTGATGCGGTCGACTAGCTCGCCGGCGGGCACGAAGCTGGGCAAGAAGGCGTGGGGCAAGTCGCCGCTGCGCACGAGTTCGCCGTGCAGCGCAGCGGCCTGTTCTTCCAGGTCGTGCAGCGTGGCGACGAGTTCTGCCGCGTCGTCGATCACCAGGGTAGAGGCGGGCGGCAGATAATCGACCAGGGTGGCGGGTTGGGTGTAGAAGTAGGGCAAGTACCACTCGATGCCGTGGAAGCTGTGGCCCTGGCTCAGATGGTCGACCTCCAGGCGAAGTTCCTCGCGCACGGCCAGCAGCAGACGGGGGTCGAGCAGCGGCGACTCCTCAGCGCCGGCTGAGTCTAGATTGGACGGGTCCGCCAGGCTGCCGCCGCGCACGCCGAGGCGCTCTAGGGCGGCGGGGCCGAACTTGCTCAAGGCCTCGCTTCCCGGCCCGATTTGGACGCTGTCGACGCGGCGCAGGGTGCGCTGGGTAGCCGGGTCGAAGATGCGCAGGCTTTCCACCTCGTCGCCGAAGAGGTCGATGCGCACGGGGTTGGGCAAGTTGGGCGGCCAGATGTCGACGATGCCGCCGCGACGGGCGAATGCGCCGGGTTCTTCGACCACGTCGACGGGATTATAACCGGTCTGCGCCCAAGTCTGGGCCATTTGCTCTAGACGCACATAATCGCCCACGGCAACGGGCCGAAGGGCGAGGCGCAACTCGCGAGCGGGCAGCGTTTTTTGCGCCAGGGCGCGGGCGCTGGCGATGACGATGGGCGGGATCTGCGTGCGGCTTTGCAGGGCAGCCAGCGCGGTCAGCCGTTGCTGGCGCGTGGCGCTGCTCCAGCGGATACGCTCGTAGGGCAGCGAATCCGGCTCGGCAAAGACGAGGATGCGCCCGGCGGTCTCCTGGCCGTTCTCGACGGGAGGAGGCAGCCATTGCGCCAACTGGGCGGCAATCTCTTGCACGGCTTCGCTGCGCGCGGTGAGCAGGATCAGCGGGCCGGGCCGGTGATGGTAGAGGCCGGCCGTCACAAAGGGATGGGCGGCCTGCAGCAAGCCGTGCGGCGTGCTGTCCGGCTCCGCCAACAGGGTTCTGAAGGCGGGCAAGCGAGGCAAATAGTCGAGTAAAGCGGTAAGCATGGCGGGTTCCGCGGGTGATGACGCTAGCCGTTGTAACGATTCATGGCCGCATCGATGCCGTCGAAGAGCCAGCATTCGATAGCATCGGCGACGGTCTCGCGCAGCGGCGCAAAGGTTTCTTCCTCGCCGTCGCTGAAGTTCTGCAGCACATAGTCCGCCGGGTCCATGCGGCCGGGGGGACGGCCAATGCCGACGCGGGCGCGGTGAAAGTCCTGGCTGCCCAGGTGCTGGATGATGGATTTGACGCCGTTCTGGCCGCCGGCGCTGCCGTTGGGGCGCAGGCGCAACATGCCTGATGCGAGGTCGAGGTCATCGTGGACGACGAGGATGTCCTGCGGCGCGACCTGGTAGTACTTGGCAAGAGGGCCGACGGCCTGGCCGCTGGCGTTCATGTAGGTGAGCGGTTTGACCAGCATAACCTTCCGGCGCATGGGGCCGCGGCCCGCCCAGCCGCTGCCGATCATGGCGCGCTGCTGCATGCGCGTCAGGTCGATGGCGTGGCGGCGTGCGAAAAGCTCCACGCACTGGAAACCGATGTTGTGCCGGTTGCGGGCGTACTCGGGGCCGGGGTTGCCGAGGCCGACGATCATTTTTGCGGACATTTCAGATGCTGGATTTCAGATTTGGGTTGTTCTTCGTAAGATTTCCTGGCTCAGACCGGATAGGCGGCGGACAATCGCAAATCAAAATGGTTTGATCGCCAGGCGTCTGTCATTCTGAAGCGAGCGTTAGTGAGCTGAAGAATCTCGTTGCACTAGAGGTAGAGATGTTTCGCTCCGCTCAACATGACAACGCGCGTATTTGGCGATCAAACCACTAGAATTTGCAATCCGAAATGTTCAAGAGAACTGCGTCCACACCCAGTCGAACAATTTCTTGCCGGCATAGAGGGCGACTACGCCAAGAAGCAGCGAGGCGCTGATGCGCATACCGTTGAGGAAATGGCGGCGCAGCGTATTCAACGATAGCGCCTCGCCCAGTTCGCGCGTGAGGCTTGCGCCCTCGACGGCGGCTTCCGCTTCATCCGCTGCCGGGTCAAACCCCAGGTCAACCGAAGCATCGCCCTCCTCGACCGGGCTTCCTTCGGCTGCGGCGACGGCTTGCTGTTCCGGGGTGGGCGTGGGCGGCAGCGCCGGCAGGTCTACCTGGCCGACGGCCGGCGTCGGTTGCGGCGCCGGCGTAAAGGTTGCCGTGGGGATGGGCGTCGGCGTCGGTTCGCTGGACGTCGGTTCCGCCGCCGGTTCGGCGGGCCCCATGTTGACGCTGAGGTTGGGCGCGTAGTATTCGGCGTAGTTGCCGTCGTTCTTCACCACGCGCAGGCGCAGGCTATAGGTTCCCGGCGGCAGTGAACTGGCTTGCCACACGCCGAGCTGTCCGTCGACGACCGGGTTGGTAGCGCCGTAGAAGTAGATGTAGGCGTCATCGCCGCTCGGCTCCAGCTTGTAGTGCAACTCGTATTTCTGGAACGGCTCGATCACCGCTGTGCCGAAGATAGGCACATCGCCGCTAACCGCCGCGCCCGGGGCCGGCGAGGTGATGCCGGACTGGGCGCGGACAGGCGCGGCGTCTGCTAACAGGCTGAACCAGATGAGGACCAGCGCGAAAAGCGCGCGCTGATACGGTTTGCGATTGGCGATGCGGGGGAATGGACTGCGAACCATGAGTTTCGGTATGCCCTCAACCGGAATGTGCCCGAAGGAAATCGTCAGTAAGCAAATCAGACAGTCAGCGAGTGCGTCTATTCGCCGGCGGCAGCGAGCAGTTGGTCGATCTCCTGCTGCAACGCATCATAATCGTACGGGTCGGTCATGAGCTTGCCGTTGACCAGAACGGACGGCGTGGCGTTGAGGCCGAGCGCCAATGCCTGGTTAACCGAGTCATTGACCTGGGTTGCGTAGTCTTGGCCGCTCATGCATTGCAAGAGCGTGCGCCCATCCAAGCCGACCTCGTCGGCATACTGGACGAGGCGATCCAGGGTGTAGCCGCTCTGACCGTCGTTTTGCGCCTGGAAGAGGCGATTGTGGTATACCCAAAAGCCGCCCTGATCTGCGGCGCATTCGCTGGCCAAAGCCGCGTTAATCGACCCCGGCGCGTGACTTTGCAGCGGGAATTGGCGGAACTCAAAACGCACGAGGCCCGGCTTCACGTAGTCTTCCACCAGACGCGGTTCAATCATCTGCGTCCATTGCATACACGACGGGCAGAGAAAATCTTCCCATGCTTGGACGACGACAGCGGCGTCCGGGTTCCCCATCACGGTGCGGTCAATCCATTCGGGCTGAACGTCCGGCGCTTCGACGGCGATGACGTTCTGCCGGCTGCTGATCATCATCAGTGCAACGACCAGCACAACCACGGCGACAGATACGCCTACGATCCAGAGGCCGATAGAATTTGACTGCGGCTTCGTATTCTTTTTGGGGGACACGCGAGATTTATTGACCGGTTTTGCGCTCATGCAATATTGGCTCCTCTCCAAGACACGTCGACAGTGGCGTACAGTATACGCACGGCCGGGTGCGGAGGCAAGTGGGCAAGGCCACACTTATCTGTCCCGAATTCGTGGCCGAGAATATTGTAGCTGCGGCATCCTTGCCGCCGGACTGCGGCTCGTGCGCTAAGGACGGCGCACCTACGAGTAAGCGTGACGAGCAAGCCAAAATTCCGGAACGCCGGTTATTGGCCTGCGGCGAAGACCATTTCCAAAATGGCGGCGCGCTCCGCAGGGGACGCCCAGCGCGGTTGGCCGTAGTCGTAGAGCATCGTCGGCAGCAGTTGCGTGGACAAATGGCGGCCTTCATAGATGGTGTGCTTGGCGATCAGGCCTTGGCGCGTGTCTTCGCGCCACATCTGGTCGAAATACAGGTTGCCGAGGCCATAAAGGATCAGCTTGCCGTCCAGGAACTCGACGGCTTGGGGGACGTGGCTTTGCACGCCCGTCACAATATCTGCGCCGGCGCGCACCAGCGCGCGAAAGTCCAGCCGCTGGTCGGCGAGCGGCTCGACATCGTAGCTCTCCTGGTATTGCAACTCGGCGAAAACGACGTCGGCGGCGTCCTCGTCCTTGAGGTTGCGGATCGAGGCGGACATAACGCTCAGGTCGAAGGGTGCGCTGCCCGGCGAGAACTCGGTCGCCCAGGCGGACGGCGGGCCGTAGCTGTTGGCCCCCAGAAAGGCGAGACGGTTGCCGTTATGCTCGATGAGCAGCGGTGCGCTCGCCGCTGCTAGGTCTGCGCCGCCGCCATACACGGGAAGGCCGGTCTCGGCATAGAGGTCTAGCGCATAGCGAGCGCCTGCAGTTCCGTAGTCGTTGATGTGGTTGCCGGTGAGGCCGACAATGTCCACGCCCGAGGCGAGCAGGGTCTCCATGTATTCCGGCTTGCTGCAAAACACCAAGTTGTCGGGGTCTATGTCGGTCTCGCAGTCTTCGACAAAGGGGACCTCGTTGCTGATGGCGGTGATGTCGGCCTGGGCCAGTTCGGGGCCGATGGCTTCGGCGGGCCAAGCCGGACCGCGCTGGTCCATCTGCGCCGCGGTGAAGCGCACCATCGCGGTGACGCCCGTCATGGCGACTACGGTGAGCCGTTTGGGATCGCGGTTGCCGGCGGGCAGCTTGTTCAGCAGGTCGTCGAGCGCAGCAGCGGGCGCCGGAGCAGAACCGGGCCGTGCATAAACCGTCGTCGCGAAGGGATAGGCGTCATCGTCAAAGCGGGCGTCGTTTTCGACCGGGTTCTGGCCGTCGATGTCGACGACGACCAACTGCGGCGTCAGCTGGTCGAAGGGGACGAACGCCAGTGCGAACGAGTCGCCGTCCAGCGCCTCGACGATCTCGTGGATAGTAGCATAGGTTTTGACGCCGGGGCCGGCGGGGCCAAGCGTCGCCTCGAGCGCGGCGCGCGTCTCCGCCAAGATGGCGACCAAGCGGTAACGGCTGCTCAGCCCCTGCCAGGCCGCCTGATCATATTGCCAACGGATCGAGTTGTTGACGGTTTGGAAGCGGTTTGCTACGGCAAAGGTCTGCCGGTAGACAGGAATGCCGTTGGTCTGCGCGTAGCTCAGGATCAGCGAGGCGTCTCCGTCCGGCGCCGCGCCGGAAACCGTCGCGGTCACCGCTCCGCGACTGGAGAGAGCGGCGGTCAGTTGGGGCGGAAGGCCGGGCGCTACGCCGACAACCAAAGGGACGGCGGCCCCAGTGTCCGTGTTCAACGGCGAGTTCGCTGCGGTGAGGGGCGATAGCGCGGCGGCGTGTTTGATGGGAGAAACGGCGGGCTGTGCGGCCTGCACCGGCGCCGTCAGGAAAGCGGGCATGGGCGGAAAGCGACTCAGCAGCCAGATGCCGAGTATGGCGCCGGATATGACCATGCCGGCGCCTAGAAGCACGCCTAGTTTGTGGAGCAGTTCGTCAACAGACATAAAATGCAGCCAATCGCAGTTTGGGAACAGGACATGCGTCCATTGACCTGAATGACGCGAACGCTCGAATGACGGGACGCATGTCGGCCACGCAAGACCGCTGCAGCGCCAAGGAGATTGTGTCCTCGGCGCGCGGCCATCTATACTTGCTTTACGCCCACTATCATATCGCGAGATCGAGGGCGTTCACAATCCGGGCCGGAGGTTGGGGAGCGTTTTATCTTTGAGGCGCACAAGTTGCCACTCTGAGCCGTGCAACGGCGAAGGGTCTCCATTTCGACTTGGGGATGCTTCACTCAGAAACCCTCCGGGTGCAGCATGACAATTCGTCCCCAGGTTTGAAATGGCCCCCGGAGGTTGCCGCAGGCTGTGTCTGTCGCCAATATCTGATAGAATAGCTGAGGATGGCTGATTAGCCGGCATCCGGCGTTGCGTCGCGTGGGTTAGCCTGCATTCGGGTTCGGCAACGGTTGGAACGGTCGCGAGAATGGAAACACAGAGTTTACCTACGCTTGGGCAGGCGATTCGCCAAGCGATGTTGTTCGATGTAGACATATATATCGCGGTGCAGCAGTCTCCGCGCGGCATCTGGCTCGCTTTGGCGGTGGTGGCGTTGGCGGGCGTCTCGGAATCGGTCGGGCAGAGTTTGGTGCTGTTCATCAATAAGGTGCGGCCTCGCCGCTTCATCCCGGCCGTACTCATTTCATTGATCAGCTATCTGGCCGGCTACCTTCTGTGGACGGCGAGCGTTTATGCTGTCGGCCGGTATATCTTTGATGCGCCGGTCGCCTGGCTGCCGACCGCGGCGGTGGTCGGCATGGCGTATGCGCCGCAGGTGTTGGCTTTCTTCGAGTTGGCGCCGTTTTTCGGCAACCCCTTCGGCATTCTGTTGACCTTGTGGAGCATGGTCGCCGTGGTGATCGCCGTGCAGACTGCGCTGGGTTTGACGTTGGGCCAGGCTGTACTGGCGGCGAGCTTGGGCTGGCTGCTTTTGCAGGTCGTGCGGCGCACCGTGGGCATACCGATTTTCGGCGTGGGGCGGTGGCTGCGCAGGAAGGCGATCGGCGCGCCGTTGCAATATGCGCCGAAGGATTTGCCGCAACTGCGGCGGCATCCGGCCAAACTGTTCAAGGCTCCGCAGGAGAAGCCTCGTGAGCGTCAACCGCAGAAAGACCATCCGGCATAGAGGCGCGTAGGATGTTCGAGCTTTTCTGGCAGATTCTTACCTATATTGGGCTAGTCGTCGTCGGATTTTTCCTCTGGGCCACGCTGACGCCCTTCGAGGTGATGGGCTGGTGGGCCGGTTGGTTTGGCGACCGCATCTATTCGGATGATTTCCCGCCGGACGGCTTGGTGCGCACCGTCCGGCCGGAGACCGACAGCTACCTGATCTTCCTGTCGGGCATCGGGCGGGTGTCGGGGGAGACGTTCAGCATCTATGAGCGTGAGTTTTTGCAGCGGCTGGCCGCCGCCTTGCCCCACACCGTGATCATCGACGACATCTTTCCCTACTCCATCAACAACCTGGCGTTGACCGGACAGCGCTTCTTTGCGCGTCTCTGGCGGCTGGCCCTTTGGAGCAAGATACACGGGCCGAAACTCATCGGCTACCTGATCAACGTGCGCAATCTGTGGCAAATCATGCTCTCTGCTGACAAGCGCTATGGCCCGATGTACAATCAGGCGTCGGCAGAGGTGTTGATGGACGGGCTGCTGCGCTATAACTATGACCTGTCGCGGCCGGTTCCTGTTTATCTGGTCGCTTACAGCGGGGCGGGGCAGATCGCTATCGGCGCTGCCGGATATCTGGCGGAGATGATCGACGCGCCGATTCGCGTGATCTCCATGAGCGGCATTTTTTCCAGCGACCCAAGCTTGTTGAAGATTGACCATCTGTACCACATCGTCGGCAGCAAGGACCGGTCGCAAACGCTCAATCTGTTGGCTCCGGGACGCTGGTCGTTGCTGCCCGCCTCGGCTTGGAACCGGGTGCGGCGGCAGGGCAAGGTGACGACGATCAACGTGGGCCCTATGGGCCATACAGGCCGGGGCGGGTATCTGGATGCAACCAGCGAACTGCCCGATGGCGTCAGCTATCTGGATAAGACGGTCAGCGTCATAGCGGATATTGTGCGTCAAGGGACCGCCTCGACCGAGATAGGCGGTCCAGCGCCGCGTTAGAGGAGCATCGTGTTTTTCAATCGCCGCGAACCGGCGATATCGATCAGCGACAAGCCGTGTTCGCTATCGAAGAGGACAGGGTGAACCATGCGCATCCTTTGGAAGTCCGTGGAGATCCGCTTTGTTCCTGTTGCGTGTTTCCTTTCGTTGTCGTTCGCTCTGTTCGTCGTGCTGTTCCTTTTGATGAGCGCTACAGCCTCGGCAACCACGGCCGATCCCGCCGCCCGCGCCGCCGAGGCCGAGGAGCCGTCTGGCGCAATCGTGCGCAAACTGGATGGGACGGAGGTGACGCTTGCCGCCCCGCTCTCCATCCAGGGGGATTTGGAGGCGGGCTGCGGGTGGCGTTTTCTAGCGCTGGATGTCGCCCGGATTCGCCAGGTTCGCCGCGCGGAGGATGGGCGCTATGTCCTGGCAGGCGACGAAGGCGAGTTGACTGTCCAGCCCGGTCTGAGCGCGGTCTTTGGCAAGGGTGAATGGGGTTATGAACGCATCCCCTTGGCGGAGACGGAGTCGATTGTCTTCGAGGGCGGAATCCCCGGCGCGCCGCCCCAGGCTGCATTCCACTGGACGGTGACGGATGAATGCGGGCAGGAAACTCGTCTCGCCTGCCCAGAGGATCTGGAATGGACGACGGCGACTTGTCTGCCGGCTACTGCACCCGCCCAATATGGCCGCTTCCAACTCAAGATTTACCCGGCGCATATTGTGGCGGCGACGCGTGAAGATGAAGCCGGCGGCATGTATCTGCGCTTGGCCGACGGGACGGAGTTGGACGGCGTAACCTTTGACGGCGATGTGTTGCTCACAGGCCAGACGCAGTTCGGCCATCTTGCCGTTCCGCTTGCGCAGGTGCAAGCCATTGCGCCGGACCCGGCTCCCCCTGTTGTAGATGCGCCGGAACGCACGTGGGAAGTTCTCGATGTCTCCGGCGAACGGGCGTCTATCCGTCCTGACGATAGCGGCGATACCCTGCACGGCAGTTACGGGCTATTCCGGCTCACGTTCGATGTGGCGAAGCTACAGTCCTTGCGCCGCGAGCCGGCCGGTAGCGAGTCCTTCACACTGCTCGATGCCAACGGTTCCGCCTGGCCGAATCTGACGCTGGACCCGGATCAGGAACTGGCGGCGGGTCAGCCGCCGCTAGAGATTTCCTTGGCGATCAGCGACCTGCTGGGGATCCGCGCGCTTGACCCGCCGCCGCCTGCACCGGCAGTCGAGCCGGCATGGCTGGTAACCGATACCCTCGGCGGCGCGCTGCCCACTACGCTGTTTGCCTATGACGACGGCTTGTGGGCCGAGTCTGACGCCGTCGCTATCTCGTATTCTTCATTGACGTCGATGCTTGCCGTTTCGGTCACCCGTAAAGGGCTGACGCTGACCATGCCGCCTCCGCTTGGCGCGATCGAGGTTGTGTCCGGCACGCTCAGCGGGGAGATTGCGCCCGGGCAGAGCTTCACCATTGCAGTGAGCAGCGTCGCCGCGGTTCAGCGCTGCGTCGCCGCGTCGCTCGAACCGGTGACGCCCATCGGCGTCATCCGCTTGCGGGGAGGACTGGAGCTGCCGGCGACCAGTATGTACAACTCGCTTCTAGGTCATTTCGGCTTTGGCGTACAAGGCGATCTAGTCGAGTACTATTTGGACAGCGGCAAAGTCCTGGAGGAATGGGGCTTTCGCCTAACCGACGGTTCAATTGAGCTTTCCTGCACGGTGTCCGGCGTGTGTCCGCGAGGCCGTCTGATGTGGGCCGAGGGCAGAGAGGAAGTCGCGGCCGACGACAGGGCGTCCTGGCGATTCGACGGCCTTGGTCTCAGCGCGCCTTGGGGCGAGATCGAGGGGTATGCGCCGGCCGAACTGCCGCCATTGGAGGACTTCACGCCGAGCGTCGCCATCACCGTAACGGGGCGGCAGGATGAGTCGGTCGCGTTTCTAGGGCGTGACGTGCGCTTCATGCAGACCAGACGCCTAAGCCCTGGCTGGTGCTGCGCGCCCCCCAGCATATTCGAATCCTCTGCTATGCACGTCGTCGAAACCGGCGGCATGACGCGCACAGTCGAGGTGAACGCCCTTGCCGCACTCGAATTTGATGCGGAGTACGGTTACCAGGGCATTGGTCTCCCGGAAAATCTATCGGCACGACTGATCTCGCGCCAGGGCGGCGCGCTCGACGTCCAACTCGATCCGGCCGAACCGCCGGGGCACCACGCTTTTTATTGGGTCCGTTCGCGCGAGGGGCTGATCGCCGATGTAGGAGGGGGACTGCAAGTCATCATCCCGTTCCGCGAGGCCAAGCGTATCGAACTGGGTTGGTTGGAGTAGACAGCGCGCGGGGTGCATGCTCTGCGTGCGCCCCTGGATCGCCGCCCTGTTTGTTTGACCGCGCTCCGGCGCGCCCGCTATAATGCCGGTGACAAATGAAGATTCAGTTGCTTCAACCTTCGGGGCAGGGTGAGGGGGCGATCCCCAATTCCCGACCGGCGGTGATCCGGCAGGCATGATCTGCCGGTAAGCCCGCGAGTCGCCAGGCGTTCGCGCCGGGGGGCACGAGTTCGGTGAGCGATGAGCGCGCAAAACCGACGCCGACGGTACAGTCCGGATGAAAGAGGGTGCAGACGGCAAGCGAGAGAGGCGCGGCGCGCAAGCGCTGCGGCCTCGCCTGTGCTGTTGCACAGCCCCGAAGTCAGATGACGGCTTCGGGGTTTTTGCTTGCCCGAAGTCGCAGCGGAGGAGACGGTGGCGACACGTACGCAAGAGCAGTGGCCAGCGACGGCCCTGGCGCCCAGATCGGGTTTGATGGGCGCGGCGGCGAAGTACATCGAGCATCTTTTGGTTCCGGTCGTGGTGCTGATCGGCGTCACACTGTGGTCGGCGCTGGTGCGCTGGCAAGAGTACCCGGCTTTCATCCTGCCGGGGCCGGGGCTGGTGTGGGCGAAGCTTGTCGTCGTGCTGCGCGACGGGTCGTTGGCGCGGCATACGGCCGTGACGCTGTCCGAGATCGGGTTGGGGTTGGCGTTGGGGTTGGGAACGGCGCTCGTTGCCGGGTATTTCTTGGGCAAGAACCGGCTGGCCGAACGTCTGCTCGCGCCCTATATCGTCGCCAGCCAGAGCGTTCCGATTGTGGCGGTGGCCCCGCTGCTGGTGATCTGGTTCGGCAGCGGTCTGATCAGCAAGGTATTGGTCTGCGCGCTGATCACCTTCTTCCCCACGCTGGTGAGCACGATGGTGGGGATTCGCAGCGTAGATGCGGATCTGCGCGACCTGATGCGCAGCCTGCGCGCCAACCGCTGGCAGATGTTCCGGCTGTTGGAGTTGCCGTCGGCGTTGCCCATCATCTTCGGCGGGCTGAAGCTGAGCGTCATCCTGGCGGTGGTCGGCGCGGTGGTGGGCGAGTTCGTCGGCGCGGATGTCGGCCTCGGCTTTCTGATCAACCTGGCGCGTGGAGTGCTCGACACGCCGCTGATGTTTGTGGCGGTGCTGAGTCTTATCATCATCGCCCAGGCGCTGTATCTGACGGTAGCCATCGCCGAGCATGTCTGTCTGCGCTGGCAGCGCTAACGGCGTTTTCGCCAAGCGTCTATATTCTGAAGCGAGCGGCAGCAAGCCGAAGAATCTCTTTGTGCCAGAGGTAGAGATGTTTCGCTCCGCTCGACATGACATCGTTCGTATATGGCGATCAGCCGTTTAGCGACTAATTCGCCCTGTGTCTATTCTCTATGCTTTGCGCATTTGGCTTTTGCCCGCACGGCGCGGGCTGCTAGAAAGCAGGTATCTGCAAATGGCGCACCTAGATCGACATGTCGTCAAAGTCGCATTGTGCTTGTCGGCGCTGCTGCTCTGCGCCAGCGCCGCGTGTGCGCCGGTGACGCCGGCGGATCAGGCGTCCGGAGCGGCAACGCC
>CAZYSJ010000099.1:0-17898 GCA_964649875.1 uncultured Caldilineaceae bacterium
GTACACCGGGATCGCCGCCAGCAATTACTACTCCACGACGATGCCCTCAAAGCGGAGCTGCCCCATCCTTTCTTGAACGGCTCGACAAATGGCGCTGTGCTGCCATAGATGAATCATAAGGCGATTGAGTTGCGTTGGTCGATCGGACTACCCGCAAAGAACGGGCGGGGGATCCAACCTGTCCCGACTGCGCCGAAGATACCCGCCACGATATTAAGATGATCGCCCCAACGACGATCCACAACATGTTAACTGCCATCCTGTATCCTCTCAGCCAGTGATTGTGACGATCCGGCATTCATTTCCCGTGAGGGTCGTCCCTGTATGCCTGTTGCTCGGTTAGCCGGAAACGCCAGTGTTCTTTCGAGCAGCTTGTTTCTGTCGCCGCAAGTATTTCCGAAACCCTCTAGTCGGCCGTTTTGCCTTTGCGTTGGGCGTCTTTGCTTTCTCGCCTGTCATTGCTTCCGTCTCCTTTGTGAACATCAATGAATATGATGGGGCAATTCTTGCCGGCAATCGCACTTGTTTGGAACCCCGTTACCTAGCATAGCCAGAGCATGCAGCGCTGTCATCAGCACAAACGATAGGATCTTAACAGCAAAAGGGCCGCCCCATGGGCGGCCCTCAATCCTATTAGTGTACGCTGTATGATGTACAGGTCAAACGTGGAGCGTCGCAGCCCGCGTCTATCCCTCTTCCTGGCTCGCTTCGTCCTCAGACGTCAGCCCTTCGCGGACGGCATAGAGCGCAGCCTGGGTGCGGCTGGCCAGGTGTAGCTTACCCAGGATCCGGCTCACATGGGCGCGTACCGTCGCTTCGCTGACCGTTAACTCGTCGGCAATCTCCTGGTTGCTCATTCCCTGCGCGATGATCCGCAACACCGCCAACTCGCGCGCCGTCAGCGCCTCAGGAGCGGGCTGGAGATCAGCCGGTTGTGCGACCTCTTGCAGGAGCTTGCGGGCGATGGTCGGATGCAGCGCCGGCTCACCGCGATACACCTGGCGAACGGCCCGTACGAGCTCCTCCGGCGAGGAGTCCTTGAGGAGATATCCCAACGCCCCCGCTTTGATGGCAGGAAACAACTTGTTGTCCGCTGCGAAGCTGGTCAACACAAGAACGCGTGCCTCCGGCCGGCTGCCGGTGATGCGGCGTGTCGCCTCGATGCCATCCATGCCGGGCATAAGCAAGTCCATGAGAATGACATCGGGCTGGGTCTGCTCTGCGGCCAGCACTGCTTCCTGACCTTCGGCCGCTTCCGCTACGATCTCAAATCCGCCCGATTCTGACAACAGGGCGCGAATTCCTTTGCGCACGATGGCGTGATCGTCAACGATCATCACTCGAATCACAGCGTCACCTCGACAGCCAGCCGTGTTCCTTGACCCGGCCCACTCTCATGCGTCAGTCGTCCACCAAGACGCTCCGTGCGTTCGGCGATGCTGCGCAAGCCGCCGCTGCCCCGCCCTTCAGCGCGAACCGCTTGGAGATCGAACCCCACTCCGTCGTCAATCACTTCGAGAAGAACGCTCGCCGCAGTGAAGCGTAGATGCACGGTCACATGCTGAGCCGCGGCGTGTTTGCGCACGTTGTTGAGGGCCTCCTGCGCAATCCAGTAGAGGTCTTCTTCGATGGCGATAGGCAGCCGCCGCTCCCCCTCTACGCGGAACTGTGTCTGCAGCCCGGCGCGGTCTTCGACCGCGGCCAGGCGCGTCTGCAGCGCGGCGACCAACCCCTCTGCCTCCAGTACGGGCGGGTGCAATTGGAAGATGAGCAGCCGCATGTCGCGCATCCCTTCTCGCGCGGTCTCCTGCAGCTCCGACAGGTAGCCGGCGGCGACCTCGCCTTTTCCGGCTGCCAGCGCCAGAGCAGCGGCGTTGGCATAGAGGGTCACGCTGTAGAGCGACTGAGTCACTGAATCGTGCAACTCCCGCGCCAACCGCTGTCGCTCTTCCAGCACCGCCAACTGCTCGGCCTGTCGCTGGAGCCGGGCATGCTCAATGGCCATGGCCGCCTGGTTGGCGAAAACGGACATGACGCGCACGTCTTCCTCTGTGAACCCGCCGGCTTTGTTCACGACATCCAGGACGCCGATGATGCCGCCATTGACGTGCAGAGGCAAGGCGAGGAGCGCGGTCAGATCCGCAGGCCATTGATACACTTGTGCCTGCTCGAAGAGGGCCGGATCATTGAGCAGCACCGGCTCACCCTTGCGCACAACCTGACCTGCCAGCGAGCCGTCCACGGGCAGGCGTTCGACGGTTGCCAGCGGCCGGCCTAAACGGTGCTTGACCTCCAGCCAAGCCTGGT
The DNA here is from genome assembly GCA_964649875.1 of uncultured Caldilineaceae bacterium. Classification (GTDB taxonomy): domain Bacteria; phylum Chloroflexota; class Anaerolineae; order Caldilineales; family Caldilineaceae; genus JASGTU01. The sequence goes on from CAZYSJ010000099.1 coordinate 2,308, forward strand.
CGGTCAGCAGAAGGACGGCGCTGCCCGTCGCTCCGATCAAGTCCTGGGCCTCGGAGCAGACGCTGTCCAACACTTGCTCCAAAACGGTCTTCTGGAGCAAGCTCACTAGCACGCGGCCGAAGCTCTCACTCTCAGCCAAGCGCCGCTGGAGCTCACCCTGGAGTTCGGCATTCTTATGCGCCAAAGCCGTGGCCGCCTCTTCACGCTCACGAATATCAGCCTTAAGCGCATCCAGCGTCTGCTGTAGGGCGGGAATATCGATTGCTTCCGTATTCTGATCGGGCATTGCGCCTCCGCCTGCGCTTGCCAAAGTCCTGCGCAGCAGCGCCCGCAGCCAAACCCAGTGTGGGCCACAGCGCCACAAGACGGCGGCATGCGCCTAGGTCGCCTGTTCTTTGTGCATGTGTTGCGATCCAGCATACTCCATCCCACGCCTTCTGCTCAAGTTACGCGAACAGGGCGGCGCGCCCTCACTCGCTGCTCTCGCGCATGCGGCGTCCGGCAGCCCGGCCAAAGTAGCCCGCTCTAGTCCCGTGGCGACGTCGACTTCCACCCGAACCAGTTCGGCGTCTAGTCCAATGACGGCGCAACTGAGTGCTCTGTTAACATATTTTGTGCAGTTGTCATTCTGAGCCGAAGGCGAAGAATCCCCGTGTGACGGACGAGCAGATTCTTCCTCCCTCCGGTCGTCAGAATGACAGAAACCGAGTTGCCAGAACACTGAGGCTGTGGCAAGCACGCGTGGATCCGCTGTCTGGGGAGTGTGGGTTGGGGAGAGCATCCCTGCACTGATGTTCTTTTGTGCTGCAGGGGGCTACGATACGGATGTCAAACAACCAGATGGGTGCTACGTCGCGGGCAGTTGATCGCATCCGCACAAATGAGCTACAATGCGGCCCGCGCCCGGTCGTCTGTCTTGGGGCGCAGTTCACAAGGAGAACAGACTATGCAAGCGAACAAGGAGTTGTCACCCGAGCAGCGTGAACGACTGCTCAGCACGCTAAAAACGCGTTTTGAGCGCAACATGCAGCGCCATCAAGGGCTTGAATGGGCGAAAGTCCAAGCAAAGCTGGAGGCGAATCCGGAAAAACTGTGGTCACTCCATGAAATGGAAAGAACCGGCGGCGAACCGGACGTGGTTGGGCATGACCCTCAGACGGGCGAATACATCTTTTTTGATTGTTCGGCGCAAAGTCCGAAAGGCCGCCGCAGCATTTGTTTCGACCGGCAGGGGCAGGAGGCAAGGCAAAAACATCGTCCAGAGCATAACGCTGTGGATATGGCAGCCGACATGGGCATTGAGTTGCTGACGGAAGACCAATATCGCGCGTTGCAGAAACTAGGGGAGTTCGACACGAAGACGTCGAGTTGGGTGCAAACGCCTGCCGAGATTCGGGAACTAGGCGGCGCTCTCTTTTGTGATCGGCGCTACGACCATGTCTTTGTGCATCACAACGGTGCGCAATCCTACTATGGCTCGCGAGCATTCCGCGGCTCGCTCAGGATCTAAGTACAATTCCGCTAGTCCCTAGGGATTGACGTCGAGACCCTTCACGCGGGAACCCTCTAGGTGCAACATGACACCGTGCGTACTTGGCGATCAAACCATATAGGGTCTCGCTCTCAGCCGGCCTCGGAGAACGGGGCCGGCTGAGACGTTGCAGATACGCGCCGCCTCACCCCTCCAAGAGCGGCGGGATGACCTTGCCGCGCAGCGAACGCCACGAGAACCACACGAGAACGGCCAATCCCACGTAGGCGAGGAGAAAGACGACCTGCTCCTCGCTCCACAAATAGGGGAATTCCTCAACCCCAATCACGGCGAGTTGTACGGCCAGGATGGCCGCGCCGCCGATCACCACCCAACCGAAAAGCGGGATCAGCCAGACCGTCGCCAAGGCGAAAAGGTAGGTCAGCAGCGGCAAGAACAAGTCCAGAGAATAGAGGAAGTCGGGCAGGATGAACAGCGGCGCGGCCGCGAGGGTGACCAATACGGTGCGCCCCAAACCGCGCAACACCGGATGGCGTCGCGGCCCGGCGGCGGACGTCGTCTCGCCGCCGCTCTTGGGCACAATCCTGCTGCGGACGTCGGCGGCGATTTGGTCGTAATTCTCCGGCGTGCAGACGATCAGCATAATTGGCCGCCAGCTATTGCGCAGAGTGATCATGCGGCGGCGCTGGTCATACTCCGCGGCGGCGACGTCCGACCAACGCACGAACTCGCGTTGTCGCGCCGCCGCCAGCGTGGCCGCGCCGCCTGCCGTCGGGCTGCGGGCGAGCGCCGCGCCGAGCAGCGCCAGGCGATTGCCGGTAATGGCGCGCTTGTCCACCGTCTCCCACAGCGCGCCGGTCTCGTCCACCGTAAAGCGCACGCGCATGCGGTTGCCGAAAAACACGAGGACAACGAAGGCGATCAGCGCCGCCAGCCCGGCTGTCGTCCAGAACGAAACCTTGAACATCATCGGAATCTGGTAGAAGTCGCCGGTCGCCGCGACGATGAAGCTGAGCAAAAAGGCCATAAAGCCGCCCGAGACGAGGACGACGATGACCAACTGCTTGCGGATCAGGGGGTTGCCCAGCAGCGAGATGTTCGTCTCCCATGTAACGGCGGCAGACAGCGCAGACGCGGCGGGGGCCTCCGCCGGGGCGCTGCGCAGTTGCGGCTGCTCGTCCGGCGCGCTGATGGGCGGCGATTCTTCCGCCGCGGGCAGGGGCTGCACGGGCGCGCCGCACTCCTCGCAGAAACGAGCGCCTTCCGTAAGGCTGGCGCCACACTGTTCACAAAATCGTGGTAGTTGAGCGGTCATACTGCCCTCTCTGAGTCATTCTCTGGATCGTAAAGCGCCGGACAGGTTGCCGGATCAGGCATCGAGTGCGTGCCCGCATGCCCCACAGAAACGCGCACCAGGCCGTACCGGCGCATGGCAAACCGGGCAGCGAGGCTCGTCGAGCGGAGGAGGCGGGGCTTCTGCCGGCTCCTCTAGCTGCGCGCCGCAGCGCCCGCAGAAGCGCGCGCCGGCGCGCAGGGGCTGACCGCAGCGCGGGCAGGTCAATCCGGCGGCCGGTGCAGGCGTATCGGCCTTTTCGGAGGCGGCGGGCAAGGCGTCCTCAGACGGAGCGGCTTCGCTCTCTCCTGGGTCCACCGCGGGCACAAAGTTGCTGCGCTTCCTGGGCTTGGCAGGCGGTGCAGGCGCACTCTGCTCTTTTGGCGCCGCGGCGCGGGCAGTTGCACTGCTCTTCGCAGCCCGCGTCCGGCGCGGCGACGCAGGGGGCTCCTTGGCGGCTTTCGACTTCGCCGGCGGCTGGATCGCATACGCGCCATCTTGCGCCGTCACGGTCTGGGCGTCCCGCTTCTTGCCGCGCCGCGCCATGCCGTATATCGCCACGAGCACCATCGTCGCCGCGCCGACGCCAAGCGCAACGCCCCAGTCGATGCCGCCGAGATCATCGCCCAGAGTGTCCGTTATACCGGCGGGCAAATCCTCCAGGAAGTCGCCCGATTGATCCTCGCTTAGCCAGCCGGAACTATCTGTCTCCTGGGTGCGGGCAGGCTCGCCGCTTACCGCCTCCTCAATCGATAGAGCGGCAGGCGCAGCCGCGGCCGGCAGAGCGTCGATCATCGCCTGGGCAAGCGGCGACGGCTCCTGTGCAACGGGCGGCGAGATCTCGCCCTCCATAGCGAACTCCACGGCTTGCCCCGCGCCCACGGTCACCTCGCCGCCGGCGTTGTCCTCCACGCCGGGGGAGCCCTCGAAGACGTACAGCGTGCTGCGCCCATCCAGGTCCGTAGTCAGGGACACGAGGCTGCGCAGCCAGATTACACGGCGATTACTCTGAGCCAGGTCGACGAGTTCCTTGGCATCATTGACGTCCTGCACGCGGTTAACGATCACCGCGGCCCATGCGCCGGCGACCGGGCCGCCCAGCGCAGTAGCCCCGCCGACGACCGCGGTTTTGATTACAAAGTCAACTCCCTGGTTGACCACGAAGAGAGCCAAACCCTTTTCATCGCTTAGCGGCATCCCTTGCGTCGTGGCCCAACTGTCTATCACGCGCAGCGCCAGCACGCTGTTCCACTGCGGGGAACGGTTGTTTACCGTAAAGATGCCCTCGCTCCCGTCCAGCCACATAATCTGTACGCCAATCCCGTCGCCGTGGCGGACGACCCAGGAGCGGTCTTGTCCGTCGGCAACGGGCAAGGGCTGCGACGAGGCGTCGATAATCAGTTGGTCGCCGGGCTTGATGGGGAGAAAGTAATCGGCCCGGTCTAGAGGGGGTGACAACTGCTTGCCGCCCAGGCTGATGCGGCTGAGCACCCTGGCCTGGGTCGGCTCCTCGAACGTGGGCGTCGGGTTGAGACCGAATCGATCCTCGGTCGGGGTAAGGGGCGCATACCAGTCGCGCAGTTGAGTCACGTTGAATACCCTTTGACGGGTCGTCGCCCCCTCCTTTGTGATTAGCTGGTAGAGCACGCTGCGCACAAAGGCCGGGGAGATAATCTCCAGCGTGGTCTCCGCCTTCTGAAAAGTCTCCTCGTCACCTGCTGTCGGCGCATAGGCAGTGAAGTCCAGCGTACAAGGCAATTGCAGTTTAAACAGTCGCATCCGCCCATAATCCAGGAACAGCCGCACGATGACCATGCCGTCGCTCCCGGTGAGGGGCGCTTTGTCGCCTGAGACCGGGCCGGTGGCGAAGTTATGCACCTCTTCCGTCCACTTTCTCGCCCCTGGGTCCCACACGGCGAATTTGTCCGCCAGACACTTCACGTCGCCCTCAACCTCGAACGGGGTTGGCGCGCCCTTCACCGGTTTGCCCTCATCCTCCAACTTGATCCAGAAGGTCATCGGCATGCGAATCGGGTCAGTCTCGCCGTTGTAGCCGGTGACGGTCAGGTTTTGGCGAAAGCCGCGCGCCCAGCCGTAATAGCCGCGTTCATCCAGCGGCCGGAAGAGGAGCTCCACCTTGGCATTGCGCAGTTCGCGCGGCGCCAGCGACTGGTCGAGATCAGCCAGGTCGTACTGCCACCACCGATTCTTTACAAAATGCCAGCCGGGTTGATCCGACTGGGGACCGCCGTACTCAAGGACGGCCGTCTCATAGGTGAGCGATGTGGATTTCTCGCCGCCGCTGATAGCCTCGTGCCAGTTCTGCTGGGTATAGAGCAGCACCACCGCGTTGGCGATGAGCGGGTCAGGCTGGGCCGTATGGTGCATCTTGATGTACGACGCCTCGGTGACCTGGCCGCGGTAGGTGATCTGCGGGCCGAACCAGGTGTTCATGCTGCGTTTTGTGCGGCATACTTCTCGCTCGGTCGGGTCGGCGATGGCGTCGCAATCTTCCAGTTCGTGTTCGAAATTGGTCTCTTGGATGAAGCGCTGCGCCGCTTCGTTGATCTCGTCGTCCGAAGGGATCGAAGGCCAGGCGGCCTGGGCGCTAGCGGGGAACACGATCAGGGCGAACAGGAACAACAGCGCGCCCTTGATCAGCACGCGCGGCCCACTCACATTGTCACCTCCTGCATTGGGGAATACGGTTTGTACGGCATGCGAACGATTGGCGCCGGGTCGTGCTGCGGCTAATCTGAAGGGGTTGATTATTAAGAGGATTGCAAGCGGACAAACCACATCTAGACGGGCGGACGCAGCGTCGCCTTCTAATGATTATAGCCTGATCTGCGAGGAAATGCCCTGGTCAAGTGACCAGGTTGGGAGACGATTCGGACGCATGCCGGGATCGGACGGGCCGCGCTACCCCTGCCGCCCGCTGATGTAGGCCTCGGTCAGCGCCTCTTTGGGCGTGGCAAACAGCTCAGAGGTGCGGCGGTATTCGACCAACTTGCCCAGCCAGAAGAAGCCCGTATAGTCGGAGGCGCGCGCCGCCTGCTGCATGTTGTGGGTCACGATCACGATGGTATATTGATCGGACAGACGGCGCATCAGGTCCTCGATGTGCAGAGTCGCCATCGGGTCGAGCGCCGAACACGGCTCGTCCATCAGGATGACCTCCGGCCGCACGGCCAAGGTGCGGGCAATGCAAAGCCGCTGCTGCTGGCCGGGGTTGAGCGTGAGCGCCGAGGCGTCGAGGCGGTCTTTCACCTCATCCCACAGGGCGGCGTCCGCCAAGCTGGACTCCACGATCTCCGCCAGATCGCGCGCCTTCGGCCTGCCCAGCACGCGCGGGCCAAAGGCGACATTGTCGTAGATGCTCTGCGGGAACGGGTTGGGCCGCTGAAAGACCATGCCCACGCGCTGGCGCAGATCGGTTACGTCCACGTTCGGGGCGTAGATGTCCTGGCCGTTGAGCAGCACCTCGCCTTCGGCGCGTGCACCCGCCACCGTATCGTTCATGCGGTTGAGGGCGCGCAAAAAGGTGGATTTGCCGCAGCCGGACGGGCCGATCAGGGCCGTAATGCGCCGCTCGTAGATGGGCAAGGTGAGATCGTAGAGCGCCTGAAAGGTCCCATAGAAGAAGTTGAAGTTTTTGACTTCAATCTTGTTCTGCAAGCCGGCCGCAGCGGCCATATCCAACTCGCGCTTATCCAAAACGTCCGACGACATAGTCCTCCGTCCGTTTGTCCTTGGGGTTGGCAAACATCTGCCGGCCTGTGCCCGCCTCGATCAGCTCGCCGCCCATCAAGAAAGCGGCGCGATCGGCCACACGCGCTGCTTGCTGCACGCTGTGCGGCACCATGATGATCGTGTAGCGCGACTTCAGCTCGATCAACGAGTCTTCCACCGTGGCCGTGGACAGCGGGTCGAGCCCCGAAGTCGGGTTGTCCAGCAAGATCACATCCGGTTCCATCGCCAGGCTGCGCGCCAGGCAGAGCCGCTGCTTCTGTCCGCCGGAGAGGGCGAAAGCCGAGCTTTGCAAGCGATCCTTGACTTCATCCCATAGGGCCGCTTGCTCCAGCGCGCGGGTGATGCGCCGCTCAATTGTCTGCACATCGCGGATGCCGGCCATGCGCAGGCCGTAGGCGAGGTTGTCGAAGATGGAGCCCGGCAGCGGCGTGGGGATGGCAAAGACCATGCTCAGGCGGCGGCGCAGTTCCGTTACGTCTACGGCCGGCGAGAAGATGTCCCGGCCATTGAAGAAGACGCGGCCCTGGCGCTGCGCCCCCTCGCTGAGGTCGGAGAGACGGTTGAGCACGCGCAACAGGGTGGATTTGCCGCTGCGCGAGGGGCCGAAGATCACAAACACCTGATTCGGCGCGATGTCCAACGTCACATCTTTCAGCGCGACAGTGTTGTCTGGGAAAGTGAACGAGAGATGCTCAATTGCGATGATGGGCAAAACGTTCGGATCCATGTGCGTCACCACTGCCGCCGCCGGCGCATTCGCGTGCGCAGGACGGTCGCCACGAGCGTTAGTGAGAGGACGACCAGCAGAAGCACCAGCGCCGTCCCATATTGGATTGAGAGCGGCATCCCAGGCACCTGCGTCGAGATGACATAGAGATGATAGGGCAGCGCCATGGTCTGGTCGAAGACGGAGCGCGGCAGTTCGGGCAGATAGAAGGCCGCCACCGTAAACAGGATCGGCGCAGTCTCGCCCGCGGCGCGGCCCAGGCCGAGAATGATGCCGGTAATAATGCCGGGCAGGGCATGGGGCAGCACTTGATGGCGGATAGTCTGCCAGCGCGTGGCGCCGAGGCTGAGGCTCACCGTGCGGAACTCCTGCGGCACAGCCAGCAGGGCTTCTTCCGCCGTGCTGATCACCACCGGCAGGGTCATCAGTCCCAGCGTCAGCGAACCGGCGACGATGGACGTGCCCAGGTTCAGGAAGAGTACAAATGCGCCCAAGCCGAACAGCCCATAGACGATAGAGGGGATGCCCGCCAAGTTGACGATCGCCAAGCGCACCCAGCGCGTCAGCCGGGTATCGCCGGCGTACTCAGCCAGATAGATGGCCGTCGCAATCGCCAGCGGGAAAGCGGCGATCGCCGTGCCGAAGGTGAGAAAGACCGTGCCGAGCAACGCCGGCCCAATGCCCCCTTCGCGCATGCCGTTGCGCGGCGCGGCAAAGAGAAATTCCCAGGAGATGACGCCGGCGCCGTTGTAGACCACATAGAGGATCACCAGGACGGTCGGCAGGACGACTAGGGCCGCCACCAGCGAGATGGCGATCTTGGCAAGACGGTTGGTCTGTTGGCGCGTCATGAATCCACCTCGCGGGCCTACAGTTGGCTGCGCCGCTGCGGCTTGCCGCCGCCGATCAACATGCTGGCTAGCGAGTTGATGGCGAACGTGAGCAAAAAGAGCACGATGCCGATGGCGAAGAGCGCCTGGTAATGCAGACTGCCTTGTGCGACCTCGCCCATCTCCGCCGCGATCGTCGCAGTCATCGTGCGCACCGGCTGGAAGAACATCCCCGTCGCCAACGCCGGGATGTTGGCGGCGTTGCCTGTCACCATCATCACCGCCATCGTCTCGCCGATGGCGCGGCCGATGCCCAGCACAGTGGCGATGACGATGCCCGACCGCGCCGCCGGCACGACGACGCGCCAGATCGTCTGCCATTCGGTGGCGCCGATGGCGAGCGACGCGTCCCGATACTCTTTGGGCACGGCGTACAGTGCATCTTCCGAGATGCTGATGATCGTGGGCAGCGACATATAGGCCAGGATCAACGCGCCGGTGAACGCGGTCAGCCCGGTCGGCGCGCCGGCCTGTTGCACGAGCGGAGCCAAGGCCACCCAGCCGAGAAAGCCGAGCACGATGGAGGGGATGCCCGCCAGCACCTCGATCAGCGGCTTAAGCAATTCACGCTGCCACAGCGGCGCAATTTCGCCCAGGTAGATGGCCGTGATCAAGCCCAGCGGCACAGCCATCACCACCGCGCCCACGGTTACGAGCAGCGAGCCGACGAGCAGCGGCAGCAGGCCGTACAATTCTTCAATGGGGTACCAGCGGACGCCCAGCAAATTGAGCGGCGATATGCGTACGAACGCCGGCAATCCTTCCCGCAACAGGAATAGGAAGATCAGGCCGATGATGAAAATGGTCGAAAGGCCGGCGCCGCGGATGACCTGTTCGATCCACCATTCGCCCGAACGGCGACGGGAGGCCGGCGTCGCCGGCTGCGCCGCCGGCAGGGACGCGGCTTGGTCGGTATTCAACATCGAGCGAATGCTCCTTGATTCACGGCTGCGGTCGCAGACATGGCAAATTGCGCGAACATAAACAGTCCTTAAAGCGCCTTAGGGCGAGGCAAGCGGCACAAAGCCCAACTCCGCCACGATCTGCTGGCCTTGCGGCCCCATGATCCAGTCCAGATACTCGGCGACGGCGTCGGCGGGTTGGCCGTCGGTATACATGAAGAGCGGGCGGGCGATTGGATAGCTGCCGTCCATGCCGCTGGCGACGGAAGGCATAATGTAGGGCGAATCGGCATCCGCCGCCACGGCAATCAGCTTCTCGTGCGCCGGGTCAACATAGCCCAGCCCGTCATAGCCGATGGCATTGGGGTTGCGGCGAATCTCGCTCGTGATCCCCACAGAGGAAGGCATGAGCAGCGTCTGCGGCGCGAAGATTGCCTTCAAGTCCGGATCGCCCTTGCGCACGACCTCTTCGAGGAAGTAGACATGGGTGCCGGAATTGGTTTCGCGCGAGAGGAGGATGATCGGCGCGTCGTTGCCGCCCACCTCTTTCCAGTTGCGGATCTGTCCCGTGAAGATGGCGGAAAGCTGGTCGATGGTCAACTCGCTGACCGGGTTGGCGAGGTTGACGACGATGGCGAGCGCGTCAATGGCGACGACGAACTCGGTCGGGTCGACGCCGTTCGCATGGGCCGCAGCAATTTCGTCTTCCTTGATTTGGCGCGACACGTTGGCGATGTCCACCGTGCCGTTGATCAGGGAGGCAATGCCCGTCCCCGAACCGCCGCCGGTCACCGCGATCAGCAGATCGGGGTTTACCTGGCGATAGGCTTCCGCCCAGGCGAGCGCCAGGTTGACGAGCGTATCGGAGCCTTTGTTCTGGATGACGCGCTGAGGGCTTGGCGCAGCAGCCGAGGCCGATTCCGCCGCTGGGCTGCATGCGGCCAACATCAACATGAAGATAAGCAACAACAGCCGGGCCGCATGACCGGGCAAACGACGAAATATAGGCGACAAACAGCGCGGCTCCCCTGTCGTCTGCTGCACCCTTGCCGCACTACGCTTGACTGTGGACCTTCGCACTCAACCTTCGCCGTTCGATTGGTGCACCGCCTACATAGCTGCTTACATAGCCGACGCATAGTTGATTTCGATAAACTCCTCTTAATCCTAGACCGGCCTGGTTAACCAAGCGATAATGATTTGTAAACGGGATGTTAACACGCGGGCGGCGACGTAAGTCGGGATGCGGCTTGTTGTATAATGGAAGGAAGAATAGTTCATGGCTGAGGGAGGATCACCTATGCAGGAGAGCGCTTTACGAGAACGCATTACGTCAAACCCGGATGTAATGGTAGGTAAGCCGGTTATTCGCGGCACGCGGCTCACCGTCGAATACATTCTCCGCCTGTTGGCCCGCGGAGCTACCGTAGAGGAGATATTGCAAGAGTACGAAGGGTTGACGGCGGACGATATTCGGGCATGTATGCTCTTTGCCAGCGAAGCCCTAGCGGATACATCGTTTATGCCCCTCGCGCCGGAGATGCCGTAAGTGCGCTTTCTCGTGGATGAGTGCGCCGGCCCAACGCTGGCGCACTGGCTCGCCAAGCAAGGCCATACCGTCTTCTCGATTTATCAAGCGGCGCGCGGCATGGCTGACGATGCCATCCTAGAGAAGGCCTATGCCGAGAACTGGATATTGGTGACGGCGGATAAGGATTTCGGAGCAATGATTCATCGCGACAAGCGCCCTCACCGCGGGGTAATTTTGTTGCGCCTCGAAGACGAACGCTTTTCCACCAAAATCGCCGTCATGCAACATCTCCTCGAACGCCATCAGGCGCAGCTGCCCGACCGGTATGTGGTCGTGACCGAGCATCAGGTTCGCTTCTCCGAACGGTAAGCCCGTTCCCGCTGCCCACTGCGTCTTAGCGCTCAACGCGTCTTTCCCACAGGCAGCCAGTTTCACCGTTTCGCCGTCCCCGAAAAAGCTCGCCAAATTCACCCTTGACATCCGCGCCGGATCGGTCTATAGTGCGCATGGAACATTTGTTCTGAGAGGCGTCGCCCCAATGCAGGGCTTCCACACGGCTCTGCATCGTCGTTCCCCAACTGCGCCGCCGAGGCGCGAACCTCTCTGCGAGAGCGGAACCCCCGAAAGGAGAACACACAAGGAGCAAGGCATGAGCGGAGTACGAGTATTGGTTGGCACGCGCAAGGGGGCCTTCATCCTCACGTCCGACGCCAAACGCGCAGAGTGGGAGGTCAGCGGCCCCTACTTCGCCGGCTGGGAGATCTACCACCTCAAGGGATCCCCCGCCGACCCGAACCGGCTGTATGCGTCGCAGTCCACCGGCTGGTTCGGCCAGTTGATCCAGCGCTCCGATGACGGCGGCAAGACGTGGGAGCCGGCAGGCAACGCTTTCGAGTACGAGGGCGAGACCGGCACACACCAATGGTTCGACGGCACGCAGCACCCCTGGGAGTTTAAGCGCGTCTGGCATCTCGAACCGTCGCCGGCCGACCCGGACACGGTCTACGCCGGCGTAGAGGACGCCGCGCTGTTTCGCAGCGACGACGGCGGGAGTACGTGGCGAGAACTGCCGGGGCTGCGCCAGGCCAAGGGGCATTTGTGGCAGCCGGGCGCGGGCGGGATGGGCCTGCACACCATCCTATTGGACCCGAGCGATCCTCAGCGCATCTTCGTCGCCATCTCGGCTGCGGGCGTATTCCGCAGCGACGACGGCGGGCAGACGTGGCGGCCTGCAAATCGCGGGCTGCGCTCGGAATACGAACTGCCGGACCCGGACGCGGAGGTCGGCCACTGCGTCCACAGCATCGCCATGCATCACTCGCGGCCGGACGTGCTCTTCATGCAGAAGCACTGGGACGTCATGCGCAGCGACGACGCCGGCGAGTCGTGGCATGAGGTCAGCGGCAACTTGCCCAGCGACTTCGGCTTCCCCGTTGCGGTGCACGCCCACGAGCCGGATACCGTCTACGTCGTCCCCATCAAGAGCGACTCCGAACATTATCCGCCGGACGGCAAGCTGCGCGTCTACCGCAGTCGCACAGGCGGGAACGAGTGGGAGGCGCTGACGCAGGGTCTGCCGCAGAGCGACTGTTACGTCAACGTCCTGCGCGACGCCATGGCCGTCGATAACCTCGCCGCCTGCGGCGTCTACTTCGGCACGACCGGCGGGCAGGTCTATGCATCCGCCGATGCAGGCGACACCTGGACGCCCATCGTGCGCGATCTGCCGGCTGTGTTGTCGGTGGAGGTTCAGACGCTGCCATGATTCGCGTTACGATCCCTGTCCATTTGCGAACGCTGGCTGGAACCGGCAAGGAGGTCAGCCTCCGGGTAGACGGGCCGGTGACGCAGCGCGCCGTACTGGATGCGCTGGAGGCGGCGCACCCGACGCTGCGCGGCACGATCCGCGACCGCGCTTCGGGACAGCGCCGGCCTCTTGTCCGCTTCTTCGCCTGCGGCCAAGACCTGTCGCACGAGTCGCCGGACGCGCCGCTGCCCGACGCGGTGGCGACGGGCGCAGAGCCGTTTCTGATCGTCGGCGCGATGGCCGGCGGCTAGGCGCACGGCCTTGCCGGTGATTCTCTAGGTTGCCTCTCTGGCCTTCCGGGAAGCGAACGGCTCCTGCCACAGCTTTCTGGAAGGCCGGCGCGTCAAGCTGTTCCCCGCGCCGCGCATCTCTCATTACGCGTTTGCCCCTCACCCTATAAGCAAACTTTGTAAGCAAGCGTGCAGTACGCCAAGCTTTCGATCGCTAAGATAGCGCCACTCGGAACGCTATCGGACACTGTGTATTGCACTCCTCCATCCTCCCCAATGTTGGCCCAGCACTTCCGTGGGCCAACGTCCGATCGATTACCCGTTATACCCGTCCTCGGCCGCGGCGTTCTGTGAAGGCAAAGTCGTCCTATGGCATCCGACAGAGAGGCTGTTGTTCCTCCCTCGACAAACGATCGCCCGCAGCGTTGGAGACAGCGGCTCGCGCAAACCGGGCGCGGCGCGCTGCCCTTTCTCGCCGGCATCATGGCCGCGTTTGGCGGGCTGTTCCTCTACGATGGGTTTGGCGAACCTCCGCCGCAGCCGCTGACCATGACCGAAGTCCAGACGGGCGTGACGGAAATGCTGGCCGCGGCGACTCCGGCGCCGGCCCGCTCGACGGAAGTCTATGACATCATCCTCCCCTCGCTGGTCGTGATTCGCATCGACGACGCTCGTCCCCTTCGAGGCGGCGCGCAGCAGGCGCGGCGAATTGCCTACCACCCTGGCGCGCTCGGCGGCTTTCCCGCAACGGCCGGCGACGCTGCGATACAGGCGCAACAGCAGTTCGGCGTCGGCAGCGGCGTGATCGTCAATGCAGAAGGCGCCATCCTAACCGCGCTGCACGTGGTCGAACGCGCTCGCTCCATCCGCGTCATCTTTGCCGATGGAAGCGAGGCCAATGCCGTCATCGTAGCCTTCCAGCCGGACAACAATATCGCCGTGCTGCTGCCGGATCAACTGCCGGAAACCTTTGCCCCGGCCACGCTGGGCAACCCCGGCGCGCTGCGCATCGGCGACGAGGCGTATGCCGTGGGCAACCCGCTGGGGCTGACCGGGTCAATCAGCGCCGGCGTCATCTCAGGGCTGAACCGCACCTACGCACGATCCCCCGACGAGCCGCCGCTGGAGCGACTGATCCAGTTCGATTCCGCCGTCAACGCGGGCAGCGCCGGCGGCCCGCTGCTCAACCGCAACGGCGAGGTAGTCGGCATCGTGGTGGGGCCGGTCAACCCAACAGCGCAAGAGACCTTCATCGGCATCGGCTTTGCCGTGCGCATCGACGCGGCCGGCGGCGCCGCCGGCATGCCCGATCTCTAGCCGCCGCGGGCGGCGTGATTCGACATAGGGAAGAAAACGCACACGAGAAGCGGGCGAGAGAAGCAAAGGATAGACGCATGCAAGAACGCACGAACGGCGACCTCAGCAAGCCTATGGAGCAAGTGCTCTACGAGGTCAAAAAGATCATCGTCGGCCAGGACCATCTGCTGGAGCGTCTGTTGGTGGCGCTGTTGGCGCGCGGCCACATCCTGGTCGAAGGCGTGCCCGGCCTGGCCAAGACGATGGCGATCAAGACGTTGGCCGACACCATCGGCGGGCAGTTTCAGCGCATTCAGTTTACGCCCGACCTCGTGCCCGCCGACCTGATCGGCACCCGCATCTACAACCAGAAGAGCGGCGACTTCAACACCTCGTTGGGGCCTGTCTTTACCAACCTGCTGCTGGCCGACGAGATCAACCGCGCGCCGGCCAAGGTGCAGAGCGCGCTGCTGGAGGTGATGCAGGAGCGGCAGGTCACCATCGGCCGCGAGACGCACCGCGTGCCGGAGCCGTTCTTGGTGCTGGCGACCCAGAACCCCATCGAGTCGGAAGGGACCTACCCGCTGCCCGAAGCGCAGGTCGACCGCTTCATGCTCAAGGTGCTGGTAGGCTATCCCACGCCGACGGAGGAATTTGTCATCGTCGAGCGCATGACCGGCCCTGTCCAGGCCATCCGCAAAGTCCTGACGCCCGAACAGCTCATTGACCTGCAAAAAGAGGCGGCGCAGGTGTATGTCGATCCCGCCTTGATCGAGTACGCCGTCAAGCTGGTGACGGCGACGCGCAAACCGCAGACGGTGGGCCAAGGCGGGCTGGCGCCCTATATCCTCTTCGGCGCCAGCCCGCGCGCGTCCATCAACCTGATCCTGGCGGCGCGGGCGCTCGCCTTCATCCGCGACCGGACATACGTGCTGCCCGAAGACGTGCGCGACCTGGCCGCCGACGTCATGCGCCATCGCCTCGTGCTGTCTTACGAAGCGCTCGCCGATAACGTGGACAGCGACGCGCTGCTCACCCGCATTCTGAACGCCATTCCCACGCCGGAGGTCTCGCCGCGTGATCACGACGTCCTCTTCGCCCGCAACAACTTCGCTCGCGACAACGCCTGAGCGCATTCTGCGACGCTTGGAATGGCGCGTCATTCGCCGTCTCGACGGCCTATTCCAGGGCGACTATCGCACGCTCTTCTATGGGACCGGCATCGACATTGCCGAGCTGCGCGAGTACCAATTGGATGACGATGTGCGCCACATCGACTGGAACGTCACCGCGCGCATGGACAGCCCCTACGTGCGCCAGTTCGTCGAGGACCGGGAGATCACGGCCTGGTTTTTGCTCGACCTGACCCGCTCGATGACCTTCGGTCCGGCGGACCATTCTAAGGAGGCGATCCTCATTGACTTTGTGGCGACGCTGGCGCGCCTGCTCACGCGGGACGGCAACCGTGTCGGGGCCATCCTCTACGACCGCGGCATCGAGCAGGTGATCCCCCCGCACACCGGGCGCAATCAGGTGCTGCGCCTCACGCGCCAGTTGCTGCGCGCAACCGGCGGCAAGTCGAACAAGATCGGAAGAGCGTCGTGTAGGGAAAGAGTGTAGGATAGGGTGT
>CAZYSJ010000100.1:0-14875 GCA_964649875.1 uncultured Caldilineaceae bacterium
CGGCGCAGCGTGTGGGCCGAGATCCTGCCTAGTCCACGTCCTCGAACTCGAAACTGGAAAACCCTAGGGTGCGCGCGTTCTCCAGGATGGTGCGCAAGTTGTGTTCAGGCACGCCGTCGGGCAGGTCCGCCTCGATCTCCAGCGTCACGCACAGGGAAGCATTGGGCAGGCTGCTTAGGAACTGGAGGACGTTCTCCGCTACCTTGGCGGCTTCGCTGCTCAACAGCATTGGGTCTAGCTCCTTGGCCCCGTGGAAGCGCTTGCCGCGCCGTTCCGGAGGGCGCGGCGTTTCGGGCGGTTGCGGACCGGGGCCGGGCGGTACAACCGGCGGCTTCCAGCCAGGCGGCCCGGGCGAGACATCCGTTTGGCCTTTGGCGACGTCGGAGCGGACCAGAACGCTCCGGCTGTCCACGGTGATGCTGCCGGCCTGGCCTGCAAGTAAGCCGCGGTAGCGGCCTTCGGCTTCGTCAACCGCCGCGGCGTAGGCGAAGGTCTCGCTCCACGTGGTCTGGGTGACGCCATCCTGTACCGCAGAAATAAACACCTGGACATCGCGCAGCCGCGGCATGTAAGGATAGCGGGCGAAGTACTCCCAGAGCTGCTTCAAGCCGATGTGCGGGCGGTTGTCCATCAGCTTCAGCTTGTCCAGTTCCATCTTGAGGCGCACGCCGCCAAAGACGGTGAATAAGCCCTCGTTGGCGACCAACCTGCGGCTTGCCAAGACCGCCAACGCGTCGTTGCCCTGGATGCGGTGTTCTTCCAGCATCAGCGTGTCCGGATCGTGGGGATCGGACTGGTAAGGCGCCAGCAGATGCGTATAAGTCTCGCGGATGCGCGCGTCCACCGTCTCGTCTGCGGCGGCGAGCTTGGATTCGGCCTGCCCGGTCTGGAAGGGGTCCAGGTTGAGGGGCTTGCGTTCATCGAAGATGCTCTTCCAGGCCAGGTACTGAGCGATCGCTTCCTCCAACTCGTCCAGCCGGGCCTGGTCGGGGGCGAGAAAGACGAGCATGTTCCGATAGAGGCGCGGGCTGCTCCCGCGCTGTCTGAGATATAGCTCCGCCTGCTGGCGGGCGCTGCTGACCAGGCTGCGGCGCATGTGCGGCGATTCCGGGCCGAGCACGACCAAGCGCGCTTCCGCCTCGTCGGGTACGTCGCCGTGACCGGCGGGCGCCACGTGCACGGCCGCGAAGTCGCCCCGGCTGCGGTCGCTGCGC
Organism: uncultured Caldilineaceae bacterium; assembly: GCA_964649875.1. Taxonomy (GTDB): domain Bacteria; phylum Chloroflexota; class Anaerolineae; order Caldilineales; family Caldilineaceae; genus JASGTU01. The sequence continues at coordinate 1,215 of CAZYSJ010000100.1, forward strand.
AAACGACGCTTGAGTTCCTCCCACGCATCGTACTTGTCGACCTGGGCGGCGCGGTCCTGGGCCAAGCGGGTGACGCTGGGCTGCGTGCTGAACCAGTAGCGGCTGCGATCGACATAGAGATGCGTTGCCTGGTCAGTCAGCCGGCGCAGCGCATCGCCGAAGGTGGCGACCGTCTCGCCCGGCTGCACACAGCCCAGCTTAACGCCGCGGTCGTCGATGCCGCGGTTGTTCGCCTTGTACGTAGGCGCCGACCCCATATAGATGGCCCGCGCCACGCGCCGGCACGCGGAGTATCGGCCGAAATTGGGATTGCCGCGGTCTAGGGTGAGAGGCAGCGAGGCCGGACCGTCCACGTCGCGCTCCAGCACCGGGACCCAGTTGTCCTCCAGATAGCGCGTCAACTCCTTCTGCACCTCCGGCTCGTCGATGGGGATGGTAGCCGGCATGATGAGCAGGCTGCCGTCGTTGCGCTCCCACAGCGCGTGAATCACGGACGCCATCAGGCGCAGGACGCCGCGGGTCCGCTGGAAGCGCTCTAGGCTGGACCAGTCGCTGTAGAGCCGGTCGAAAAGCTCGGGGTGGATGGGGTAGGCCGCCTGCATGCGCCGCGTATAGTCCGCCTCGCGCACCTCGGCGGGGAACTCCTCAGCCTGGTCACGATAGAGGCGGGCAAAGCCGTCGATGACGGCGTCGCGCGCGGCGAAGTCATTGGGGTCGGTCATCGGCTGGAAAAGCCGCCGCCGCACGATCTCGAAGCTCTCCTCGGCGCTGGCGGGTCGCCAGGTGGCTTCGATGCGGGCGAACGTGTTTTGGATGAGGGCCAATGCATGCTGGCCGCCCTCGCCGCCGATCTCGATCTGCGATGCAGGCAAGCTGGCCACGAGCATAGCGTCCTTCGTCTGCTTGACCGCCTCGGTTAGGGCCTGGACGAAGGTCAGGTTGGCGTCGAAGGAACCGGCGGGCAGACCGCTCTTGCCGTAGATCTGGCGGGCGTAGGCCACCCATTCGTCGATGAGGACCAAGGCGGGGCCCCACGTGACGAAGAGATCGCGCAGCAGATGAGAGCCAGGACTGACGCCATGCGCGTCCGTGTCCGCTACCAGGGCAAAGGCCTCCGCTCCACCCAATTGCCAGGCCAACTCGCCCCACAGGGTGCGCACTACGGTCCCGTCCGGCTTAGTGCGGGCCTGGCCGGGGGAAAGTGCGGTCCCCACCAGCACAGCGCGTCGCGCATCGGGCGCTTGGCTGATCTCCAACCCGTGCAGGATGCCGTCGACGCCCGCCAGATCTCCCGGCTCGGCGCCGGAGAAAAGGTGATAGAGCGCAAGCATGGAGTGGGTCTTGCCGCCGCCGAAGTTGGTCTTAAGCTCGACCACCGGGTCGCCGCCCTGCCCGCCGATGCGCAGCAATGCAGTGCGCAGCAGGTCGCGCAGGCCTTCGGTCAGATAGGTGCGCCGGAAGAACTCCTGCGGGTCGCGGTACTCGCTGCCCGCGGTGGAGGATTCGTCATGGACCGCGGCCAGATCGGCGGCGAACTCCGCCTGCTGGTAGCGTCCGGAGGCGACGTCGGGGTGGGGCGTAACCAGCTCGCGCCAGGGGCGCAGCCCGGCAGAGGGCTTGCCCTCGGTGGGCGTCATGGCCGCCTTGCGCCGCTCACGCCGAGCCTGCTCGTCAAAGCGGATGCGCAGCAGCTCCTGCTTCATGCGTTCCACTTCGCGGGCCTCGGGCGCGGAGATGGCCGTCAGCAGGCGGGCAGCCGAGTCGAGGGCGCGATAAGCGTCGTCGCCGGAGAAGGTCTCCTGGTGCGCCCACTGGTTGCGCACGCTGCGCAACTCGCTGACCAGGCTGCGCTCGGCATGGCCCAAGGTCGTGCTGAAGACGTTGTTCCACTGGTCCCACATGATCTTGAGCAGCGCGTAGACGTCGAAGTGGGGGTCGTTTTCGTCGAGGTTGTTCAGGCTGTAGGCCGCCTGCTTCAGCCACAGCCCGCGGTATTCGGATTCCATCTCGCGCTGCACGAAGGGCAGGAGGCCCGCCTGCAGCAGTTCCAGCATCTGGGCGATGCGTTCCTTGTTGGTGGAAGCCATTGTCCAAGTTCTCCACACTACTTGCTGGCGTGCTATCGGACCAGGCGCAGATAGCACTGAAGTTCTGAGCTACACATCAAAAGAACATCGAATCAGCTGAATCCGCCTACACGATACCGAACGGCTGAGCCGCGACGGTCGTGGGATCCACGATCGGCACGCCCAGCGATTCAAGAAACGGCGACAACCGCGCGCTCTCGCTCAAGATCCACAAGTGGTCGGTGGCGCGGCTCAAGGCCACATAGAACAGCCGGCGCTCGTCGATCATGGCCTCCTCGTGAGGGTCTGCGCCGTTGGAAAGGAACGGGGCCATCAGTTCGTTATCCTTGTGGAGTAGGGGGACTTGCCCAGAAGTAACATCCAGTAGGATAACCAGTTCCGCCTGCAGCCCCTTGAATTTGTGCACCGTATTCACGCTAGGAGGGGGATCTATCGCCGCCCCGATCTCTTCAAGCGCCATATACAGGTCTTCGGCAAAACGGAAAAGCGGAAGCCTGAGGATGTGGTTTGTCCGGCTGAGTATCGCAACCGATGATCCGGGTTTACTATATCGCTCTATGAGCCCACAGCAGACGGCAATGGTTTTGGCCCGCATAAAGCCCGGATCAAACTTCCGTGGGCATTCCTCGTCTTCATCTCCCTCGAAATCTGTCCCGTGGGCGCCGTTGGTGGGAAGCGCTTTGAGATAGAGCCTGTCCACGCATGTGGCGCGCACTTGTCCACCGAGTTTGTTTGGAAGCCACATTCCGGGCGCCCCAAATCCCTCCATAAGGCGGTTGCTGGTGTTGACTATCTCCCTGCGACTTCGGTGATTGATCCGCAGCAGGACTTCCTGCGCCTCCGGCGTCTTCTTGGCGAACTCCTGGAAGTAAATGGGTTCGGACCCCGCGAAGCGGTTGATTGTCTGCCAGTCGTCGCCTACGCAGAACAGCCTAAGTCCCGGATTGTACTTTCGCAGAACCCTAACCATGTTGTCGAAGCCGGGCGAGAAGTCCTGGTACTCGTCGATGAGCAGCCAGCGCAGCCCATCAAGGCGAACGGGGTTCCTTCCTCGTTCGGGAACAAAGGCGAGATCGCCGTGTTCCGCTTCGATGCGCTGGGCAGCTTCCTCCAGCACATCTTGGAAGTCCATCTTGTTTTCCTGTCGCAGAATCCGTTCATAGGCCCCGTAGACGCGAGAAGCCAGACGCCAGAAGACACGCGTGCGGACCTTGTGCTTGGGCACGGCACTATGGACGCGTCGCACATCTTCGACCTTGAGACGGCGATTTTTCGCGCGATCGACGAACTGCAACATGAGCTTTGTCAACTCATTCCAATACCGGCGCTCCAGGCGTTGCTCAAGCGCCCCATCGGACAGTCGTTTGCAGGGGATACCGATTGCCTCCAACCGATCGCGCAGGATGTTTTCAAACGCCGCGCGCCCCTGGGTCATGTCATCCAGCGATGTCTCGACGAGCGTGATGCCCTTGCCCTTCCAGAAGGAACGCTTTCGCTTGATCTGCATACGGTATTGACGAGCGGTGGTACCGCCATCGAAGATGGCATCCTCGTCCTGGTCGTCCGCCGATACTCCCCAGTGCTCCAATATCGCGATGACTTTATAGCCCTGATCGGACGCCTTCAACGTAAAATCCGGGTGATAAGGCTCGCCATCCCACCTGAAGTACTCCTCATAGCCGTAGAAGATCCCATGCTCGAATAGGAAATCGGCTATCCATTTTTCGCCGATGGATTTGACTTTGGCGCCGCCAAGCGTGAACAGCTTCAAGTCTGTTCGCCGGAACTGGTAGTAGTTCTTGGCATCCAGTGACCTGTCCGGCAGCAAGTCGACATCCTCAGCCATCCGGAAGAATGTATTCACCAGCTTGCGGAACGCGTTCGTCCAGACCGAGCGCAGGGCTTTCTCCAAAAGCTGAAGTCTGACGTCATCCGAGTCCGGAATGGAGCGACCAGGCAATGCAATGCGGTAGGCAAGGCTGTGAAAGGTCTTTGACGTCGAGAACTCCGGCATCTCGAACTCGCTGCGCATCCGATCGAGCATCTCGTTGGCCGCGTCGCGATTGAAGGCCAACATGAGGATCTGGTCTGGGTGCAGTCCCTCTTCATACATGGCAAGGATGGCTTTGCTGACAATGGCACGCGTTTTGCCCGTCCCGGCGCGAGCTTTGACGAGCACATGCTGCGCCGGGGATGCCAGCGCCTTTGCCTGCTCGGTGTTCAGATCAAACGAGAAGTTATCGCCGAAGAATTTTTGGATGGCCGGCGCCTTGAGTGCATTCTGATATTCTTCCGGCTCGACGACGACTATCGAACCGGCCGCCAGTTCGTTGGCTTCCTTGAACCGAAATTCGGACAGCAGCTCGTGCAGTGCGCTCAACACTTCGTCTCTATGCAGCTGCCAGTAGTGTTGGCGAACCGCCTGGTAAGCCGGCTGGGCGTAGCAGTGGCGTACGGTCCTGTAGTATGCCTCGGCTGCGTCATAGTCGCGTTGCGCCAGATATTCCCGAATACGCCGCTTATGGGTGGTGATCAGAACGGCAGGCCGGCGGAACTCGGCGCTTGGCGGCGCGCCAAGAAGGACGTGCCATCTGCCTCGACGCCTGGTCGTTTTAAGTAGGGCATATTGTGTCCCTACATCGTCAGTGGTTGCGAACCCGGTTGACTCCCGGGAGAAGAAGCGCCTCAATATGCCCATTCACCATCGCCACGCTAGATTGTCTGAAGATCTCAATCCGTCTCGCCGGGAAACGAAAATCCACCCAGCCATCAATTGCTCCTAATGCGGAGCGACGCTATCGCCCAGCACACGCGCCCAGTACTCCAGATGCTTCGGGCGCGCTCGTTGGAAAATCGACCGGAGCGCACGCTCGTATTCGGCGACAGCGTCTTCCATGCCGGCCAGATTCGAGCGCATGATGCGTGCCATCTCAAGGTGCTCTTCGATGGCTCTCGGCCCCGATTGTGGCATCTCGTTCTCCACCATGTGAATGCCCCTTGGAAACCCGGCTCTACAGCAGCCGGTCCTGCTGCGGCGCGGACGCGGCGAGGTCATGCGCCCGGCGCTGCAACTCCGGCCAGGTCACCACCAGGCCGTTGTAGGCGGTCGCTTCCTGCGCCCAGCCCTTGCGCTCGCACAGCGTGTAGAGCCGGTACGCCAGGTCGCGGGCGGACTCGGCCTCGGCGCCGGTGAGCTGCGCCAGGATGCCGGCGGCGGCGTCCTCGCCCCGGGCGTCCAGCGCGCGGATGAGCTGCTGCACGTCCTCCCACACAGTGCGGCGCTTGTCGCCGGCGGGCGTCCACTCCTCGTCCAGCTCTTCGCGGCGCAAGAGACGGACCTTGCCGGCGCGGGCGTGGAGGAAGCCGGCTTCGACCATGCCGCCGACGCTGGTGTTCTTGGCCTTGGAGAGGGTCTCGGCGTCGCCGAAAGGGGCGTCGTCGAAGGCGTTTTGCTCGAACCAAGCCAGCGCCCAGCGCGTGTCGCCGTCGTATTCCCCTTCCTGCTCGGCCAGGAACTCGTCCAGCGCCTGGTTGATCAGGGCGAGTGCGGTGCGCACGGACATGGGCAAGCCGTCCGCCTCGACCACCTGGGCATAGCGGGAGAAGATGGCCATGCCGGGGCCGATGGAGGCCTGGGCCAGGTCGACCGGCGCGATATATCCTTTCTGGAGCAATCTCAATGCTGTGGGCAGTTCCGTTTGTAGCGCGCCGATGAAATCGCGGCGTGTGATCATGCCTGCGTCTTTTGGACGCCGGCGACAGGCGAGTACAACCGAAGACGCTAGAGCGTTGGTGCCTGACGCCAGCATTCGATTGCTGAGTTCAGTGCGCAGCGGCCACGTCCCGGTGATCTGGAAGCCGGTGCGAATGAGCCCTTCGAGCATGGTCTCCCACCCGGTTGACACCAATCCTTCGTCCGAGTCCTCGGCTTGCTTAAAGGCATAGTAAACGGTAGTTGGATAGTGCGGATCGGACGCGTGGAGGATGTTTCCAAACGTCCTGAACAGGCCATCCTCAAAGAAATCCTGGGCCTGCACCTTGTTCCCTTTGAATCGATACGGGCTTGCGATCAATTCCTCAGACTTCGGAACTAGCAGGGTGCTGAACAGCTCGGGATAGAGGGCGCCTAAAGTACGACGCATCCAGACGTAGAAGAAGTCGCTCAAATCTGCGTAGCCGATGTTGTCGTAGTAGGGTGGATCGGTCGAAACCACAATATTGTCTGGGAGATTACCGGAAGCCGCATCCTGTTGCTTCGCATTGGCTTTCGCATTTGTAGGTAGGCGGGATATGACATTCGTGATCGAGCCTAACGTAATGGTGTAGTCTCCCGCGGCGCCGCTAAAAACATTGGACTCGGCGAAATCCCATAGCATTGGGATTGCTTGTCTAGTAAACAGGTGCCGCACCTGCGTACGTGTGTTCTCCCACATACATAGAGCATTAGAAATGTCGCTCAGTCTGCTGACCGCCAAACCCAAGTACGTAGCCACGGCATCGGCGTAGGCGGCGGCGCGGGGAGCGTCCAGCCCGGCGGCGAGCGCGTCCTGCTCGACGCGAGGGCGCGCCTCCTGTACCAGGTCGCTGAACGTGGTCAGCGCCACAAGCTGCCGGTCCGTGAAGAGATCGCCAAACGTTGTCATGCCGTAGATGGGCGGCGAAAACCAGCGCGGATTGTCCGGCATCAACGCTTCTGGCCTCCAGGCGGGCCGGGCCGATGCAGCACTACCAGCATGTTGCGAATCAGCCTGAACGTATATCCGTCCTCTCTTGCCCTCCGCAACGATCGCCATGAGTTGCGCTCCCATGCGTCCGGCCAAGCCTTCATCTTTGATGTGCTGGTCTTGCGCAACTTGATTGCAGGCAAGGCACTTGAATGTCGCACCCCGGCCCACTTTGGGCGGATCGGGCGGCTTGCCGCGCCCGCCCCTGATCTCAAACCGGATCTCGGGTACAGAACCTGAACGATCGACAATCGGCTCAACCCACACCTGTTTTCCAACCTTCTTGGAGAGCCAAAAGGAACTGACCAGCGGCATCTGTGCGCCGCAGGCCGGGTTGGGGCAGGTCACGGTGCGCGCCCACAGCCAGGCGATGACCGTGGCCTCGCCGCCGCCTTGCTCCTTGGGCAGCTTGACCTTGGGGTACAGCCGGCCGATGCGCTTCTCCGCCTCGTCGCGCATCCACTGGCCGTAGTAGCGCACGTCCTCGGCCAAACCCTGCGCCCCGCGGTAGGAAATAGGAAATAGGGTATAGGAAATAGGGGTCAGCGTGTCTCCCGGAAGTTGCGACGCAGCGTCGTCAGCATCTTCCCCACCTCGCTGAGGAGCGTTCGCAGGCAGTTCGTCTCGGTATTCGGAAACCAGCCGATCTCCTCGCAAAGCGTCAGATACGTCTCCACCTCGGCTAGCGACCCCTGAGCGATCGCCAGAAACTGCGCTTTCTCCCTGTTCGATTCCCTCGCCCAGCCCTCGGCGATATTCGCCGGAATCGAGACCGCCGCCCGTGTGATCTGGGAGCGCATCCCGTACGTCTCCTCCCGCGGAAGCAATGGCGCCAACCGATAGACCTCCTTCGCCGCCTCCATCGCCTTCTTCCATACGGTCAGCTCGCGATAGTGCATGGCTATTTCCTATTTCCTTGTTCCTACTTTCTGTATCATGGGAAGCAGCGGCTGCCGGCTCACCGCTATTTCCTATTTCCTTGTTCCTATTTTCTGCATCATGGGAAGCAGCGGCTGCCGGCTCACCGCTATTTCCTATTTCCTGTTTTCTGCTTTCCGGGTTCACCGGCGGCTGCCCGGCGAACTTGGGCGGGATCTCGATCAGCGCCTTGTTGATCAGCACAGCCACCGGGTTGAGGTCGCCGGCGTGGGCCTCCAGGCCAAGACGCTGCGCCTCCAAGGGGATGGAGCCGCCGCCGGCAAAGGGGTCGAGGACCGGGGGCGGGCCGCCGGGCGGCGCGGAGGCGCGGATCTCGTGGCGTGCGGCTTCGAGCACCGGCTCGTTGTTGATGTTCTCCCACTTGACCAATTCCTCGATGATGCGAAACAGCCGCTCGCGCTCCTGCTGCTGGGCCTCGTCGGTGGGGAACTTGTCGGGATGGGCGGAGGGGTCGTCGACCATCTGCGCGAAGAGGACGGCGCGGCAAGCGGCCAGAGGCCGCCGCGCCCACCACAAGTGCAGAGTGCTGGGGTGGCCGTGGCGAATGGACTTCTCGCGCGCCGACTCGGCGTTAATGGCGTCCAGGGGCAGGGCGACTTCGATCAGTTTCTTGTTGTAGGACACTCGGGATTCTCCTCGGTAGCGGACGGGGCTTCGTCTACGAGAGAGCCGGTACGGTTCTTGATCGGCGAGCCGGTTGTATCGTCCTGAGCGGAGCGTTTATTTCGATTTCGCGAGACGCCGGCCTCCAGAGCGTTCGCCTGTATCCGGCATCGCTGCCGCCGGCGCGTTGCGCGCAAGTCTTCTGAGGCCTTGTAAGATCGCTGCGTTCTCCAGTGCTCTCTGTTTGGATGATTGGTGTAGCCGTCAATTCCAGGACTCGTCAACTGATGGCATTCGCTTGCTCTCCTGTAACGTAGCGCCGGCTGGGTGGAATTAGCCAAGCGGGGATCGCACCCACGGCTGCTGCGCCGCCTGGACCAGACGCCGGTCCACTGTCCACAGTTCGCAGCCCAAATCCTGCGCCAGGGCGAGGTAAAAGGCATCGTAGGCATTGGCGCGCTGCAGCCGCACGCTCCAGTCAAAGGCCGCCTCCGTTAGCTGCAGGTCGGGCGTCACCATCTCGATGGGGAAGCTGTGCACCAAGCGGAGCGCGCGCCGGGCTTCGTCAACTGTCAACTGGTCGAAGCGTACCGCTTTGACCAAGGCCGACGCCAGCTCATATAGCCACAACGACGGTGCGGCAAGCCGGTCCTCGGCTTTCATCCACGCATCCATGCGCCTGCGCAGCTTCGCCTGGTCGCTATTGGGGACCAGCAGGCGAAAGGTCAGACTGGCGTCAACCACCAGAGGCATCGCGCGCCTCCAGGTCCGCCCGAGCGGCCTGCCACACGCCGGCGGCGTCTATGGGGTCGCCTTGGCGCCGGTCCAAGATCTCCTCGCCGAGCCGGGCGCTTTCGTCCACCCAAGCGCGCCACTCGGCGGCTCTGGCATCCCTGGCGCGGTTCAGCCATTCGTAGTCTTCGATGCTGACCAGGGCCGCTTTGGGCTTGCCGCGGGAGGTCAACACGATACGCTCGCCGGCGAACGCCACGCGATTCACCAGTTCGGAGATGTCCCGCTTCACTTGTCCGATGCTCACCTGTTCAGAATCCGCCATGTCGCCATCCTCCTGTAGAACCCGCAGCCGCACCGATCGGCCATCCTGACTATCAGGATAGTGCAACTGTGCACCGGCATCCAAATTGCATCTTCGGTCAGGCAGGAGGCTCGCCCGTTCTCCACAGATCCCTAATGCCGAAGTTCTCGCCGGTCGAGGCAAAGCCGGGCCGGCGGTCGAACCATCGGGGCACGTAGCGCACCTCACAGGCGGCGACGATCGGGGCGTGCAGCGCGCCGTCCGCCAGCATCTGCTCCAGCGCCGCCCCGGACACCGAGCCGTCCTTGGGGACATGCACCAAGGCCAAACGCCAGTGCTCCCCCTTGTTGAGCGCATGCAGCATTTCGTTGCGGGTCAGGGTGACGTCGGTCGAGCCATCGGTAAAGCCCTTGACCTCGATGATGCGCAGCGGCCCTTCTCCGCCGGGCGGCGCGGACTCGATATCGTACGAGCGGGTGCGGTAGACCGGGAGCGGGGTGAAACCCATGCTGCGCTCGGCGGCCATCACGGCGTGCATAGCCGCCATCTCCACGTATTTGTTGCGCAATTCGAGGACAGACGGCTCCTCCGGCCACTCGCCCTGCAGCCGTCGAATCAGGCCGATGGGAACGACCAGCGCCCCGCCGGTGACGACGGGCGCCTTGGCTGCGATCTGGCGCTCCAACTTCAGCTCCTCCAGGCGGGTGCGCAGCCGCATTTGCAGCTCGTCGCGCCGCCGGCGCGCCATGGCCGCGTTGAGCCGCGCGTTGACCTTGCCCATGCGTTCCTGCTCTTCCAGCCGGACCGACTGGTTATCCCAGAACGTGATCTCCTTGGTTAGCCGTTCTTTGACTGCGGCATAGGTCTTGTCGACCAGCGGCTCGCGTTGCTCGCGAACCTCGCGCAGATGCGCCGGGGCCAGATGCCGAATGGCGTATTGCAGCGCAGCTTGTTCCAGGTCAAAGGTGGAGAGCGCCGCTTCTACTGCAGGCGCCAACAAGTCTTGTTCGTGGGGCTGCAGGGGGCGGTAGTCGAGATAGGGCGCCATTCCGGCGTCGCGCGCCTCTGCCTCGGGTGCGCTGCCGGCCCCGGCTCCCAAGGCGATCTCTACAAACTGGAGCCGTCGCGAAATCTCGCGACGGGACCTGTCCGTCGTTGCGCGCCCATCGCGGATGGCGTGCTCCAAGTAGAAGAGCGCCCGCAGCGTGTCGCCGTCGTCGCGCTCGTCAACCAGAATCGCGCCCTGGCGCATCAGGTCTCGATGGCGCTCCAGGATCAGGTCGACGACCGCGTCAAGCAGGGGGTGTCCGGGACAGACGAACTCGGCCTGGGGTTTGCCCTGAACGAAGCGGAGATCCTTGTCGAAGCAGATGCGTTGGTAGCGGGCCAACACCGGCGCCCCCGCGCCGATGAGCCGGTCGCGCTGGCGGATCACGGCGGGGACGTGGGTGATCTCATAGCGCCCGGACTCGCGCTCGTGCAGCGAGCCGCCCAGCCGCTCGAACGCGGCCCGGAAAAAAGTCTCGATATAGTGGGGTTGGAGGCGGCGCGCCTCCATACGTTCCATGTCGCGGCGGATGGCGTGCACCTTGCTCGTGTCCATCACATCCTGCGCCAGCGCGTCGTTCTCCATCAGGTCGCGCAAGCGCTGGCGATCCAGCGCGCCTTGCACCTTCTCGTTGAGGCGGGCGCGCACATCGGGCCGGTCGCCGTAGCGGATAGCGTCGAGCATCAGGCGGCGCAACTCCTTGCCGCCAATGGCCTGGCCGATCACGTCGAAGACGGCGCCGCCCAGAGCGCGGCGCTCCTCCTCCAGCTTGCGCAGCAGGGTGGCGTAAACGTCGCCCTCGCGCGTCTCCTCGGCGACCAGATTCCAGAGGTGGCACACCTCGGTCTGTCCGATGCGGTGGATGCGGCCGAAGCGCTGCTCCAAGCGGTTGGGATTCCACGGCAGGTCATAGTTGATCATCAGATGGGCGCGCTGCAGGTTGATGCCCTCGCCCGCAGCGTCGGTGGCGACGAGGATGGAGACGCCGCTATCCTGGGTGAACGCGCCCTGCGCCTTGCGCCGCTCCTCGCGCAGCAGGCCGCCGTGGATGGCGACGACCTCTTCCGGGCGGCCCAGCAGCGTTCCGATACGCTCCACCAGGTAGTTAAGCGTATCGCGGTGTTCGGTAAAGATCACCAGCTTACGTCGCCGGCGCTGGTCGTCGAACATTACCTCCTCATCCAGCAGGAGGCGCCTTAGTTCGTCCCACTTGCGGTCGACTCCGCTCAGCCGCACTTCCTGCGCCAACTCCTCCAAACGCTGCAGGATCTGGATCTCGATGCGCAGTTCATGGACCGTACGGGAGGCGGTGGCCTGGTCTATGACCTCCTCTTCGATCTGCTCCAACTCATCGGCCGGCGCGTCGTCCAGGTCATCCCAGTCTTCGTCGGAGTAAGCGTCGCTGGTCAGCGCCATGAGCTTATCGACTTGTCTGCCCCGTGCGACCAACTCGGCCTCGCGCAGGCGGCTCTGAAGCCGCTGCCGGCGGCGCACAAGGGACTGGCAGATCGCCTCGGGCGAGGAGGCCAGGCGGCGCTGTAGGACTGTCAGGGCAAAGCCGACGGTGCCGGCGCGGCCGTCGCCCTCCAGGTTTTCGGCGCGGTTGAACTCCTCGCGCACGTAGTCGGTGACCTGGGTGTAGAGGCGCGCTTCCAAATCCGAAAGCCGGTAGGGAACGGTGTAGGCAAGACGCTCGGGGAAGAGGGGCGTACCGTCGAACTTGAGCAACTGCTCCTTGACCATGCGCCGCATCATGTCGGAGACGTCCACCGAGTGCACGCCGTCGCGAAAGCGGCCCTCGAAGCGGTCCGCATCGAGCAGCCCCATGAAAAGCTGGAAGTCCTCCTCCTTGCCGTTGTGCGGGGTAGCCGTCATCAGGAGCAGGTGACGGGTGATGCGGCCGAGTAGCTGTCCCAGGCGATGGCGCTTGGTGTAGTTCACCTCGCCGCCGAAGAACGAGGCCGACATTTTATGCGCTTCGTCGCTGATCACCAGATCCCACTCGCTCTGGGACAGTCTGTCCTGCAGGTCTTCGTTGCGGGCCAGTTGGTCCAGGCGCGCGATGAGCAGGGGCGCGTCGAGGAAGATGTTGCTTGTGGGCGACGCTTCCGCCCGCTCGCGCGTCAGCAGTTCGAAGTTTAGGCCAAAGCGGCGGTGCAGTTCGTCCTGCCATTGCTCGACGAGGTTGCCGGGGCAGACGATCAGGCAGCGCTGGACGTCCCCGCGTATGCGAAGCTCCTTAATGAGCAAGCCCGCCATGATGGTCTTGCCGGAGCCCGGATCGTCGGCGAGCAAAAAGCGCAGCGGTTGGCGCGGCAACATCTTCTCGTAGACAGCCGTGATCTGGTGCGGAAGCGGTTCGACTTCAGAGGTGTGGATGGCCAAGTACGGGTCGGAGAGATGGGCCAGGCGGATGCGCTGCGCCTCCGAAGCCAGGCGCAGCAGTGCGCCGTCGGCGTCAAAGCGCCAGGGCCGTCCGGCGGTAACGATCTGCAATCGGGCTTCGTCATCGCGGAAGAGCAGCTCGCTGTCGCTATTGCCGGCCGCGTCGCGGTAGGTCAAGGTGACCGCTTCACGTCCGTGCCAAGTAACGTCGACGACGGTGACAAGCCCGGTGGGATGGACGCCCTGAATGCTGGCGCCACGCTTGATGTCTTCGAGTCGTGTCATGGTTGAGGGTGCAGGTGGTGATTGGGTAGGGCACACCCGCAATGGGGTGAATCCGGCGGATCGGCCTTTCTGTTCGGAACGGGAATCGGCGCTGAGTGGCGCAGCCCGCGTACGCGCCTGCGCCGTGCGCTGTCGAACAAGACGCGTTTTACTCTGTAAAGTATAGCAACGTGAGCCCAATAGAGAAAGGGACAAATGTCATGGTCCGCAGGTGATTCTCGGCAGCACATGAGGCGCGCGCCGTTCCTCAGCGTGGGTATGTCTGCGAACGAAGGCTGCGTCGGATTCGTCGGCGGCTGGCGGGAGCAGGCTCACTGCGACGGTTTTGACCCGGATGAGGTGACCCGGATCGTGCAGCAGGCGCTGCCGGAGCATTCTATCCGGCGCAACCTTCGCAAGCAGTACGCAGATTGTGCCGGAAGCATGTTGCCCGTCCTGACGGTTGAACGGGCTCGGAGCGGTCGCGGTGTAGCGAAGGCAGTGGACTTACGTCGTAAACAATCCGACGCGCCGGAATTGCAACCGCCGCGCATAGGCGGGGGCATAGGTTCTCT
>CAZYSJ010000100.1:14885-17762 GCA_964649875.1 uncultured Caldilineaceae bacterium
CGGCAACGCTTTCGCCATCTATGATCTCCGCCTACTAACAACCGGTAGCGCTCGCGGCAATCCGACCCGCATGCAGCGGTATTGTCCCTGACCACATCGTGCCGCGCCCGCTTCATGTTACGATCCGTGGCGAGAGGTGAAACGACCGAACGCGACGGGCCCCATCGCTCCGTCAGGCAGTGCATGAGCCCGGGCGCCGATTGGCAGTACCTCCGTTGTGCTGCGGGAAGGACTAGACGGATGAAAGATGCGATGACGGAAGCCGACCACGAGAAGAGAGCGCCCGACGCCGGTAGCGGCGAGACGACCTTCGCCTCTGCGTCAGCGTCTGAGTCGAACTCTAAACCCGCCACTCTGGCAGAGGCAGCCCTGGGAGTCGGCGACCTCGTTCAAGCGCTTTGTGGAGTTCTATCTGCGTCAACAGCCGCCGCGCTCGCTGGCGGAGGCCTACCGGCGCTTCAGGATCAAATCCGGCCTGGATCCGGCCCAAGCAAAGCGCATCAGATATGCTCCTGCCGCCTGGAAAAACTGGGCCTACGCCCGCGATACCTATGGCCGGCCCATCCCCAACGCGCTGACCTGGGCGGAGCGGGCGGCCAAGTACGACATCCACCTGGCGGAGAAGCAGTTGGCGGAGGAAGAGCGGGTGTGGGCCGGGCGGCGGGCGGCGCTGCGCGAGGCCGAGTGGACGGCGGGCGAGGCGCTGCTGGAGCGGGCGCGGCGCATGATGCAGGCGCTGCTCTTCCGCAAGGTGACGGAGGAAACGACGACGGAGGACGGCAAGACGTTCATCACCCACATTACCTACGCGCCGGCGGGCTGGTCGGAGCGGGACATTGCGTCGGCGTTCAAGATTGCGTCGGACTTGATGCGGCGCGGGGCCGATCTTCCGCCGAACAACCCGCCGCCGAAGGCCGACTGGCGGGAGCATGCCCGCCGCGCCGGCTTCGACCCGGACAAGGTAAAACGGATCGTGCAGCGGGCGCTGTTGGAGTATTCTATCCGGCGCAACCTTCGCAAGTAGCGCGTAGATTATGCCGGACGCATGCGATCGGGCCTGACGGTTGAACAAACGCGGAGCGGTCGCGGTGGGGCGATAGCGGTGGACTTACGCCGTAGACAATCCGAAGTGCCGGGATTGCAACCGCCGTGCATAGGCGGGGACAGAGGTTCTCCGCCGGCGGGCTGGAACCTTCAATCATGGCGGCGCCCCTCTGCGACGTCTAAAGCGGGACATCCCGGGTCCAGGTTTTGACAGCCCGTTTCGACATGACTACACTGAGGGCTGCTGCCGCACGGAAGCCCATCTACATCGCCGCCATGTCGCCTGCCATCGCATTCGCGTTGGCTGCATGCCTACGGCTGTCGCGTGCAGCGCAGCGCCACTTGAACGCGGAACTCCATGTACGCCGTGCGTCATATCCTCAGGCCACGACCTGAAGCGCTGCAGGGTGATCTGGCCGCGTGCTCTTTGCCGCCGGCTGCGATTGTACTGTCGATGGCGGCGTTCCGGCAGTGCGCCTGGAGCCGCGCGTTATGCGCTGAATTGGCGGGGGCGACCGAAACGCTCTGTTCAGCCGTCAGGTTAAGGGCGAGACTCGTCAAGACGACCGCCTTCGCTGCGCCTAAGACTTGCTGCGAAAGGCGTGTGCGGAGCCGGAGACGACCAATCCTGGGAGGCATAGATGGATGCGGGCGACGACATCTACATCGTGACGGACGGGACGCTGCGGACGCTGCCAAGCGTGCAGATGCGCGAGGGGCTGTTTGGCGCGAAACTGGAAGACGCGCTGCAGTCGATCCTGCAGCAATACCCGGAGTTGATTCCGGGCAGGCAGATTGCGCCGGACGAGGAGGAGCCGCCGCGTTTCCTGCTTCTGCGTCGCGAGATGCCGCTCTCGGGCTGGTCGCTCGACCTGCTCATGGTCGACCAGCGGGGCGTGCTGACGCTGGTCGAAGCCAAGCTGATGCAGAACCCCGAATCGCGCCGCGACGTCATCGGGCAGATCATCGAATATGCGGCAAACGCGTTCGAGCTGTGGGCGTCGGGTGCGGCGCGTCAGTACGCAGCCGAATACTGGAACCGGCAGGGGCGGGAGCTGGATGAGGTGCTGCGCGAGGCGTTCGGCGCCGACATCGATCCTGATTCGTTTTGGGAGACGGTGGAGGCGAACCTGCGTCAAGGGCGAATCCGGATGATCATCGCCGGCGACGCCTTGCGCCCTGAGGTGCGCCGGATGATCGAGTACCTGAACGGCGAGATGCAGAATGCAGAGGTCCTCGGGCTGGAGCTGAAATGCTACGGTCGGGAAGGTGAGCCGGTCGTAATGGTGCCCGCCATAGTCGGGCATTCGGTGCTAGCCAGCCGCGCCAAGCGGACGGCATCCGCGCCGGGCACGACGAATCGGGCCGCAGTCCTCGGCAGCGTACCCGAACCGGTGGCGGCCTTCTTCAACGACGTCATGGACAAGGCGAAGGATCTGGGCATGGTCCTCAACTACGGCGAAAAGGGGTTGAGCGTACGTGCAATCAACGGTAAAGGCGCGCCGGTGTCTATTCTCTATCTGTTCCCGCCCGGCACGCTCGGCCGCCGAGAGCCCTTCCTGCATGCCTACGGCACCTATCTCAAGGAGACCGATATACCGCAGCAGCTCGTGAACGAGCTATTGCCGCTCCCGGGCGCTCGGAAATACGGCGATTACTCGGTAGAGGTGACGTTAGCGGGCGCCGGATTGGATACAGGTAAGAAAGCGGCGGAGCTGATGTTATCCTTCCGCGATAGGATCGCGCAGATCATGTAAGCCGGAGTCGACGGGAAGTGTACGTGCGTCCGAACGCAACACCGTCTAGAACGGTTTCTCATCTTTTCACCTACCG
>CAZYSJ010000101.1:0-17707 GCA_964649875.1 uncultured Caldilineaceae bacterium
GAGATGGGCCGGCCCGACGTGGGCGCAGACAACGCCGCGCTGCTGCGAGCAGCCAGCGATCTTTTCCAGATGGCCGTCGTCATCCTGGACTATAACGGCGTCCTCGTCACCGAGGTCTTCATCCTGCCGGACGCCTACTGGCAGACGTCCGAGGAGATCGTATACGAGGCAATCGACGCCGGCATCGATCTGGACCCCGCGGCGGTGCGCCAGGCCATCGAAGCCTATCTGGATCTGGGCGTGACCACGCTCGCCACGACCATGAGCGGAGACCGTCCGGGAGCGAACCAGGACCCCGAACCGCTGTATGAGTTTGACCCGGAAGGCGTGATTTCCCTGGCCGTTCATTTTGCCGAGCCTGACCTCGACGGCGCGTTGACGGCGCTGATCTTCCAAGATGACCTGCCCGATCACCCGGTCGCAGCGTTCGCCGTTGACCTGGCGGGCGGGCCGGTAAACACGTATGACACGGCCGTCCTGCAGGACGACCAGGGCACGCGCGCCGCCTTCATCTTCTTCTCCGATTACCCGCTGACGGTCGGCTCCTATACGGCGCAGCTATTCTATGAGGGCGCGCCGGTGGCGGCGCACCGCTTCGCCGTCAAGGACAACCCGCCGCAGCAGACCGAACTCGTCAACTTCGGCGTCTACTACGGCGACGTGTACAGCGGCGAGCCGATCCTCGTCACCCGCGCCATCCATCCGCAGGATGTCGTGCATGTGCGCGGGACGGGCGATCTGCCGCACGACAGCAACCTGCGCCTCTTCTGGTACGATCCGGACGGCGCGCTGGTGACCGATGAGGTTCTGACCATCCGCATTGAATCCAGTTCACATGCGCTCTTTGACTGGTTCGTATTCGAGACGCAGATCGACTGGCAGCCCGGCGTCTATTCCTATGTGCTGACTCTGAACGGCGAGACGCTTGCCGGCGGCGAACTGCGCGTGATCGAAGAGACGGCGGAGGTCCCGCTCACCCCGGATGGCGGCGAGGTACTTGCCGCCCTGCCCCTGCCGCCCGACTTGGCAAGCGCTCCGGCAGAAGGCTTCGACCTGTCCGTCGTTCCCTCGGCGGAGTTCGACAGCCCCGCCGTCATCAGCGCGGTGGACGCGTGGCTGCGCATGCAGGGCTGGCAGCCGGCCCTGCCGCCATACGGCGCGCCCGTCTCTTGGGAACACCGGCGTTGGGATAAGGACGGCTACCAGCTCGCACTAGAGCCCGGCCCGGCGGGAAGCGACGCCGAAATTCGCATGACCTACACAGCGGCGGATGACGCCACGTTTGGCCGGCTGCCCGCTCGCGAACCGCTGACTACGGACAACCTCGACATGCTGTCCGAAACCGCCGCGCTCGAACTTCCCGGGTTGGACGCGGCAGAGGCGGCGCTGTCGCCGGACGGCAACTGGTTGGCGGTGACGACCACGGACGGGCGGCTCTACTTCTTCGACGCCCATCGCCTGATGGACGCGCTGTGGTGGACGCCCGCGCAGGCTTTCTATGCGAACCCGACCTTCAGCCCGGACAGCAGCAAGCTGGCCGTGACGGTCCAGTCGCAGAACCGGTCGCAGATTCAGATCTTCCACAACTTCGGCGTCGTCTGGCTGCCCGCCACCTTGCTTGGCGGCTATACAGGCCAGGTGACGGGGGTCGCCTTCCAGCCCAACGGGCAGTTGGCGAGCGGCGACCTGGATGGCGGCTTGCGCTGGTGGGATGTGTCCGGCGCGCAACTGCCGCGCCTGTCCGTTGCTTCCGGCCCGGTAACGAGCATTGCGTCCAGCCCCGCCGATACGCCCGGGCTGTTGGTCGGCCTGGAGGGCGGCGAGGTGGAGTTCTGGTCGGAAGACGGCGATCTGTGGTGGAGCGGGCTGGGTACGCTGACGGAGTCGCCGCAGTTGGCTGTATGGCCGGCGCTGGATGAAGGCGGCGTCGGCGACCTGGCGGTCTACGGCGAAGGCCAGGCCGAGTGGTACGCCTATGACACAACAGGCGCCGACCTGATCGCGGATCTGCCGGAGGACGACCCGGACTTCGCGTCCACCGGAGCGGCGTTCAGCCCGGGCGGGTCGCTGATGATCATCGCCGGGCCGTATGCCGGCTTCTACGGCAGGGCCGACGGCGCGTTCCTGGGCATGCGCCAAGCCTGGATTGCAGACGACGTACCGGCGCAGATCGAGCGCCTGAGCATCAGCGACAACGGCGTCTATGCGCTGCTGATCACGGATGACGGGTTGCTGCGTCTGTGGGCGGCTGTGCAATAGCCGGTTAAAGCAAAACGAGGCCCTCCCAGCGTCTATAGGGAGGACCTCGTCTTTTCTAGCCTGCCGGTTCTTGAGAGACGATGTGAACATATCGGCATTGGCGCCTTCCGCCTTGCGCCGCGCCTCTTCGAGCGCAGCCTGGCAGCTACCCAGCCGCTGCCAGACTTACCCAACCGGCAAAACCCGCTATGTTTCCGCTGTGGTAGGATCGATTACCTCGTGCACCTCCGATACCCGGTCCGCTGGGAAGCCGCCGCGGCGGGCGTGTTCGCGGATCAGCTCTTCGCTGGGCGCGATGTAGGTGCAGTAGAGGCGGTCGTCGGTTACAGAGCTTTGGATCCACTGGATGCTCGGCCCTAAGTCTTGCAGCACGTTACACGATTTCTGTGCGATGGCTTGCAGTTCGGGGCCAGATAGCTTACCCGCCTCCGGCACGATGCGCTCGATAATGTACTTCGGCATAGTGTGTCCTCCTTTTGTAGAATTGACTGTACTTAGAAATGAGTAGCGACTAAGAAGCGGCCATATCGACCACCGGCTGGTCCGCCGGACAAGTGATCAGCGGGTTGTAATCGGCAAAGAGGCCGTCGGGGTTATGCGACCACAGCCAGATGTGCAAGGTCCACACCGGCGGCGTCTGCGGGATCGTAGTCTTGAGCGTAAACTCCCGGCCAAAGAGGCGCGGGGGGTCGCGCCCTTCTTCGTCAGGGTCCCACACATCGGCAAAGACGAGGTACTCATACGCGACGAGAACCTGCTTGCCGTCGCCCAGCGGTTCGTAGACCAGCGCTTCAGGCCGCAGCGGGTCGAGCACATCATCGCCCGCCCAATCTCCCTGCACGTAGTGTTGTCCCATCCCGCGCTGCCCCCCATAGGTAAAGCAGTCCAGAAATTCACCGTACCCAGCCGCGCGCGCGGTTCGCACATCCTGATATTTGGCGGTAGCGACGCGCACCGACCGGATCAGGTCGACGGTCTTTGGCGACAAGCCGGCCGCGCCCCCGCCCAACGCTGAGAGCCGCGTGGGCCCCTCGATAGTCAGCACGAGCAGAATACTCAGAAACAAATGGCGATAGTTCATCGCTTTTCCCCTTTCTTGACTGTGGATGTCCTCCATTGACAGCCGTGCTCGACCATGGTGACAGCATAGAGCGGGCGAGCAGCAGCGTCACCTGTCTTTCGACAGGGATTGCGGCAGGAGTAGGGGGCGCGCGGGCCGGCGGGGGTTGATTTTCGCCGCCCGCTGCGTCATAATGCCAGGCATCGAGTCAGGTAGTTCAGAAAGCGTCGTCTATGCGACCCGTCTCTTCCGCTTGGCCGCTTACGCCGCTCACAGACCGCGAACGCGAAATACTCGGCCTCCTAGCCCAGGGCATGAGCGACCGCGCCATCGCCGAGAAAACCGTCCTCACCGTCGGCACCGTCAAGTGGTACAACCGCCAAATCTACAGCAAGCTGGATGTGCGCAACCGCACCCAAGCCGTCGCCCGCGCGCAACAACTGGACTTGGTGCGGCGCGCCGAAGACCCAGCCCCGGCGCACGCCGCCCCCGCGCAGACAGTGCGGCACAACTTGCCCGCTCAGCTGACTTCCTTCGTAGGGCGGCAGGCCGAGATCGCCCAGATCCAAACGCTGCTGGCCGCCTCTCGCCTGGTAACCTTGACCGGCCCGCCCGGCGCCGGTAAAACGCGCCTCGCCCTTGCCGTCGCTGCGACCCTGCTGCCCGACTTCCGCGACAGCGTTTGGTGGGCGCCGCTGGCCTCCGTCGGCGACCCTAGGCTGACCTTGCAGCACATTGCGCAGCAAGTCGGCGTCCGTCAGGAGCCGAGCCGCCAAGCGTTGTTGGCCGCCTTGCAAGATAAGCTAGGCGAGCAATCGCTGCTGCTGCTGGACAACTTCGAGCACCTGTTGGCGGCCGCGCCGCTTGTCTCTGAGCTGTTGGCGGCAGCGCCCGGTCTGCAGGTGCTTGTCACCAGCCGCGAAGCGCTGCGCTTGTACGGCGAACACGAATTTCCCGTCAGCCCCCTGCGCTTCCCGGCGCTCGACGCCCCTGCCTCGCCTCACGATCTCCAGGCGTTTGAAGCTGTCGACCTCTTTGTGCAGCGCGCCCGCGCAGCCGCACCGAACTTCGCCCTCGACCACGAGAATGCGGCTGCCGTGGCCGCCATCTGCGCCCATGTGGACGGCTTGCCGCTCGCCCTCGAGCTGGCTGCGGCACGCATCCGCTTCTATGCACCGCAAACCCTCTTGCTGCGCTTGGCGAGCCGTCTGGAAACTTTGACCGATGGCCCGCGCGATCTGCCCGCACGCCAACGCACGCTGCGCGCCACCCTGGCCTGGAGCTATGAGTTGCTGGACGAGGCGGAACAACGCCTGTTTACCCGCTTGGGCGTCTTTGCCGGCGGCTGCACATACGCCGCCGCGCAGGCCATTTGCGATCCACAGTCGCAGACCGAATTGACGACGGGCCTTGAATCCCTCCTCGCCAAGAACCTGCTGCGCCACGAAGAAGCGCATGGGGCTGAGCCGCGCCTGGTGATGCTCGAAACGATGCGGGAGTATGCGCTGGAAAAGCTCGACGAGAACGGCGAAACTGTCGCAACGCGAGAACGCCACGCGCGCTACTTTCAGGCGCAGGCGAGGCTCGCCGCGGGCGCCTTTTATGGGCCGCAGGAACTCCAATGGCTGGACATCCTCGAGGCGGATCACGACAACCTGCGCGCCGCGCTGCAATGGCGTCTGAAGGCGGCCAACGCGGGCATGGGCGAGGAGACCGGCGCCTCCGCGCCGGCCCAAGCGTGCCTAGCGCTGATTGCCTGCCTAGCACGCTTTTGGGAACTGAAAGGCCATAGCGCCGAGGCGCGCGGCTGGCTGGAAGCGGCGCTAGCCTTGCCCGGCGCCGATCAGCCCACCCGCGCCCGCGCCGATGCGCTGTATGGCATCGGTGAAAATGCCTATCTGCAATGCGACTATGCCGCTTGCCAAACGCTCTTTGCTGAGGCGCTCGCCCTCTACCAGGCGCTGGACGAACCGCACCACGTCGCCAAAACGCTGATCAGCATCGGCGAGGTGGCCACTGAAATCGGCAACTATGACCGCGCGACGCGCTTGTTCGAGGAAGCATATGCCATCGTGCGTCGCGGGGATGATGTGTCGGGCCAGGCGCGGGCGCTCACGCAGCTAGGCTTTGGGGCGCTGCGAGCCGGCGATGCGGCGCAGGCCCGGCAGTGGTTGGACGAAGGTTTAGCCGCCTATCGCCTAACCGACGACCGCGTGGGCGAAGCGCTTGCCCTATCCGGCCTGGGTGAGCTTGCCCTGCGCTCCGGGCGCCTCGGGGAGGCGACTGCGCTGCTGGATGAAAGCCTGCGTCTGCGCCGTCAACTGGGGCAAAAGTGGGGCATGGCGGCCACGCTGGGCAGCCTGGCCTGGGTCGCACTCGACGAAGATGACCTGGTACGGGCCGCCCGCCTTTTGCGAGAAAGCCTGGACATGCGTCTGGAGATCGACGATCGCGGGGGTGCGGCCTGGTGTTTGGAGAAGTTCGCCGAAATCGCCCGCCGCCGCGACGACCCGAGCACGGCGGTGCGCTTGTATGGTGCAGCCGCGGCGCTGCGCACCCGCATCGAGTCCGTGATCGACCCCGCCGATCAGCCCGCCTACGCCCGCAGCACCCGACAACTGCAAGACGCGCTGCCGTCCGGCGTCTATGCGGCGCTGTGGGCCGAAGGCCAGGCGCTGCCTCTGGCGCGCGTGCGCGAACTTTTGCCCGCCATCTGACGGGCCGGCGCGGGCGGCTAAACGGAAAAGCTGGACCGTGCCCAGGCGGGCGACCTGTGCAATGCCCGGTTAGATCAAGACGGCCCTTCCTATAGCAGCTATAGGGAGGGCCTCGTCTTTTCTAGCCTGCCGGTTCTTGAAAGGCGCCTTGCCGGGGCAGTCCTGACAGCGCCCGTTACGTCTCGTCGGTCGAGTTGTCTGTCAAGTCGTCGGTCATGTCGTCGGTGTTGTAGTCGCCCCATTTGCCGCTGAAGGACGATGCGAACATATCGGCATTGGTGCGTTCCGCCTTGCGCCGCGCCTCTTCGAGCACAGCCTGCCGCCGCGCCGCGGCATCCGGGGCCGCCGGAGTCTGCGCCGGTTCCACCGCCACGATGCGCACGCGGCGGATATCGCCCATGCGATAGTCCACCTCAGCCCCTTCAAACTTGCCGCGGATGGCCTGCACCAGGGGCGCCTCGACGCTGAGCAGGTTGCGCGTCACATCGGCCGCGGCCTCGGTCGCCACGTCGAAGGCGAATTCCTCGCGTCCACCCTGCTCGTCGATCAGTTCGACGGTTACATGCGTGCCGATGCCTACCTGAGGGCGCATATTCTCCGCCATGTTACGCTCCTGTCCGCCTCAGGCGAGCGCCTGCAGCGCAAACTCGCCCGACTCGGCGTCATAGAGGCCCCAGGTCGGCGCGCCCTTCATGCCCAGGATTTCGCCGGGGTTCGCCAAGACGGCTTCTCCGATGCGCTCCACCTTTTTGTCGTGGTTGTGCCCGTAGCATACCAGATCGAAGCGGCCCGACTGGGCGATGCGCAGGGCCGGCTCCGGGTAGTGGATGATGGCGATGGCGCGGCCGCCCGCTTCCAGTTCGGCATAGATGCCGTGCAGGGTGACGTGGCTGTAGTTGGAGGCGATAGTATGCAGCAGACGGCCGTCGCCGTCGTTGTTGCCGAAGACGACATGCACCGGCCCGGCTGTGAAGTGCTTGCCCAGCCGGTCGAGCATGAACGGCGCGCAGAGGTCGCCCAGGTGCAAGAGCAGTTCGGCGCCGGCGGCGTTGGCCTGCCGGAGGGCCTGCTCCAGCCCGGCGATGTTGTCGTGACTATCTGAGAAGACTGCGATCTTCATGGGTTGATCTCCGTGATTGGGGGCGCTCATCACTCATCAGCGCCAAACGCGGTATTTATCGGTCCATTTAAGGCTCGAATTCGCAGTTCTGCTGAATCCACGCTAACCAGCGTTCCACCGTGGAGGCTCTTCGCCACGGAGTATTCCCGGACAAGTTCGTATACTGCCTGATTTTTGCCGCGATCTCCCCTCGTGGAATCAGGTTGATCTTCATATCCTGCGACAATGCAGACACCAATACCTCTCGAAAGACGGGACGCTTTAGCATCTGTTCGACAAGCAACTCATTGCGTACCGCGAGGGACCGGTTTGCAATAAACCGTCTGCCTAAATCCGTCAAGACAAAACCGCCGGCTTCTCTTTCCGCTAGTCCCAGATAGACAGCTGCATTTGCGTAGTAGTCGCCCTGGCGTTCGTCAAACTCGAAATGTGCAGCGATAGTGCGCTTATCCGCCGGGTTCTGTTCGATCAAAGCTGCCAAGTCCACAATCTTGTCCAGATCATTTGCCTGCGGAAATGGCGTCGGCGGTTCCGATTCTAGAGGAGTGCGGCTCAACAAAGAAGTCAACCGAATCCTTGCTAGCGGGGTCTCATCGACTACATAACAGGCGGCTCGTTCTATTCCCAAGTCACCAAATGTCTCGGTAAATTTGAACTCGAAAAAGTGGAACTTGCCATTGGTATATACAAGGAAAATGGGAACAATGCGTTTCTTCGATCTGGACGACCATTCTAGATACGGGTAATAAAGTTGGCGAATGTGAAAGTCGGTACGTGCGCCAACCTTGGCCTCAAACAAGTATACTGCATCTCGGCTTTCGTACCCGCCGTCTACCTCGATTTGTACGCCGCCGACCTTGGCAAAATGGTCGCTGTTGGGTAGGGCGAATCCGAATGTGCCGGTGTAAGTACGACCGCGAATGACGAGATGTAAATCAGAGTCGCCAGTAAACTGCCGCAATAAAGAGGAAACATAAGCAAAGTCCAACGCCTGTGACTCGTTTAGCCTCTGGATGCCTGGGAATGCGTCAAACGCAAACAGGTCAATCTGCGAAGCATACTGCTCCGGCATCACCTGGTAGGCAGCATCATCAAACTGGAAATATGTCCTCTGATTCAGATCGCGAAAAATGACATATTCACCATTTTTAACAGGAAAAATCGTTAGGCTGTGATCTTTGAAAACACTGGGGCGATCTCTCAGGGTGTCTTGCTTAGCTAGCAACCTCGGCTCACGCCCGGTGATAGCCTTGAGTTTTTGGGCGGAAACATAAGTATAACCAGACGCCCTAATCTCATCCAAGGCCTTTGTTTTTGCGAAGAAGCTGCCCCAAGCCTTGTCATTGGCAGTCATATATCACCCAGACCTGCGACGTGTGGATCAGTAATTGGTAATCAGGAGTTCGTCGATCTTTCCTCGTCCGCGGGCGTCGGAGTTAATCATTCGATTTGCAGACACTCTACGAATGATGAACTGCTTATACAGGGAGTCGAAGAAGTCATCGTCAGGATCAAGATTGCGGGGATCCGAGTTACTGAGCATCAACTTGGCCTGAGTATAAGCATCCAGCCGGGCGTAGAAGGTTGCCAGAGCTCGTTGATCCTCGTCGTTGAACTTGTCTCGTGAATAGGATGTAAAGCTTGATGTAGCGCTGATTGGACGATATGGCGGATCGAAGTATACAAATGTATCGTCGTCAATCCATTGTTCACATACATCATAGCTGCCGATAGTGAGTGTCGCCTTTCGTAAAAGCTGCGAGATTCTGAAGATATTTTGTTCCTCGAAAACGATTGGGCGTTTGTAACGCCCGAAAGGGACATTGAATAGCCCGGAAGCATTAACGCGGAATAAACCATTGAAACAGGTCTTGTTCAGGAAAATCATGAACGCAGCGCGTTCGATCCAAGCATCTGAATACGTAGTGAAGTCTATAGCCTGCTTCTGTGTGTTGTACCGCTCCCTAACTTCATAAAAATAGTCAGCTCTAGGCTCTGCATCCAATGAGAAATAGTGATCTCGCAAATCGGTAAGGGCTTCAATCAGGCGAGCAGGATCTCGCTGGACTACTGTATAGACGAGGATCAATTCTTCATTGATATCGATCAGGAACGCTTCGTGGATATCGAAACTCTGCGCCACGTCTAGGAATACAGCGCCGCCGCCGAGGAACGGTTCGACATATCGAACGATCCTGCCGTCCTTCAGTTCAGGAGGGTAATGCGGCCGAAGCTGTGAAAGCAATTGCGATTTACCCCCTGCCCATTTGAGGAAGGGTTTGGCTTGAACAATTCTTGGTTCAGAAAGAGTTATGGACATAAAAGACACCGAAGCATTCGCATTATCATGTGTTAATTGTACCTGACACTACTACATCCTCGCCATCAAATCAAACCACACCCCATTGCCTTGGTTTACGGTCCTGTTCGTCATTCCTCACCATATAAACACCTACCTCTTTGCCCCCGCCTGCGTCCCCTGTGGTATACTCGCGCGCATGGGTGACCGCACACTGCGCCGACCGCTCCACAAACTTGGCGGACGCTCACGCCGGGCGGCGCGGGCGTATCTGGGCCTCATCGCCTTGCTGCTGGCGGGCTGCGGGCAGGTCATCACCGTGACGCCTACGCCCACGCCCGCGCCCACCGCAACCATCGAAGTGGCCGTCCTATCCTCGACCGCGGCCCCCACGGCGACGCCCGCGCCCTACACGCCGGCGCCCACGCACACCCCGACCGTCACGCCCACGCCCGTCTTTCACACTGTCCAGAGCGGCGAAAGCCTCTTGGCCGTCGCCACGCGCTACAACGTCTCCGTGGCTGCCCTGCAAGACGCCAACGGCATTCTGGACCCGCGCACGCTGCAGATCGGCCAGCAGTTGATCATTCCGCGCGAAGAGGAACTAGAGGCTGCGGCGGAAGCGACCGCTACGCCCACCCCCTTGCCGCTTGACGTACAGAACCTCCACTTCAGCGAAACGCCTATCGGCGGTCTGTGGGTGCTGGGCGAAGCGTATAACACCAGCGGCCTCCCGCTGGAACAGGTGCGCGTCGGCGTCACGCTCTTGGACGAAAACAGCCAGCCTCTGGCCGAAGCCGCCAGCCTCGTCGCGCTCGACCTGGTGGACGTCGAGGAGAGCGCGCCCTTTGCCGTGCTCTTCGAGACGGTCCCCGGCGAGTTCGACCAGTACCGCGCCTACGCTTTGAGCGCAGTCCCGGCCTATGTCGGCAGCTATTACCGCGACCTCTCCGTCGAAGAAGTGCAGATGCAGAGCGAGCGCTACGCCTCCTACACCGTCACCGGCAAGGTCTTCAATGTCGGGCCGGAGGAAGCGGTAGAAGTACAGGTGGTGCTGACCGCCTATGACCCGCTGGACCGTGTGGTGGCCGTGCGCCAAGTCGTACCGGAGCACAACGTCATCCCGCGCGGCGGCAACACAGACTTCACCGCGGTGTTGGCGCCGGTCGGCGGGCCGGTGGTGCGCGTGGAAGCGGCGGCCCAGGGACGGCGACTGCAACCAGGCCAGTAGGTTCCGTCATGCCGCGCTAAAGGGACGTCACAATTCAGCGCAACCGTTGGCCTGCTTACAGCGGCGAATCGCAACGGCTGCTATCTTGGCTCAACGGCCGTTTGGCGATTGCCAGCCGGCATCTAGCCTTTTTTTGGACTTTTTGAGCGCCGTTTGACGAGGCATCGTTCAACACATGAGACGCACCAACCGCAAGTCCATCCGTTTCACCTTCGCAACCCTGCTCCTGGCGGCGAGCGTGGCGTTGGCCGGCTGCAGCCCGGCTCAGCCCAGCCAACCCATAAGCGCGCAGACGCAGCAGACAGTCGCGGCAACGAGCGCGGAACAGGCGACCTTGCCCGACCGGCTGGAAATCCCCGGCATCGACGTGGATATCCCCGTGGTGGAGCTAGGTTGGCACGCAGCCACGACAAACGACGGGGCCATCTTTAGCGAGTGGGATGTGGCCGAGTACGCGGCCGGCTGGCATAAAAACAGCGCCCTGCCCGGGCAGCCCGGCAACATTGTATTGAGCGGCCACAACAACATTTTGGGCGCGGTCTTCCGCGAGTTGGACCAACTGCGCGCCGGCGACGAGGCGATTCTCTGGGCGGGCGATGAACGCCACGTGTACCGGGTGGATCAGGTGCTGATCGTGCCGGAGAAGAACGCCACAGCCGAGCAGCGCGCCGCCAACGCCCAGTGGATCGAGCAATTCGACGACGACCGCCTGACGCTGGTTAGCTGTTGGCCGCGCAACAACAATACCCACCGCATCATCGTCGTCGCCCGCCCCGTCGACAGCGCCGATACGGCGCACGCCGCGGGACAATAACTAGAGGAGGCCAAATGCCCGACGATTCCTTTGTCGAGGAATTGCTCGGCCAGATTGTCCAGCGCTTACAGACGGTCGCCGGCATCGAGGCGGTCGTGCTGGGCGGCTCGCGCTCATTGGGCACACACACGCCCACATCTGACGTGGATCTCGGCCTCTACTACCGGTCGGACGCGCCGCCGGACCTGGCCGCGCTGCGCCGCGTCGCCGCTGAGATCGACGACGAACACCGCAGCGACATCATCACGCCGCTACACGAATGGGGCCCCTGGATCAACGGGGGCGGCTGGCTGAAGGTGCGGGGTATGGCGGTGGATTTCCTCTACCGCGATCTGGCCCAGATCGAGCAAGTGATCGACGACTGCCGCGCCGGCGAGGTGCAGATCTTCTACCAGCCCGGGCATCCGCACGGCTTTATCACGTCGATCTACATGGGCGAAGTCTCCGTCTGCCGGCCGCTGTGGGACCCGCACGGCACGCTGCAAACGCTGAAGGCGCTGACCGATCCCTATCCCCCGGCGCTGCAGCGGTCCGTGATGGACAGATTCACCTGGGAGGCGCGCTTCTCGCTGGATACGGCGCGCAAGAGCGCCGCACGCCGGGACGCCGAGTATGTGGCGGGGTGCTGCTTCCGCAGCGCGGCCTGCCTGATGCAGACGCTCTTTGCGCTCAACCGGCGCTATCTGCTCAACGAGAAGGGCGCAGTGGCGCGGGCGGCGGCGTTGACGCTATGTCCGCCTGCGCTGGAGGAACGGGTGCAAGGCGCGTTCGGCAAGCTGAACGGCGAGGCGCAAGGCTTGTCCGCGGCGCTTGACGAGTTGGAGAGCGTGGTGCGCGAGGTGGAGGAGTTGGTCGCCGGCGTGCGCACGACGACAGCTTAGCGCCCAGCCGATGAATCGCCGCCGCCGGATGGCGGCTGGTTTTGGCGCTCGATGGCAGCAAGCTCGGCAGCCAGCTTCTGCCACACCGTTTCGTCGTCGATGTGGAAGATCGTCATCAGATAGGCGTCCTCGCCGGTATCGAGGTAGTAGCCGCGGCGCAGGCCCACTTCTTCAAAGCCCAACTTACGATAGAGCGCGATGGCCGGCGCGTTGGAAGTGCGCACTTCTAACGTGACTAGGCGCGCGCCGTTTTGGCGCACCGCGGCGATCAGGTTGAGCAAAGTCCACTCGCCCAGTTTGCGACGCCGCCAGTTCGGGTGTACGGCGATGGTGGTGACGTGCACCTCGTCGCCAAGCTGCCACGTGCCGGCATAGGCGAGGACGGACGGCGCCGTGCGAGATGCAGCGCCGCGCGGGCTGACCACCCAATAAGCCCCGTGCGCGTTGCGCGTGATCTCGTGGCGGTAGGTGCCGGCCGACCACGGCGTGGGGAACGAGACCTTCTCGACAGCCATCACCGCGCCCAAGTCGGACACCGTCATGGCGCGGAACACGGGGTCAAGCTCGAAGGGAAAGCCGGCGCTCATGTTAGGGATTCTGCAGGTAGAGCGGCTGCAGGCCGGCAAGGTCGTCTTCGTTGCCCGCGGCGAGGTGCAGATCCGCCAGCCGCGCCAGGTGTCCGGCCCGGCGCAGCGTGCTCACCCCATCCAGCAGACAGACATGCTCCAGCGCCGCGACTTCTTGCACCAGTGCGGCGTCGGGTTCGCCCGCCAGCCAGACGGGCTGCGGTGCGAAAGCAGCCAACGCCGCGCAGATTTCCCCAGCCGCGCCGGCGCTGTGTTCGTCGCGGCCGGGCCGCCGCAACAGGTCGCCGGGGTCGAAGAAGGCCCAGTTGTAGCGACCGCGGCCGGCCTGCACGAAGGCGCAGACTGCGGCGGGCGACGCGCCCCTTGCCGCCGCGTCCAACCAGGGCGCAGCCGTCACGCTCAGGGTGGGCACGCCCACCGTCTGCGGCGCATGGGCCATACCCAGGCCCAACCCCTTGACGGCGCTGATGCCGATGCGCACGCCGGTGAAGCTGCCGGGGCCGGTCGTCACGGCCAATGCGGCGATCTGCTCAACGCCGGCGCCGGCGTAAGCCAGGGCTTGCTGCACTGCGGGCATCAGGTCTTGCGTGTGACGGCGGCGGGCCTGCCAGGTGATCTCCGACAACAGCCGCCGCCGCTGCCGGTCATAGACGGCGACCGAGGCCGTCGCCGTTGCGGTGTCTAGGGCTAGTAGCAAAGAATGTTCTCTCCACGAAATCGATCAGATGTTGCGTGGGCGGACGGCGCCCATCGCTTTTTCGCATAACGCTCAACCATGCAAGCGGTTGTTGCCCCTTAATCAATGCTGCAAATTGCGGCCCAAATTATGCCTCAGCGCCGGTCATGGATCAGTCGGTCGATGGCGTTCTGAATCCAGATGGAACGGGCGGCGTCGGGCGCGCGCGTGCGCTCGTAGTCGATCAGCCGCTCGGCTGCGGCGACGTCGCCGCCGACCATCTTCACCAGCCGGGAATAGCGCGAGGAGCCGGGATCGGCCTTTGGCGCCGGTGAAGCGGTCGCCTCCGCTTCCGCCGTCTCCTCTGGGGCAGTCTGCTCATCCGGCTCATCCAGGGGCGGCTCGTCCACATCTTGCGCAGGCGAGGGTGCAGGTTGCGGCTGTGCGTCAGGGGCCCCGCGCTCGGCGAGCAGGGCGGCGCGTTTGCCCCACAGCCAGTAGAGCAGGATGGCGAACCACAGGCCGCAGGCAAATCCGATCAGGAAGCCGCCCGCAAAGCTGTTCATGGGTCTACCCCGCAGATTCTTCGGAAGCCAGACGCTCTACCTGGGCGCGGAAGGCGTCCAGCATGGCGCGCACCGTCTGCGGCGCATGTTCGCCCATCAGGCAGATCTGGATCCAGTTGCGTTCGACCAGGTAACGGCTCTTGTAGCTCAGTTCGTAGCCGGCTTCCAGCAGGGCGTCGCCCAGCGCGACGGAATTGACCTGCGGCGGCAGGGCAATGGTGGTCACGGTGGGGATGGACACATCCGCCGCGATCAGGTTGAGGCCCATGTTGCGCAGGGCGCTGCGCACCTGCCGCGCCAGCCGCGCCACGTCCGCATAGTAGTCTGCGTCGAAGATCTCCAGCGCCGCGGCCAATGCATAGACCAGATTGGACATAAGGGTGAAGGGCACGCCGTTGCGCGCGGCGTAGTAGCCGATGTCTAGGTAGCGCGGGATTTGGGGCGAAGGGGCCGCCGGCTCATTGTAGAAAACCATGCCTAACCCGGCATAGGAGCCGAGGGCCTTGCCGCTGGCGCCGGTCGCCAGGTAGACGCCCGACAGGTCGATGGGCACGGCCCCGATGGAACTGATGCAGTCTACACAGCAGCGCACGTCGTAGCAGGCGCACAGTTCCTTGAGCCGGTCCAAGTCGTTGAGCATCCCCGTCGAAGTCTCGCAGTGGGTGAACCACAGCCAACCGATGTCGCCGTCGCGGGCGAAGCGTTCCTCCAGCGCGTCGTAATCAAACGGCTCGCCCCATTCCGATTCATAGGCCTCGATGTCGAGTTGCCAGCAGCGGGCTTGCTCGATCAAACGGCTGCCGAACTCGCCGTTGGCCGGCATAACGCCGCGACCGGGCAACAGCGTGAGTTGCGCGGCGAGGGCCTCATTTGCCAGAGTGGCGCTGCCGAAGAACAACTCCACGTAGCGGGCGTTCACGCGCTCGCACAGGGTGCGTTTGACCTGCGCCACATCCTCGACAAATTGCGCCGCCCGGTGAGAGACCGGCTCGGCGCAAAAGGCGGCGCGCACCGCAGCAGGCAGGCTGACCGGCCCCGGCATGAAACTGACCGGTTCGGCGGGTTGGGGCAATTCGGCCCACGGCGCATCGGCGCAGGCGGCTTCCACCGTGAGGAGCATGGGCTGCAACATCACGTCGCCCTCGGCATAGGTTGCGCCGAAAGAAGTGAAGCCCAATTCGCTATAGAAATCGATGGCGTCCTCCGGCGCGGCGGTGACGATAATATCGTGCCCGCGGGCGAGGCAGTACTCTGCAGCCATCTCTATCAAGCGCCGCGCGACTTGGGCGCTGCGGTGTTCGGGGGCAATTGCCAGGAGGCGCAGGTCGCATATGGAGCGGTGAGGCGGCAGGTGGGCGTCGGGGCTGTCTGAACCGGCGGCGAGAAAGCCGGGAGGCTGCGAGCGCATGGCGATAACGCCGACGACCGCCTGCTCATGCAGGCAGATGGCGTAGACGTTCTCGTCATGATGCGGATCGACAAGCCGTCGTTCGGGGTTGGCCGGAAACCGCGGCGTCTCCTCGACAAAAACCCGATAGCTCAGGCGAGCGATCTGCTCGAATTCCGCCGATTCGGCGGCAAACTTGAACCGGTACACCTGTGCTTCCTCCTTCATGCCCAGCTTCATGTCCAGCGATGTAGGGCCGGTCAGGGTGCGCGCTCTCCGCCCTATTGTATACCAACTTGGGCGTTTACCACGGAACGCCGTAAGGGGCGAGACAAGCCTTGAATCCCGCGCATCCCGCCGGGGATCGGGGACAGACGACTGCCCAAAACCATAAGACCATGAGATCGCTGCAAACGCAGAAAGCGCCTCTAGGCGTAGAGGTTGCGCAAGGCGGGTCGCCAGGCGCGGTTTTCGAGCAGGTCGGTGTTGTCGCTGACGAGGTCGATGCCGCCGATGGGCGGACGAGCGGCAATGCGCTGCACAGCCGGGTCGCGGATTTCGGCCAGCAGCGCATCGGCAAAGCCGTGCATCGCCATGACCCGGAAGGGTCGCCCCCAGAAGGATCGCACGGTTTCGGGCAGGGGCGCGGTGAGGCCCAGGCTGTTGTGCAGGCGCGCCAGCGCTTCGTAGGCGGGGACCAGGCCGTCCTCGGCCTCTTGCCAGGAGCGGGCGTGCAGCGTCCGGCGCAGCGCAGGCAGCAACTCCGCGGCGCAGGCAAGCCGGCTAAAGGCCGTGCCGAACCATTTGGGGTAGGGCGCGTACTGCCGCTCCATGAGGAAGCAGAGGCGCATGACATCGCGCACCAGACGCGCGGCGATCAGCGCGGCGCCTACGTCGTCGCCCACACTGCCGGCGCGGCCCATGAGGTGCTCCTCCTGGCCGATGCGCGCCCAGCCCGCGGCCAGCAGGTAGAGCCACACGTCGTGCGGATAGAAGGCGAAGCGGTTGCGCACCGCTTCCAGGCCAACGCCGTCATGGTAGACCGCGCCCGCGGTCAGCGTGCGCAGCCGCTGCGCGGGAAAGGTCAGCCAATCCGCCGGCTCTAGGGGCCGGGCGAGGTCGAAACCGAGCGTCTCCGCCACGAAGCTGGCGGCGGTGTGGATCGTGACGCGGTGGTTGACCGGCCCCTGCTCGATGGGCTGCAAACGCTGCACGCCGTTGTCCGCCGGGTCAGGCGGGCTGAAGTTGGTCGAATAGCCCAGGAAAGCGTAGGGCAGTTCCGCGCGCAGCGCGGCGTCGATGGCATCCGCCCATTGTGCGCGATCTTCTGCGGACAGGAAAAGCATGGCCCGCGGCCCCCAATGGTGGTCGGTCGACGTGGCGTCGTCGAAGCCCAACACCTCGGAGCCGCTGCCGAGCAGGGCGGCGGCGTGGGGCAAGTCCGGCCAATACGCGTCGAGGATGGGGCGCACCGCCTCCCAGTAGAAGCGCCGGCAGAGTTCCAGGCCGGGGACGAAGGCGAGCGAATCGTGTGCCGTCATGGCGTGCGCCCTCTGGACTCAGCGCACATCGGCGGATTCATCCAGTAGTGCGGCGAGCACGTCTTCGAGCGGTGGCGTTTCGGCCGCGTCCTTGAAGCGCGCCAGCCGCCGGTAGACTTCGGCGGCCGCGGCGTGGAAGCCGCCGGGCAGCCCGGCCCCCTCGAAGGTGGCGGCGATCTCCTCCATCTCGCCCACGAAGCGCCAGGCTTTGGCCGTCACGCCCCGAGCGCGCCGCGGCGCGTCCTCGTCCATGCCGGAGCCTTCCCGCTGCCATTGCTCGGCTAGGTCGCGGCGCACGCCGAGCGCTTCCGCCGCCCCCAGGGCCGCGGTGAGCAGGGCTGTGCTGCCCTTTGTATAGGCGGCATAGACCATCTTCAGCGCCGAAGCCCGGCCAATCTCCGCGCCGAGCACGATGGCCTGCGCCGGGCCGGCGGCAAAAAGCGCGGCCGCTTCCTCCGCGTCCGGGCCGGAGAGGTAGAGCCAGGTCGTGCCGGGCTTCCAGGCGGGCGGGCCAATGATGCTGCCGTCTACGAAACGGGCGCCGCCTCGCGTCACGGCGGCGGCGATGC
>CAZYSJ010000102.1:0-17200 GCA_964649875.1 uncultured Caldilineaceae bacterium
GAGCCCTTTGTTTTCCTGCGCATACCCAAGATCTTCAACCTGCGCACCGATCCCTTCGAACGGGCGGATATCACCTCCAACACTTACTGGGATTGGATGATTGACCGAGCGTACCTGACCTATGCTGCGCAGTTCATCGTGAAGGAATTCTTAGGAACCTTCGTGGAGTTCCCTCCGCGTATGAAGCCGGCCAGCTTCAGCATCGACCAGGTTCTGGAGAAGATGGAACAGGCGATGCACAGCAATTAGGATAGCCGCCGTGAAACTGATCCAGTCAAACTTGAGCGCGGAGCAGAAAGCACAATTGAAGAAAGACTATGCCGGCTAAACCTCGGTACAGAATACACGTCATGACTCGTGGACATTTGGATTAGGAGATTTCGTATGGAGCTTGGCCCGTTGCAGTTGGTTGTGGTGGGGTTCGACAGCCCCAGCATGGATGGTTCTGTTCTGGGGGAACTGGCGGCGATTCGGGCACAGGGTCTGGTCCGTCTGGTAGATGCCCTGGGCGTGCATAAGGATGAAGAGGGCGCTGTTTGGTCTCTGGAGATGAGTGACTTGACGGATGAGCAAGCCCTGTTTGCGGGCGCCGCCATCGGCGCGCTGATCGGCCTAGGCGCCGGCGGTGAGGCAGGAGCAGCCGAAGGAGCCGTGGATGCTATGCTTACGATGGCGGAACGGCGAGAGCTTGGCGTATCTCCCGAGGACATCCTGGACATATCCGACCAGATTCCGACAGGCGGAGCAGCGCTGCTCATGCTAGTCGAGCACCTCTGGTTGATCCCGCTGCGTGATGCGATCCGGGCGCAGGGCGGCGTGTTCCTGGCGCACGACTTTCTCAGCGTGGAATCGCTGATCGGCTTAGGCGAGGTCTTGGCTCTAGCAGGGGAATAGAAAAATTATGCGTGGCAGACAACAACCGCAGGGGCGGCGCGAGCAGCGCCAAGAAGAGCGAGAGGTCTTTGGGCGAGGCGGGACGGCTACCCGCTATCGGATGCGCCAGAAGTTGGCGGCGTTTGGCGACGACTTCTGGATCGAAGATGAAAACGGGCGGCGCGCTTTCAAGGTCGACGGTAAAATGCTGCGCGTGCGAGACACGCTCTTCTTCGAGGATACGCAAGGGCGTGAACTGTGCAAGATCCAGGAGAAGATGCTGCGCATCAAGGACACGAAGATCGTCGAGGGGCCAAACGGCGAACATATGGCGACGGTCAAGAAGGCGCTGATCTCGCCGCTGCGCGACCGCTGGGCGGTGAAGATCGGCGACGGCCCCGACCTCCAGGTGCAGGGGAATGTCCTGCATCACCAATACACCATCGGCGAAGGCCGCAGTAAGGTGGCCGAGGTTTCGAAGAAATGGTTTCGAATTGCGGACAGTTATGGGGTCCAGATCGAGCCGGGGCAGAACGATATTCTGATTCTGGCCGTGACGGTGGCTGTCGACATGATGGCG
Organism: uncultured Caldilineaceae bacterium; assembly: GCA_964649875.1. Classification (GTDB taxonomy): domain Bacteria; phylum Chloroflexota; class Anaerolineae; order Caldilineales; family Caldilineaceae; genus JASGTU01. The sequence continues at coordinate 1,454 of CAZYSJ010000102.1, forward strand.
CATGGGTGATCGCTTGGGGGATAGGCCTGTGCACGGCGCGCACTATCACGCTGTCTGACCTCTCGTTTTCAGAGTATGTTAGGGATCGCCGAGAACACGAAGCCGTAAACATGTGCAGGTCTTCTCCCAGACGGTTTTATGTCGGGTTCGCGTTGGTCGCTGTGGTCGCTATCATGGCCATGCTCGCATGGCTCGCCGGTTGGAAACTCTACCGGCTGTGGTTTGTTGCGGCGAATATCGTCGCCTTTGTCCTGTATCGCTATGACAAGGCGCAGGCGCAGCGAGAAGGCGCCCTACGCGTGCCCGAAGCAGTGCTGCTTGCGCTGTCCGTTCTCGGAGGCAGTGTGGGCGCCGCAGTTGGGATGTACAAGCGGCCGCGGCACAAGACGCAGAAGTTGATCTTTCGAGCCGCTCTCTTGATTGGCGCAGCGATCCAGGCGTGGCTGCTGGTTGTGCTGTATTTCTAGGCGTTCAGCCGCGAGACGACCCACCGGCGAGTTGGACCATCGCCCCATGCAGCCGGTCGAGTAGGAGAGTATGTCTATTTTTGCGAAGCGACAATTCATCAACCGCAACACGATTGGCGAAGACCTGAGCGCGGGTCTGGTATTGGGCATTCAGAGCGTGCCGGACGGGCTGGCCAACGGGCTGTTGGCGATGGTGAACCCGGTCTATGGCTTGTACGGCTATATGACGGGCATATTCAGCGGCGCGTTCTTCACAAGCTCCGTGTTCATGTCGGTTCAGGCTACGAGCGCAATGGCTCTGATCATTGCCAGCGCGCCACAGGTCACGGAGGCGCCTGACCCCAACACGGCCTTGTTTGCGTTGGCGATTCTCACAGGGCTGATCATGTTAGGGGCCGGACTGCTGAAGCTCGGCTCTCTGGTGCGATTTGTGCCCCATTCGGTGATGATGGGGTTCGTCAATGCCGTGGCCCTGGTAAGGGATATCGCCACGATCCCCGGATCGCTGCCGAGGCCGGTCCTACCGCCGCCGGCGGACTTTCCCGGGCTGATCATCCCGGCGCTGTCGCTGGCATTTGTGGGGTTGGTGCAGGGAGCGAGCATCACTCAATCCGTGCCGAATCCCGACGGGAACTACCCGGATGCGTCGGGGGATTTTGTCGGTCAGGGGGCGGCAAACCTTATCTCCGGGATGCTTCAGGGCATGCCGGTAGCAGGTTCTCTATCGGCAACGTCCTTGGTTACCAGCGCGGGGGCGCGTTCTCGTCTTGCTAACATCTCGGCCGGCGTCACCATCGCTGTGGCTATTCTGCTCTTTGGACGGCTTGTGGGGTTGATTGCCATGCCCGTGTTGGCCGGGCTGCTGATTGTGGTCGGTTTCCGCGCGCTAAAGCTCGATCAGGCGAGGATGGTTGCGAAGACAGGGGCTGTGCAGCTCGTCGTGATGCTGCTCACCTTCATTTCCGCGCTGTTTATCCCGCTTCAGTATGCGGTCCTGATCGGTGTGGGGTTTGCTGTGCTGTTGTACGTATTTCACCAGTCCAACAGGATCACCGTGCGGGCCTGGGAACTTGGGCCTGGCTTGTACCCGGTCGAGTGTGCGCCGCCGGCGAGCGTCCCGGCGAAGAAGGTGACCATCCTGGCGCCCTACGGCAGCCTGTTCTTCGCCGCGGCGCCCGTATTCAGAAAGCAACTCCCGGAGGTGACGGAGACTTCGCGACACGCCGTGGTCATTTTGGTGCTGCGGGGCAAGAAGGCGGTAGGCAGCACGTTCCTGAAGGTGATCACCCACTATGCCGACGAGCTAGCCCTCCAGGAAAGCAAGTTGATGTTGAGCGGCGTCGACCCGAACATCCAAGAGCAACTCGAACGGACGGGGATGGTGCGGCATATCGGCCGGAGCAATGTCTTTCTGATGACCGAGGTTGTGGGACAAGCGCTGCATGAAGCGATCGAGGCTGCGGAGACATGGATTGCGGCACAGCCGCCGGATGCGCCGAGCAGCTAGGCTGCGAGCGAGCGTCGCCGGCTCCAGCTCGGTGCATTTCACATCTGCGACGGGCAGGCGCAAGGCACGTCCCTATGCGTGAGTGAAGTGTATAGCCGAAGGGCGAGATGCCGTCCAAGTCTCGACTTGGAACTCGGGGCTGTCTGGGCAGAGTACGGCGACGTGACAAGAATGACAAACGGAACCATGCGTTGAGGCGCACTGTCGATCAAGTCTATGCAACGACGTAATCTGGTGTGTGCAATGCTCTTTCATCTCCTCTGGATGCTGGAACATGCATTGCGTAGATGGCTGGGCGCTGATATACTGGGGTATCTGCCTGGCCATCACTGTTGCTACGTCTTCATCCCCTCAGGCGTGTGGATTTATTGATGATGGCGGGACACGGCGGGGATGTACTCGATTCCTCTATCCACTAAACTGCATAAGCCAGCGACCGGACGGACGTTGATCGCGCGCCCGCGCTTGCTCAGGTTCCTCGACGACGGACTTGAGGGTAAGGTCATGCTTGTCTCTGCGCCGGCGGGCTTCGGCAAGAGCACGCTTGTCAGCCAGTGGCTGGACAAGTTCAAGGCGCCGTCTTCCGAATCGGTGGCGGAGGATGCATATCGTGCCGCTTGGCTGAGCCTGGACGAGGGCGACAATGCCCTGCCGCAGTTTGTGACAAGTGTGACAGCGGCCATCGAAAAGAATTATCGGCAATGCTGCCAGATAGTGAGCGCGATTCTGCGCGAGCAGACGCAACCCAGCGTCGAAACGCTGGCGGACGGGCTGATATCCTGTCTAGAGGCTATTCCAGGTTCGCAGGTATTGGTGCTGGACGACCTACATTTCGTCGACAATGCGGCCATATTCGTCTTTCTCACGCGACTGGTGCAGAATGCGCCGTCGACCTTTCACCTGGTGTTGATCACGCGCGTGGACCCGCCGCTGCCGCTCAACCGCTGGCGCGCCCAGGGACATCTTCACGAGGTGCGACTCCACGATCTGGGTTTCAGCCTTGGGGAGACGCGCTCGTTCTTTGAAAGGCAATTGGAGATGCTGCCCGATGACGTGTTGCTGGCGAGCCTGCACCAGCACACCGAGGGTTGGCCGGTGGGCATCCGGCTGGCTGCCCTTGCCCTGCGCGGCCAGAGCGACTACGGCGAGTTCGCCGCGCACTTCAAGGATGCCGGGAGCCGGTACATTGGCGATTATTTGGTGGACGAGGTGCTGGATCATCAGCCGCTTCCCATCCAGCGTTTCTTGATTATCACTGCGATCCTAGACCGCTTCTGTGCGGGCTCGTGCGCTGCGGTTGCAGAGATCGACGAGGTGAGCGCGCAGCGGCACATTGAGCATCTGGTGCGGGCCAATCTGTTTGTGATTGAGCTGAGTTCGCCTGTGTTCTGGTATCGCTACCATCATCAGTTCCAGAGTATGCTGCTGAGTAGGCTGCACGAGCGATATGACGAGCAGACGATTGCCTCGCTGCATCGCCTGGCGGCGCAGTGGTTGGCGGACCACAACCACGTAGACGAGGCGCTCCGTCACCTGATCGCGATTCCGGACTACGAGGCCGCGGCCGACCTGATTGAGGCCCGGCGCGTCTCTGCCTTGAACGACCAGCGTTTTCTGGAGATGGATGCATGGATCAACCTGATCCCGGCGCACGTACGGAACCGTCGCCCCTTTCTGCTGGTCTGTCAGGCGTGGCTTTTCCACTACAGGCTCGAGAATACAGCGTGCCTTGCCGCAGTTCAGCATGCATTTGACCTGCTGAACTCCCTAGGGGATGCGTTCCCCAAGACAAGCCGGCAACTTCTTGACGCCGAAATTCTCACCCTGCGCATGATCCTCAACCAGAAATCGTATTCCTCCGAGATGCTCGTCCAGGTGCGCCAGGCATGGGGCAACCTTCGCCCCAATCTTGCCAACACCCATAGCTCGGTAACGGTCTGGCTTTCGGCGGCCTGCCAGCGGCTTGGCGACATCGACTTGGCTTCGGAGATCGCTCTCACCACATTCGAGGAAGCGACTGGCTGGCCGGATATAGGAAGGGGACGGCTGCTTTTCTCCTACGCACTGAATCACTATTATGAGTGCAACATTGCCGAGGCGGAGCGCATGCATTTGAAGGGCCTGCGCTTTGGGCAAGAGCACAGGCTGCCACTCATCGTGACCCTCATGCACTTCGGGCTTGCCAGCATCGCTCGGCATCGCAGCCAGACTGCACAGGCCGAGCGCTACTACTTGGAGGTCGTCAAGAATCCATTCTACCACCACGGCCGTGTTGCCGGTCCAAGCGTGTTTCAGCTTTTGCGGCTCTACGCAGCCCAGGGAGAGCCAGAGCAGGGACGCAGCCTTGTCGAGCAGTACAGGGAGTACGCGTCGTTGGTCGGCCGGCCCTATAATCTTGACCAAGCGGCCGCGCTGGAAGCGTATTACGCCTTGATCAGCGGAGACACTGTCGCGGCCCTGCGTTGGGAGATGACAGGGCTGCGTGGCGAGCTTTACAGCTCCTCAGACCTGATTCCTTTGGTGAGGGCGCACATCCTGATGGCGGAGGGATCTGAGGATGCGCTTAACAGGGCGGCCGACAGCCTGCAAAAGGTGATTGATGTTGCCCAGGCGGAACGGCGATGGACGCTATGGATAGACGCAACTGTGCTCCAGGCGGTTGTGTGGCATCGACTGGGTGAAGCTGCGCTCACATGGGCAGTGTTAGGCGCCGCCGTTCAGAAGGCAGTGCCCAACGGAGTGGTAGGAGCCTTCATTGAGCAGGGCGAAGAAATGGAACGGATGTTGCGCGAGTTGGGAAGGCAGCCCGAATATGCCCAGCTCGTGCGTCCGCTGATCAGCGCGCTTCCGGCGGACCCGGGGACACGCTCCCTTTCCAAAGCGTCTCTCGATCTGCCTGTCCCACTGACAGATCGAGAGACGGAGGTTCTACGCCTGCTGGCAGAGCGGCTTTCGAACAAGGAGATTGCCCGCCGGCTGATCATCTCGACCCACACTGTGCGCAACCACACCGCGAACATCTTCGGGAAGCTGCAAGTGGAGAACCGAGTGCAAGCCGTTGAGGCCGGGCGCAAACTGGGCCTTATCCCCTCAGAGAGTGAGCGCGCGGCGTCTTTGCGGAGGGTGCGGACCTAGGGCTTCTCTACGCGGGTCAAGCAGCCTGCGCCGGATGCCCAGGTGATAGGCCCGTTTCGGCCAACACCTCCTGAATCTTCTCCAACACATATTCCATATGGGTTTCCCCACTGGGCAGCGTCGTCTCGTTGTCGAAGTAGTTGCCCTTGCCGTTGTGCGTGAAGGGCCCGAGCGGGATGAGGACGATTTTGCCCGCGGCCAGGGCGCGATTCCACGCGGACGCCGGGAAGATCTTCCAGCGTCCGGCATATAACTTTTCTCCTAGCGGGGCGAGCGGGTCTTTTTCCCCCCACAGATGCCACAAGCGCTCGACGCGCTTGAGGCCGATATCATCAGACATGACTCCGCCCAGAGAGAGAACGTGTACGGGGCCGCCGATCAGTCCCGGCAGATACCAGGCGGCGCCCAATGCGATCTGCCCGCCGCCGCTCCAGCCTAGAAGCGTCACAGGCGTGCCGTTGTCGAGCCGGTAGCCGTGGCGCACCAGGCTGTTGCGTATTTCCTGCGCCACGCCCAGATTGTAGATGGGGCCATACCGGCTGTCGGCGGATGTGGCCACCTGAAACACGTTGCGCAGGTTGATGAGGAAGGCGGCGACGGCCATGGGGTTCTTGAGCCGCAATTGTTCGATCCAGCGCCAGACCCGCGCCGTGACGCGCTGGCCCGTCAGGCCCAAGTTCGTGACCGAGTAGGGAAAGACATCGGTGATCACAAGGGAGTCGGGCAGCTTTTGCTGAAGCCCCGCGATGAAGGGGAGTTCCTCACTGGGGATGGAGTTTGGTGCGATGGCGCCGATGCCGGACAGGTAGACCAGGTAGTGGTTGGCAGGCGAGATATCGCCAGCCGGGTCAGGAGCGGGGGGCTTTTCCGGCTCTTCCTCCTCCTTCTCGCCGAACCAGCCCGCGTACCACCCCAGCGATTCTAGGGGGGCAACGGCCGCTGACAAGAAGAGAAGCGCAAGCGTTCCGGCGAAGAAGAGCCCGATGATGCTCATGGCTTGTCTCCTTTGTGCTCGGACGATGCTGTCTTGTCTACGGCGAATTGCCGCAGAATCTCCTGCGGCGAGAGATCCATGGCTGTGCCGGTAAGCCGATGCCAGATCAGGTTGCGCAGGGCTACAACCGGTCGACCCACCGTGGAGGTCAACGCCATCATCATCAACCAGCCTATGCCGACGCACGCTAATGCCGGCCAGAACCCGACATGATAGGCCATGGCGACTGCCTTAAGGGCGATGAGGAAACTCCATGTGTGCAGCACGCGCTGGACAAACGGACCAAGATACGGCATGAGGATGAGAAAGCCAAAGACCAGAGGCGCGTAACTTAGGCCGATCAGCCGGAGAACCAGCACGAAGCGAGGCGACTCGTCGAACAGGTACTCTCCGGTGATCCAGACCGCCGCGGACCACATGAGCCAGCCCATGGCCAACAACAAGCCATTGATGAGCAGACTGAGGGCGAAGCGACCAGGGCGCACCTGGTTGGCGAACAGGATCACGCTTTGCCCGATGAGGAGAGAAATGCCCGCGACGATGACTACGCCTAGGACGACGCCCCCGGCCTTGGGGTGCGTATCGGCGATCTGCACTACGCCGGGTTCGAGGCGAAGTCCCAGTTGGATGGCACGCCACACCGACCAAAGATATTCGAGCATGATTGTCTACCTTTACGTCACGAGTGACGAGTCAGGAGTCATTGACTGATGACGGATGATGCTCTTCCCTCCCCTAGAAGGTCCAGGCTGGGATGGGTTCGATGTCGGGGTTATGCCCGCCCACCTGATAGGTGCAAAGCGTCCAAAGGGACGCGCCGTGCTCCAAAAAGACTTGGGCGTATGTATCGCTGGTCTTGCGCGGGAGCACCGTGCGCCAGGTGCCAAGCCCGCGCAACAGGTTGAGCAGAGAGTTTTCGGCGATGCCCAGATTCTCTGCACCGTATCGCCAGTCTGCCCGGCGCGCATTGCCGCCTACCAGTTTGCGGCGGAGCTCCTGGCCGCCGGTCTGCAAGCGCTTCAACCGGGCGGCCTGCTCCGGGTTCGCCGCGCGCCATGCCGGCAGGTCGCGCGAGGTTTCGAGCAACTCGCGGACCTCCACGATAGCGGCGAAGAAGGCTTGGCTCGAGTCCTGTGCGCAGTTGTTGGCCGCGGCGACGTAGGTTGCGCCCCGGCCATCGCCGATTCGGTAGCGGGCTGCCATCTGTTCGAGGTTCGCGCGAATGGCGTCCATGACGGTGTATGACCGGCCCTCAACCAAGTATACGTCGTTGAGCTCATCGAACTTAATGAGGATATCGCAAACGGGGCGCAGGCCGCTCCAGCCGAATTGGCGGTCGCCCATGTAACACGACCAGTCGAGCGCGCCGGCGACCAGACCGTCGCCGTTGTGGGTGTAGATTTGGTAGTAAGTGATGGCGAAGCGCAATTCGTCAGCCAGCGGTTCGTGGATGACCTCGGCAATGCCGAAGGAGAAATGGCCGAAGTAGATCCTGGCGCGTGCGGCCGGTTCGCGCTGGCGGCCTCCGATCCCTGCGTATAGATGGAGGACTAGGGCGCGGTCGCCCTCTTTCCATGTGGCGGGTGCGGTCTCTGCATCGGCGCCGGGGACATAGAGCACTGAGGTTGCTGTACCCTTGCGTGCCGCAGTGTTTGCCCATGTCTCGTGACGGATGTAGCGCCAGGCGGCCCTGCGGTCCGCGATGATGCGTTGGGGCTGCAGCCGCATGAGGCTTCGTGGCATCCATGCCTGCACGACGAAGACGCCTTCACTGTCGAGCGCACCGTAGATGTACCAGCCGTCCGCGTTGAGGGGTGAGGCATTGATTTGCGCGCTGGTTGAAGGAAGCGTACCGTTCTCATTTGCGCTGGGAGGCGGTACGGCTACGACCTCATCCGGCCCGGTGAAGGTACGGGTTGCCGGGTCATAATGGCGGACACGCCAGCGGTCGCCCGCCGGAGTGGCGGCTTCGATAAAGGTGACCAGTCCCACATAGCGCCCGGTGATCTGGACCGGCTCCTGGTCTATGATCAGGATGGGCGGTTCTCCGGGTGGTTCTTGCAGTGTTACCGGACCGTCTAGGCGCACCGTCAACTCGTCCTTGGGGCGGCTTCCGGCAAGGGATTCGAGAGGGGTGACTCGACGCCAGCGGTTGACGCGATCGGCTAGGATCATCCCATCCGCCACCATTTTCTTTGCGCTCTCGTTGAAGATCACGTTGCGCGTCACTGCCAGGGCTCGGGCCTGGATGTCGCGTTCGGTGTTGAAGCGAAGGCGGACTTTCTTTGCCACGAGGCTGGAGTGGGCTGCAGGCGCGTGATGAACCTCGAACAGAACCCCGCCTTCCGGATCGCGTTCCAGCAGTTCAGGTAAGATCAGCCGGCCTATCCAATCGGCCACGGGCCGGTAGCGATCGAGCGCAGGCGCCTTTCCAAGCGGGTACGCTTGCGGGTGTACCCAGGGCACGCGTTGATACAGATGGTAGCTGCGTTCCTTAATCGGCTGGTTCATGGTTCCTTCTGTTGTGAATTTGTCCAAAGTTCTTGAACGGTGACGAATGTGTAGCCTGCATCGATCAGGTTAGGCAGGATGGCAGCGGCGAGGTCTAGCACGGCCGGGCCAGGCAGCGATTCGTGCAGGACCAAGATCGAGCCATTGCCGACGCCGCTCAGTATCTGGCGGACTGTCGCTTCCGCCGGCTGCAGCCAGTGAAAGGGTACCAGGGTCCACATGGTCGGCAAGTAGCCGGCGGCTATGAGCGCGCTGAGAATTGGCGGCGTGAAATGTCCGAAGGGCGGACGCACGGCGCTGAAGACGGCAGGTTCTCGTCCCGTCGCCTGCGCTAGAATGTTTTGGGCGCGCGCCAACTCCTCCAATAGCATCTCTTCTCGCTTGAGTAGAAACGACTGGTGCTCATACCCGTGGAGGCCGATCTGGTGGCCGGCGTCAGCGACTTGGCGGGCCAGTGCTGGCTCGGCGGCTGCACGCGCCCCCACATGGAAGAAGGATGCCTTCACACCTAGGCCGTCCAACAACGCGAGGAGTGCGGGCGTATCACGCGTGTGGGGCCCGTCGTCGAAGGTCAGGGCGATTTCCCGGCGCTCGGGATCGCCCTGCCAAAACGCATTGGGAAAACGTTGGCGAAGTTGGCTGTGGAGTGAGAGTGAGGCCATTATTTCCCTCGTGGCGTCGGCCAGTTGCTATGGGCATCGACACCAAGATGGGCGACAGCCTGCGATGCCCAATGCCCGGAGTGGTGGTCTAGACAATAGTGTACCACTAACTTGAGGCCCGCCGCACCTAGGCCTGCGACGCCGCCTGGGCATTGCGGTACAGCATGAACGCATATCCTAGCAGCGCGATGCCTGCGACAATGCCGACGACGGCCAAGGATTGGAGCACGAGCGGGCCCAGCGCCAGGCGGCTGGCCAGCATAAGCAGACCAAACAGGGCTGAGACCATCGGAAATACCAGCGCGCCCAGGCCAAATCCCAGTTCGGCGCGGGCTGATACCCATTCCCAGATTCCGATCGCGCCAATCAGCAACCAGCCTAGGCTGAGGATAACGAGGGGCGCAGGCGGGTTTATGAAGGGAACCAGGGCGTCGATCACGATGATGAGACCGACCGTCACGCCGATCCCTGCGCGCAGCATGCGTTCCGCAAGGATGGCGGTGGGAACCCGCGAGCGGAAACCGATGATGGCGCGCTCGACGTGGACAACGAGCAGGTAGAGAGCGAGAAGAAGCACGATAGAATTGCCTGCGTTGGGAGCCATTAGGACGTAGATGCCGATCCCCAAGGCAATCAGCCCTTCAAGCAGTATGACCCACCAAGGCATGCCTGCGCGCCAGGGTCTGACCTGCCGCAGCGCGGATTTCGCCATTTCGGTTGTCTGGTCAGTCATGAAAATCGTCTCCTGTTGGTTGTAACGTCGCAGCGGGCAGCGGAAGCGCGCTACCCAATGAATCCGGTCAGGCCCTTCCATGTGAAGAACGTGCCGAACACTACCGATACCACAACGAGGAGCGCACGTTCGTTCCTTTCGAGCCATGCGGAGACCTTGCCCAGCAAGGCGGCTGACTTCTGGGGCGCCAAGGCTGCAATGAGGATCAGGATGAGCAAGATGATGACGGCGCCGACTGTAAATAGAAGATAGGCAAGGGCGCCCATTGCAGGTCCTAGGGCGGCATCTTGCACAAGGCTGATGGCCGACAGGGTGAAGACCCACATCTTCGGGGCGACAGCCACCAGTAGCGCACCCACTCCGAATGCCCGCAGCGGGCTCATGCCGCCGATGGATGACATCCATTTGGGCGGCGGCCCGTCGGGATCGTCTTCTTTGCGCCATTTCTTGATGGCTGTGATCCACAATAGGATGCCCATCAGGAGGAGGAGCAGCGACGAGATCCTGCCGTCTCCCTCTCCGGAAGAGCCAAGGACGTAGCCGAAAAGCGCACCCTGGACCAGGCGCATCAGGGTCACTCCGCCCACGAACGCGGCTGCCACGGATACTCCGTTGTCGCTGCGCAGCATGAGCAGCACGATCATGATCCAGACTGGAACTGCTGCTGCGCCAATGATAAGCGGAATCAGGTCAGTTAGGACGTTTCCCATAGAGTTTCCTTCCCATTAAGCCCCAACGTATGCCGTCAAGCTGCTACGGCGCCGCCACCGGCACATAACTGATCACGGCATCATCTTGACCGGCGGACAGCCCCCAGTGGTTCGGATATCTCGCCGATCTAGCGGCAGATTCGTTTCGTATAGGCGACCCAGCCCGCGACCTCGTCGAGCCGGGGTAGCGTCTCCACATGATGGCGGCGTGCCGCCTCCATGATGCGTGCATACAGATTCTCCGGCACACAGCGCCGCAACTCTCTAAGCGTATCCACACCGACTGCTTCTAGGAGGTGCACATCTGACGCTGTGATTCCGGGCAAGCCAAGCAGAGAGGCGCAGTTGGCGGCGACCTCTTGGTCACAGTCTAGCGTCTGTGGGCAGACGTCTGACACGCTTCGTTCCACGGGCCTGCACACTATCTGCCCCGACCGACCACTGCCACGCGTGGACGACTCTGGCTGATGGCGCTGATGGCAGTGATGATGAAAAACACCGAGAGGGCCAGCAACCCGCCGAGCAGTTCGGAAGGCAATGTGTTGGGCGCGATGCGTTCGCCAAAGACTAGCGCCAGGCCGTAGACAATTTGGAAGGCTCCCGCTGCGCCGGTGGCGAGAGCGATGATGAGGTTGCCCAGGCGAGGCCCAAAGTAGCCGCTCACACCTGCGCCGGCTACAAGGAGGGTCCCGTTGATGGCGGGGTTTCTAGTTCCTAGCAAGGCGACTACGAGGAAGGCCAGCACGAGGCCAAGAACACCGCCGGCGATGTAAATTCCGACGCGGGCCAACATGTAGAGGACAACGGCTGCAATGCCGCCGACTCCGATGCTGATCAGGATTCGGATCATATCCGGTTGGCTGGCGGTAAACCACCAACTCAGGATTGCGCCTGCGCCGAAGCCAAGCGCGGCCAGGGCGAACCGGAATAGAACCGTGCCGAAGGAGGCGACAAAGATGCCGCTGGCAATCAGGATGATGCCATAGAAGATGTACATGGGGCAGACCTCCCTATCGAGACCCTGAGAGACTGAAAGAATGAACTGCTGCCTCCACAGTCCTTGCCGTCGCATGGTGTGCAGTTGCGAAGGCTGTGGAGGCAAATGAGGCAGCGCGGCCTAGCGATTTGCCGGAGCCGGCGCTGCAGCGCCTACCCAGCGCCGCAAGTTGACGAACTGCCAGCCCATGCCGACTGCGCCCAGGGCGATATAGACGATGATCGGCAGGAATCGCCCAAGGGGTGCTGCCCCGCTTCGATCCAGAAGGAAGGCAAGGAAGGGCAAGATAAGCAGGGCGCCATCCATGACGAGGGCCGCGCCAGAGAAGGACGAACCCACAATGATCATTGGATCAAAGTAGAACGGTACAAGGACAGCGAAGACCACTGCTCCAATGCCGCCGAAGAGTGCAGTTAGGAAGACGCCCCCGCCAAAGAGGGCGGCTAGCGCCGCACCCAGCGAGAAGCCCATCAGCAAACCGATGATCATGCGGCGATACGGCTCGAACTGATATGACAGGCCGGCGAAGAGAGCTGCGCCGACGATGGCAAGCGTCCAGGCTAGCACATTGCCAACCCAGCCGGCAGCGCCTCCGGTAATCAGCGAACCGATATAGAAGCCTGCCATTGCGCCGAACATGCCGTACCACAAAGGCAGCAGCGTGTAGAACACCCACAGCCCGAACGCCATCAGGCCGAGACCCCAGACCACCAACAAGATTCCGATCAGAATGTTCATCGTTCCCTCCGTTTAGGTAGTAATAGAACCGACCCGTTACACACGGAACTACAGTGATTCAAAGCGTCCACGACTGCCGCACAGGCGCTGACAGGATGCAGCAGCCTCAATTCGGGAGCTCGGCTAGACTGGGCTCGTCCTCATCATAGCGGGCGACGGTCGCGCGCAGCGAACGGCGTAGGCCTAGCCCAATTACAGCCGCAGTCGCCAGCGCAAAGGCAACCATTACCCAAAGGACCTGGGCGTAGGCAGCGGCAAAGGCGGTGCGATAACTGGCAATTAGGTCTAGCTGGAAGAACTCGGTGGAGACGGCGATGTCGACTGGGTCCAACGTCGCCAGCGCCTTGAAACCCACCAGCGCCTCGAGCGCCTCCACCAAATTGACGCCGGTTTGCGCCAACTGACGGCCGTACATTTCCAGCCCCAGGATGGCGAGGAGATTGCCCGTCACTACTGAGCCGATAGCGCCGCCAATGGCGCCGGTGGCGCTGCTGATGCCGGCGTTGACGCCATGATGCCGCGCCACGGCGGTACGAAGGAATGCGCTGGTCCAGATGACGTTGGCGATGAGGAAGCCGGCGCCGAAAACGGCAAGCGGCAGCGAGAAGAGTAGATAACCGGCGGTGTAGGGGATGAGTGCAGCGCCGGCAAGCGCCGCGGCCATGAGCCCCAGCCCACCGGCGATGACCACGCGTGCCATGTGGTTTTCCATGGACTTGAGAAATACGAAGGTAGCGGCGGACAGTCCAAACAGCATGGGGGCCAGCGCAATGGCAGCGACGATGGCCGGCATTTCGCGCACCACTTGGAACATGCTGAGTGTGCGCTGGCTGAAGCCGATCAAGAGAAATTGGAGAATGGCGCCGGTGACGACCAGCACGGTCAGATCGCGAGTGCGGGCAGTGCGATGGAGCAGCAGGTCCCCAGGGGCGCGAACATCCCACCACATCACCATTACGACGCCCACGACGCCGGCCAAGACAGCAGCGCCCAACACTATCCGCCACAAATCAGAGGCTACGGGAACCACAGTCAGCCCAAAGACCGTGGCGAGCACCACGAGCGTCCAGCCGCTGTAGACGTACGTTTCGAAGCGCCGCTGGCCTCCGGAGCGCGTTTCGGGCACAACGCGGTACACCCAGACGGCCGAGGCGATGGCCGCCAAGATCGGGAGGACGTAGGCCGCACGCCAACCGAATTGCGCTGACAGGAACTGGCCCTGGAGCCAGGCAAGCTGCAGGGCGATGGCGTTGACGCTGACAAAGATGGCAAAGGCCAGCGTCCGGCTGCGATCTGGGAAGGTAAGGTTGAGGGTAGCCAAAATGAGAGGCGCAAACAACGAACCGAAGGCAAGCGCGCAAAACTGGAGAACGATGCGCCACGCCAGCCCAGGAAACGCCATGATGAGCAGATTGCAGACAATGAACCCGACTAGCCCGATCATCCACACGCGACGGCGTCCATACAGGTCCCCCAGTAGGCCGCCGACGAGCAAGAAGACGATCAGCAGGACGCCGCTCAGGCTGGTAACGAGCCGGAAGTTGTTCCAGGCGGCATCGAACGGCTCCACCCCCGGGGGGTTGAAGACCCAGAGCGGCGGTTCCAGCAAACGGGCGCTATTGGAGAGCGAGGATGCGGCTAGGATCGTCCAATTCATGCGCTTGATATCCGTCAAGAATTCGGCATTTGCCGTTTCCAATCCTGGGGCAGCCATTAGTCAATTCCTTGCCGGCAGGCGGTTGCGGCTGGTCCGGAAACGACGACAGTCAAGTTCAATCCCGGTAGTTGCGTAGCTGGAACGCTGCGACGACCAGGGCAACGCCTCCTGCGATAGCCAGTATGGCCGTCACCCGCGCGAGCACCAGCACGGATAGCAAGGGGGATGACATGAGCACAACGCCCAGGAGGATCGCCAGGATGCCGCCGGCAATCGCCCAGCCTTCGCCTCGAATATCCTTGCGGGCGCGGATGGCCCAGACGATGCTCAGGAGGCCGCCGATCATCGCCTGCACTGCCAGTATGTAGACCAGGAACACCTGGGTGATGAGCGTGCTCATCAGCGGCGCCCCGAAGACGATGATACCGGCGAAGATGCCCAGCAGCCCGGACAGGAGCATGATCCACCAACTGCGCTCTTGGCTCTGCCCCGAGATGGCCGCCACTACCTTGAAGAGGCCGTCGACGAGCCAGTAGGCGCCCAGGAAGGTAGTTAGAACGACCAGCGTAATAGCCGGCTGCAGGAACAGCGCGGCGCCGAAGCCTATTGCTGCAAGCCCCTCCAACAGAGGCGCCCACCAGAAGCTGAAGACTGACTTGTTCGCAGTTGTCGCAGTTGTCGCCATGTTTCGTTCCTTTGACTGGTTGAGTCCGAACTAATTGCGAGCATGAATACTCTTATCGCAGCCGCCGGCGAAGAATCCCACAGGGGGCGTCACCGTGTTGCTTCGCTGGGCAGTTGGGCATAACGGTCATATAGCCCTGCACAGAGTCGTCCGCTGGGCTGGGATGCGTCAATGCGTCGACGCCGTCTCAAGCTCAACCGACAGGAGGGTCAGCCCCAAGTTGTGCAGGCGGTTGAGCAGGCCCAGCATTTCCGCTTGATCGGCCAGGCGGAGAGTGAGAATTGTGCGGGGCGGGCCTGAGTAGTGACGATGGGTGGCGATGGGGTGGACGTAGAGCGCACGCACCCAGCCCTCGTCTAAGACACTTTGCACGCAGACACAATACACCTCACCCGGTGCGTCTGTAGGTTGGTTCATGGCACAGGTCCTGTTGACGGCAACTGTATAGGCGCGACTCGCTGCGATCGACTTCTGCTTGAGCCACCGAGCGTAGAATTCTGATCGCCTGTGACCTCGAGAACAGTACAGGGCAGAAGGACGGCGGACGCATGCGTCGCTGCTGTGAAAGAGAATATCCGGCCATCACGACTCACGCCAGGCACATGATGTACTAGCTTTGTACTAGGGTGAGCCGGGGAGCGCCGGCGGGGAGGGGGTATTGCGCCGGATACAAGAATGCGTACGCCCCAAGTCCGCGGTTCCAGTCCTTGTCAGGAGGTATTCGCTCGCTGACAGAGAGGAGCACTGCGGCGTGGGGCGTACGCGTGAACGCGTCGCGGAGGGAGGCGGTATTCTGGGGCTAACTGCCCTTGCTCAACGCCTCGCGAAGGGCGCGCTCTCGTTCGGGCGCCAGAGTCGTTTTGACCAGAGTCGCCTTATGAGGCGTGAGGTCGGCCAAAATTCTCTGATCGTGGTCGGCGGGAGTAATAAGGACGACGGCCGCATGGCCCG
>CAZYSJ010000103.1:0-16534 GCA_964649875.1 uncultured Caldilineaceae bacterium
TGGGTTGGCCCGGCGGGGAACTTCTTCGTCCAAGCCGGCGCCTATGCGCTCGTAGCTATGACCATTATGAAGCTCAGCCTGCCGGCCCAGCGCGCAGACCTCAAGGGCGGGTCGACAGGCAGCAGCCTGCGCGAGGGGTTGAGCTACATCGCCAAGGAGAAGGCGACACGCGCGTTTCTGCTCATGGGCTGGGTCCTGCCTCTCTTCGTTATCCCTATCTTCTCGGCGCTGCCGCCTATCTATGCCAAGGACGTGTTTGCCGGAGGGCCCGACACGCTGGGCATGTTGCTCTCGGCTGTGGGGCTGGGGGGCATTGCGGGCGGCTTTGTCTCCGCCTCGCTGGGCGGAGTCGACCGCCGCGGCCTGGTGCAGCTTGGGTCGCTTCTGTTGCTCGGGCTGTCGCTGATCGGCTTTGGGCTGAGCGCCGGTCTATGGACAGCGCTCATTTGGCTCGTCTTGGCCGGCTTCTTCGAGATGATCTACCTTACATCCAACCAAACCCTGCTGCAGCTTTCCATCCCGGATGAACTGCGCGGGCGCGTGACCGGCATCGTCAGCCTAAACTCCGGGCTGATGCCAATCGGCGCGCTGATTGGCGGCATCGGGGCCGACCTGTTCGGGCCGCGCATCATCACGATCCTGCTAAGCGGGGGCGCAGTGGCTATCGCCGTGATCGTATTCTTCGCCTCGCCCACGGTACGCGACTACCGCCTAAGCCAGGCGATGATGGATGCCGGTACAGAAAAACGAGAGACGGCTGTCTGACGAATCAAACTCCGAACTCGTCGTCTAGGGCGGCGGCGTTTTGTATTCTCAGATCGATGCTTTTAAGGACGATCACGTTGAACAGCAAGCCCGCGACAGCGCCAAGCTGGTAGACCTCGAACTGGAAGAACTGCACGAGGAAGATCGACGTCAATAGACAGTAGCGGAAAAAGCGAAGCGCTCTTCTGTGCGAGAAGAGATAGGCGAGAAAACCCGCAAAAGCCAATAAGCCGGCGACTATCGAGCTGATAACCAGTCCAAGCGAGGACACGTCTAAGAGCGACTCCTTGTCCTCGATGCCCAAAGCCTCGACATAGCCTAACCAGGCGGCAACAATGACTATCAAGAACAGCAGCGTGATCACCGCTTCCAGCGCCATGTAGCCCATGACGACCGGCCAGAACGCTCGGTGCCCGCTGATATAGGACGCGAGCGAACCGGTGCGTCGCTTGATGCGCATACGCGCAAGCAGCGTCTCTCTTGGCGCTTGGCTGGTCTCTTCCTCAGATAACGACTGGAACGTCCGAATCAGCGGCTCGATATCCTCCTTGTCTGCATAGGACAAATAATGCTGGATTCTGTCCCTAGTCTGGGGCAGAAGGCCGTGGGTGATGCCGTCGGATATCAGATGCAGCGCATTCGCCAGGTATTCATCGGGCGTAATGTCCGTGTATTTGGTGATGGCGCGCAGGCCTAGGAAGAACAAGACGAGGATCAGGTAAATAAGCGCGATGGTCGGCTGGTAGAAATAGTCGTTGTCCGCCGTAATAAACTTTCCCAACTCGTCGATGAACAGGCCAAAACCGACGCCGCCTATCACCGCGGAGAAGCTGCGCACGCGCCGATCGAGCAGGAGAAGGATCATAAGCAGGGCGACGACCAGCAGCAGCCCGCCCCAAAGCATATGGGCGATGTGCAGCCCGCCCCCGCCCAGTTGGGGGTAGCCGGTTAGCTCGAGGTACTGCCGCGTGGCCAAAATGGAGACAACGGTTGCGATCAGGAAATTCTCGACGTATTCGGCGCCGTCAATGTCTTGAGTGAGTTTGGGGCGCATGCGCTGAATGGTCTCCACATGCTGTCAAGCAGTGCTGCACGGCTTTGGACCGTGCAAGAGGATGGGTAGCGGAATTAACTATACCACAGATGCGGCGGATTCACGCAGAAAAACTGCGCCTGCCGCAACAACCCTTTCGTCAACTTAGCAAGATCATACCGGCCGCAGCCCTGGTCCGGCTAAAGCCGAATCCAATCCACGCCGTCGAGAAAAATTATGGGCAAAACACTGCATTGGCGTTGATACGCCATTTGCGTCTTCAATCACGATCAAGGTATACTAGACGTACACGGATGTCTATACTTGTCCCAAGAAGTATTCACCGGAAAGAACATGATGAAACACGGATATGATCGGCGGTCGCTAGCGCAGCGCATTCAATACACCAATGTACGTCCTGAGACAACGCGGGCCGAGATCATTGCTCACCTTGAACAGACACAAGAATATGGTTTTCAAGCTGCGATGATTTCGATGTGTTGGGTTCCCCTTGCCCGCACCGTGCTCCGCAATTCAGGGGTGCGGGTCGCCACTTGCATAAGTCTCGGCTTAGGGCATGAAAGCGTTTTTGGCAAAGAAATGCTCATTCGCGAGTGCAGAGCTTTGGGAGCTGACGAGGTTGACTACCAGCCCAACATGGGTTTCTTTCTTTCCGGTATGCTGGACGAATTTGCCGACGAAGCGGCCCGCCTAGTGCGCGCCGCGGAAGGCATGCCGATCAAGGCGATGCTTGAACTCGGCATGATTGAAGATGAACAACAGCGCCGGCTGGCGGCGCGGCTGCTAGATGAAGCCGGCGTTCCCTGGGTCAAAAACTCAAGCGGCGTCGGCGCGAGTTCCGAGCCCGCGTCGCCGGAGAATATTCGTCTGTTGCGCGAGAGCGTGGGGCCGCATTGTCACGTGAAGGCGTCTGGCAAGGTGAACAGCTACACGAAAGCCGTTGCGCTTCTCGAAGCGGGAGCAGAATTGCTGGGAAGCAGCGCAGGGCCGGCTATCGTCGATCAGATGACAGATGTGCAGACGGATTACTAGAACGCTCCCCATCACTGCTTGTACACACTGATCATGAGTTACTTATGAGTATTGATAAAAACGCCCCCATCCTCATCTATCAGCAAGTTGTCGACTGGATTGACCAACAGATTCGATCAGGCATATGGCCGGAGCATTATCAATTGCCGTCGGAAATTGATCTGGCCGCCCAATTAGGCGTAAGCCGCGGTACGGTACGCAAAGCTGTGGCCGAATTGATCAACCGCGACGCGCTGGTGGTCATCCACGGACGAGGCACGTTCGTCTCCTCGCATACCCTCGAACAACCTCTGGCCGACCGTCTGATCGCCTTCTCAGAAGATCTGATAGACAAAGGGATTCCCTACGTTACCCAAGTGATCGAGCAACAGATCATTGTGCCCGACCGCCCCATTGCATCGCTTATGCTGCTTGAAGAGGCCGCGCCGGTTCTGCACCTACAAAGGGTGCGCAGCGTTCACGATAGACCAATTGTCTTCCTCGATAACTATGTGAATACGCGTTGCTGCCCCGACATCGAGCGCACCGACTTCCGCACCGAGCGTCTGTTCCAGACGCTGGAGGAACGTTACGGGCTTGAACTTGGCTGGGGCTGGCGCACCTTCCAAGCCAAAGCCGCGCCAGCCCACATCGCCCCGCTGCTGGGCGACGCACCCGGCGCCCCGGCTATGTACATGGAACAACTTGTGTA
Organism: uncultured Caldilineaceae bacterium; assembly: GCA_964649875.1. Classification (GTDB taxonomy): domain Bacteria; phylum Chloroflexota; class Anaerolineae; order Caldilineales; family Caldilineaceae; genus JASGTU01. Next base: position 3,543 of record CAZYSJ010000103.1, read on the forward strand.
CTTGAAGAACGGCGAACCTATCGAGTATTCCAGGATTTGGCTGCACGGTGAGAGCTTCCGCCTGTCGGCAGTCGTCAGGCGCGACCAATCTTCCAGTCTGCCCAACCCGCTCAGTCTGGTTGAAGACCGACAAGCTTAAGCCCAATGTCTGTTCCCTTCCTAGCCGGCAGAAAATCGACACGATTTATCCGCTTGCCGGCAGGTGCGTTGCCCGTGATTTCCTTGCCCCACTCTACTTACTAGGAGGAACTATGTCACACGGAACCAGTCGTCGCACGTTTTTGAAGATGGCTGCTGTGACAGCAGCAGGAACGATCTTGGCGGCCTGCCAACCAGCAGCCACCAGCCCCGGAGGCGCCGCGGCGGGTGAAGGCCCAACGGCCGAAAAAACCGAATTGCGCGTGGTTTCCGGGCAGGATTTGACCGAACTTGAGGTGCGCCAGCAGATCGGCAAGATGTATGAAACGGTCGATCCCAACGTGAGTATCGCCATCGACGTCATCTCCGGCTCACGGCCCGATTCGCAACTGACCATGATCGCCGGCGGGAACCCCCCAGATGTCTTGTATCTCAATGACTGGTTCCAATACACCTTTGCTCACAAAGGTCTACTGATGAACCTCGACGACTACATCAGCCGCGATGGGCTTGACTTCGCCGGCTACATGGCCGAGGCGGTCGAAGCCAATCGGTACAAAGACCAAATGACGGCCATGCCGTTCGAGGTCTCAGTAGTCGGCGTGGTTTATAACAAGAACCTGTTCGACGAAGCCGGCATCCCCTACCCCACGGCAGACATCAACGATCCCAGTTGGAACTGGGATTCGCTGGTCGAGGTCGCCAGCGCATTGACCGACGAATCCAAAAACCAATATGGCTTCGGCATGGACGCCTGGATGATTCCCAACTGGCTGCTCAGCTATGATCAGCGCTATCTCTCCAACAACAAAGAAGTCACGCCCGACACCAAGGCGGTCTTGAACACCGAACAGGCCGCCAAGGTGTACAGGTATTGGCTGGACTTGCGCGAGGTGCATAAGGTTTCCCCCACCGCGGCCATGTCCCAGGAGATCTCCGGCTTCGATCGCTTTATGTCCGGCAAAGTCGCGATGTATGCCTACGGCCGTTGGCTGAACACCTTCCGCACAATCGAGGACTTCGAGTGGGATGTCACTCCGCTTCCTTCGCCGAGCGACGGCCACCCGGCATCGGTGATGTACATTCTCAACTATGGCATCTACTCGAATTCGTCCAAGGCCGACATCGCCTGGGACTTCCTCAAGTTTCTGTCGACCAAAGAGCCGCAGGTCGCCAATGTCGTGACAGGCATGGCTGTGTCTGTGCTCGAGGAAGTGAACGCCTCTCCGGATTTCCTGGACAATGCCCCGCCGGCCAACAACAAAGTCTACGCCGACGCAGTGCCTTATGCCAAGCTGTGGGACAACAACGAGGCCGGCTACATGAACTATGCCGACCAGGTGCTCAGCCAACTCTTCTCCGGCGAGCGAACGGACATCGAAAGCGTACTGCAGGAGGCAGATGAGGGCATTAACCGCGCCCTGGACGAGTGGCGCGCAGAGAACCTCTAACCCTAGGGCGGCTCATTGCTGCACCCCGCCGATGGCGGGGTTGAATCGTGACAGGTGAACAGGCGCGGACGTCGCGCCTGTTCACCAACCCCACTGGAGGATGGTATGGATCTGCCAGGGACTACAGGCGGTCACACGCGCCACTCGCCATTCATCGGTCCCGCACGCCTGCGAATAAAACGGCGTACGCTGCTCTCGAATTTGGAGGGCTACACGTTTGCCGCCCCTTGGCTTGTGGGCTTTTTTGTCTTCACGCTCGGCCCCTTCTTCTCCTCGATCTGGTATAGCCTGCACCAGTGGGACATGGTGACCGAGATGAAATTCATCGGTCTCTTCAACTACACGCGCATCTTTCAAAACGACATCTTTTGGAAGAGCGTTCAAGTAACCATCACCTACGTGGTAATGTCGCTGCCCGCCTCGCTCACGCTAGCCATGATCCTGGCGATTCTAGTCAACCAGCAGAACCCGCTCATGATGTTCTTTCGCGGGGTCTTCTTTCTGCCTTCGGTAACTTCGGGCGTAGCGGTCGCCGTCCTCTGGCGCTGGCTCTTCAACCCAGAGTTTGGCCTTATCAACTATGCTTTGAGTTGGTTTGGCATTCAGGGCCCCATGTGGCTTGCCAGCGAACGTTGGGCATTGCCGGCCATCGCCATCATGTCTCTGTGGGGCGTCGGCTCCACCATGCTCATCTACTTGGCCGGGCTGCAATCGGTGCCGCAACACCTTTACGAGGCTGCCGAGATCGACGGGGCAGGCCTCATGCAGCGCTTCTGGCGGGTCACCTTGCCGATGATGAGCCCCACCATCTTCTTCACCCTTATCATGGGCATGATTGGGGCGCTACAAGTCTTTACCCAGGCCTATGTCATGACGCGTGGCGGGCCGAACTTTGCCACCTACTTCTATGTTCTCAACCTCTATGAAGAAGCCTTTGTGAAATTCAGGATGGGCTATGCGTCGGCCATGGCCTGGATTCTTTTTGTGGCCGTGCTGGTCGTCACGCTTGTGCAGTTCCGAATCGCCGGACACTGGGTCTATCACGAGGCGGAGATCAACCGATGAACTTGACCCTCACGTCCAGCCACAAGAAATTCATACGCACCAGCTCACTGAACTTCATCCGTTACGCCGTTCTGTTTATTCTGGGCTTGGTGTTTATCGTGCCCTTCTATTGGATGGTGTCTACCTCCTTCAAAACGCCGGGCCAGGCCTACCTCTTTCCGCCGACCTGGATTCCCGACCCCGTATCAGTCGAAGCATACAAATCGTTGTGGGGGACTTCGGTACCCTTCAACTTGTTCATTCGCAACACGATCGTGATCGTGATATTTAGCGTGATCGGCACGCTGCTATCTTCGACGTTAGTCGCCTTCGCCTTTGCCCGCCTAAAGTGGTGGGGGCGCGACGTGTGGTTCATTGTGCTGCTGGCGACCTTGATGCTCCCCTACCAGGTAGTCATGATCCCAGTCTATGTGATCTTCCGTAAACTGGGCTGGCTGGACACCTATCTGCCTTTGATCGTACCGACCTATCTCGGCAACCCGTTCTATATCTTCCTAATTCGCCAGTTCTTCCTCACCATCCCCAATGACCTGGAAGATGCCGCACGCGTGGACGGCGCAAACTCGCTGCGCATCCTGCTTCAGATCTTCCTGCCCAACTCCAAACCGGTGTTGCTGACCGTAATGCTCTTTGCCTTTGTCGCCGGTTGGAACGACTTCTTTGGGCCATTACTCTACCTGCGCAAACTCGAACAGATGACCGTCTCGGTTGGTCTTTCCATGTTTGCAGGGTATCGCTCGCCTAATTGGCCGGCCATCACAGCCGCTTCGACCCTGTCCATCCTGCCGATTGTCGTCATGTTTGTCCTCTTTCAGCGATATTTTGTCAAAGGCATTGTCCTGACAGGCATGAAAGGCTGAACCAATGGAGTCTGCACCCGCCTCCCCTCCGACGCACGCCACCGCCCCGATCTGGCGTATCGAAGTCGGCCGCGACGACACGCCGCTCATCAGCTCGCCTTTCTTGGCCGAAGAAACGCAAACCTTCTGCGCCTTTGCCGTCGAGGATCAGCCGGCCCTGCCATCTGCCATTCGCACGATAGCGAACGGCAGATGGCGCATCGAACTGCCCGTCGCCAGCCCAATCTTCTGCGACCTTGCAGTCCAAGAACATGGCGGCAGATTTTCTTGGTCCATAGCCGTCCACGGGGATGCGGATCAACAGGTTGCGCTGTATTTCCCCTTCTTGCGGCAGTTGACCGCAGGCGCGGGATCGCGCGCGATAGACCTGTTCACTCTCGAAAGTGCGCCGGGCATACCGCTCTTGCGCTATCGCGATTTCCGAGCCCCGTGGGTGGTCACCAATGACACGCGTTCCTTGGTTGTCCTCCACGAAGGCAGCCTCGTGGACCAAACCTACTCCCCCGACCGGTTGAGCGGCCCCCCTGGGCTGCCGCTGCCGTTAGGCGCCGAATCGACGATGATCTATCAAGGAGCGATTGTGCAGGTCGAGGGCGGATGGCGTTCCGCCTTCGCCTACATCCGCGCTCATCTACGCGCCCAACTGGACCTCAGCCAGTATCAACGCGACGACTTGCGCTGGGTGGACGATCAACTTGTCCAGCACTTCACGTTTCTCTATGGTCGCGAGATTTTGGACCTGGAATGCGGAGTCCTTGACGTGGATCGCTTTCTGGACGAAGGCGAACGGGACTTTGGAGGCTATGACGGCTTTCTGATCTGGGGGGGCTATCCGCGCATCGGCATCGACGAACGCACCCAGTGGGACTTTTTCGATGACTTGCCCGGCGGGCGCGCCGCGTTGCGTTCGATGGCCATACAGGCGCGCCAGCGCGGCGTCCGCCTTTTCGTCCCTTATCTCCCGTGGGATCGCTCGCATGATTTCCACGGACGCCCAGGGCCTTCTGACGAAGAGAAATTGGCCCGGCTCATTGTCGATGTCGATGCAGACGGCGTTTTTCTCGACACGTTGGGCATGATCACGCCTGAGTTCCGGCAGGCCATCGATCGCCGCAAACCCGGCGTCGCCTTTTGTAGCGAGTTGCGCACCCAGGGCAAGGCGCTCGAAATCGTCACGAGTTGCTGGGAGCAGTCCTACACGCGCGACGGTTTGCAAGGCAACTGGAGCGCTGCGCCCGAATTCATGCCCAGGCTCGATCTCTGGCGCTTTGTACTGCCGGAACACCGTCTCTTTGTCATCAACCGGCATGCCATGGCCGACGATCGCATGCGCATCATCCAGCGCGGCTTCTTCAACGGCATGGGCTGGGTCGTGTGGATGGATATCTTCGGCCTGACGCTGCCCTATATGCCGGCCGAAGCCGCCCTGCTCAAAAAATGTCGCACGATCTTCCGCGAAAACTTGAGTGCGCTTAACGGCGCTAGCCCGACTCCTCTGGTCGAAACCCTGATCCCCGGCCTCTTCGCCAATGAGTTCGCCGGAGACATGCAGCGCATGTGGACGCTATATAACCAGACGGATCAGGACATGGCAGGGGAACTGATGCCTTATCTGCCGCGCCCCGATCGCCACCTGATCGATGTATGGCATGCCTCTGCGGCCAGCATCTCGCCGCAAGGCCATATAACCGCCGCGGTCCAAAGCCGTTCGCTAGGTTGCGTGGCGGAATACCCTGTGCTCATTGAACTGAACAAGGATCAGAGCGCCTATTGTTTGCATGCGCCGCTTGGCGATCGGTTATTCGTTCGTGCCGGCGGTTCTGAAAAGGAACTGACGCCCTCTGCAGTGCACGACTGGACCCCGCTCCCACAGGGACCGGGACCCTTCCACATCCGGCTAATGGACGGCAAGCAAATTCTGGACCAGATCTTCCTGCCGGGAGAGGATTAAGTAATGGAGAAGCGCTCAAGCCAAGATCTGGAGACGCTCCTAATGTGCGGCGAGATGGTGCGAGTCCCCGGCGGCGATTTCCGCTACCACGCATCCCACCGTTTTCGTGAGGGCGGGTTCATTCTCTACGATGAGGGGCCGCGCGTGGTCACGATGCGCGCGTTTTGGATGGACCGCTACGAGGTCACCAACCGGCAGTATCAACGCTTCTTGCACGCCGTCGACTATCGACCAGCGGACAAGCATAACTTCCTGCGTCACTGGAAGGACGGCTTTCCAGAGGCGCTCGCCGACCATCCTGTAATTTGGGTAAGCCTGGACGATGCCCGCGCCTATGCGCAGTGGGCGGGCAAACGCTTGCCGACCGACATCGAATGGCAGTGGGCGGCGCAGGGTCCTACTGCTCAGGATTGGCCGTGGGGCGAGCGCTTCGAGCCGACTTATTGCAATGGAAATGACGCCGGCACGACCCCGGTGACCGCATTTCCGCAGAACGTCAGCCCATTCGGCGTGTGCGATCTCGTCGGCAATGTCTGGGAATGGATCGATGTAGTGTGCAGCGACGGCTGGCATGCCTGGTGCTTTTTGCGCGGGGGCGGGTATTACACAGCACGCGGCTCTCATTGGTATCCGGAAGGCGGGCCGCAGCCGATCTATCATCATCACAAATTCCTGTTGATGGCGCCGTCACTGGACCGCTCAGCCACCATAGGTTTTCGCTGTGTCGCCGCCGATGGGCCTACTATCGGCCAGACGGCTTCATAGCATCAACCGCCGAGAATGCCGGTTCCGAATCCAACAGTACGACAGTTCGACCAAGGATTTGCCATGAGTTCGTCAAGGGCTGTGATCACCGTGGTGGGCAGCTTTGCCGTCGGTATGACCATTCGGGCGCCTCATTTTCCCGTCGCCGGAGAGACGCTGCTCGGCTCCGATTTTGATATGGGGCCAGGCGGCAAGGGGTCAAATCAAGCGGTCGCTGCGGCGCGCTTGGGAGCAGAGAGTCATTTGGTCGCCAAAATCGGCCGTGATCTCTTTGCGGAGATGGCGCTTAATCTCTACCGGCGCGAAGGCGTGGGCGTACGTTATCTCTATCAGATTGCAGAACGTGCGACGGGCGTCGGATTCATCACATTAAATCGCGCGGGAGAGAACCACATCGTCCTCGACATGGGCGCCAACAACTTGCTATCGCCTGCCGATGTACAAACGGCAGAAGCGCAGATCTCACACAGCAACGTCGTGATGAGCGTCCTGGAGATACGCCCCGAGACCGCGGCCGCGGCCATGGAACTTGGTCGCCGGCATGGGGCGCTCACCATACTCAATCCGGCGCCGGCAACCCGATTGGATCCGGCGATCTTCCCCTGGATCGATGTGCTGACCCCCAATGAAAGCGAACTGCGCGTCTTGGTAGGCAGGCGGCCGGATGACCGAACAGATTCCCGGGAGTTGGCGCAGGAGTTACTGGCGCAAGGCGTCAAGCAATTGGTCATTACGCAGGGGGGGCAAGGCGCCCTGCTCGTGGAGCCTTCAGGCGCCAGTACGCATTTCCCCGCCGTCCCCGTTTCCATCGTCGATACGACAGGCGCAGGCGATGCCTTCAACGCGGCCTTGGCCGTTGCACTCGGTGAGGGAAAACCGCTAAGGGACGCCATACGCTTTGCACTCTACAGCGGTGCGTTTGCTTGCACGCGTCTCGGCGTAATACCCGCCCTGCCTCGCCGGGATGAGTTGCCTAGCGAGTGATGCTTCATCGGTCACAATCAGTATGGCGCCCAGCATCTGTGGCTATGTCGAATCCAGGCAGGTTTCATCATACCTATGGCCCAGGCTATTTTGCATGAGTTGGTTGATCCACGCGTAGACAGCTATCGGCGCGCAACAGCCGCCCCGCAGATGATCGCCATGCGCTCAATCATTAGGGCGGCATCGTCAATCGACATTGCATATCAGCGACGAATAACCCTGACTCTATTTGCCTTCGCGATGGCGCAGCTCCGGCCAGATACTGCGCATCTGCCAGGCATCGAGCGAAACAAGGTTCGCTTCGCTGCCTCGCGCAAAGACCGATACGCCTCCGCTGTCCTCACGCTCAGGGTAGACGCGTATGGTCAAACATTGACGGCCATTGGCGTAGACCTCCAACACACTGCGGTCAAGGAAAATCCGGAGATGCAATGGCTCGTCGGGGCGTAAGTGCAAAGGTCCGATTTCTGGTGTGCGGGCAAAAACATCTTGGCTCTGCGATGCGGCAGAAACATCAATCTGAAGTGAACTGGCTCCGAAAGACCTGTGATCTTGGCAATACAGCGAGACTCTAGTTTGTTCCTCTCCGCGCGGAGAGCGAAAGATGCACAATCCGACCTCTCTTGCCCCGCGCGGTTCGATAACGGCGTCGATTTCCATGGCTTTTCCGTGGATTCCCTCCAACACCGTTTCGCCATTAGCTGGAATCAGCCTTGAGTCGACATGACGGTGGTCGAAACGCAGCGATTCAATGTCGCCTGCCGGTTCCATCAAGAGCGAGTTGTCCGCGTCCAGCCGATAATGACGCGGCAGCGTCATAATGTCATTCCACCCTTGCGGCTCTCTGCCCTCCTTAACATTGAAGATGCCGAGAAACCGTCCTTCATCGTCGATCGTGGCAGAAGGTGCGTGTAGGCTGCCCACCATCCAGGGACCATAGTTCATGCGTCCATGTGTTTGCGGGGTGAAGCGATGGGTTGACGAATTATACTCGCCAATATAGTAACGGCCCGAGCGCTTGTGGCTAAACAACAGGAGCATATGCTTGCCATTGCCAATGGGCCAGAAATTGGGAACAGCGGCATCCTCGCCTGGTTCGGCAAAGAAAGCTTCCTCGAGCAACGGGCCAAGATAGTCCCATGACGTCAGATCGCGCGAGTAGAAGAGATGGTCTACGCCAACGCAATCTACCCCGCGCACGCCGTCTTTATATGTACCCGACAGCGCATAGTATCCGTCCTCTTCCTTCCAAATACACGGATCGAAGACCCGGTACTGAGCGTCATTGGCCATGATAGGCACAATGTTAGCGCCGCCGGAATTCTGGGTGTCTCCGAGTATCACCGGGTTTTTCGGGTGTTTCCGCCAGTTTAGCAGCAGCGGGTCAGACGCCGTAGCGATGGCATTGCCCGCCAATGTACCGTGATACATGGCGATGACCCTATCCTGTTCCACGAGCGTCTGGCCGCTGAAACAGTCTTTCTCGGTGTCCGGGTACAAAGCTAGCGGTAGGTCGCGCCAATGGATAAGGTCATCGCTTACCGTGTGGCCCCAGTGGACACGATCTATCCCATCCGGCCGGAACTGATAGAAGAGATGATATCTTCCCTGCCAATGACATAGACCATTTGGGTCGTTCATAACGTTCTCTGGCGGCGAGAAATGATACAGAGGCCGGTAAGGATCAACGGCAAGTCGCTGCCGGGAAGTTGCGAAACGCCGTACTGCTTCGTCCGTGTCCAGAGCGTTAAGCTGCTCCTCAAGCGTATCCGGATAGACCGGACCATATAAGGGTTTGAACGTACTGGCATCCATAATTATGTAATCCTTTCATACGCGGACATGAGTTGCGTACTGTGTATCCAGGAGGAGGCTGATGCATTACAAATGCTCAGCAAACCAGAAAAGGAAGCGCCAGATCAGTGCAGCCGGCTCTATCTGCCCGTCAGCCAGCAGCCCCAGGCCGCCGCCGAGGCAGAGGCTGAACACCTACTACGCTTTGATTCCGCCCATCATGATCCCTTCGATTAGGTAACGTTGCCCAAGGAAGTAAACCAAGACAACAGGGATCAGCGCTAGGACTACACCGGCCAAAACCACAGAGATACTGCCTGTCATCTCGAACCCTTTAAGATCGTTCAGACCCAAAGGAATGGTGAAGCGTTCCTTGGATAGCAGGAAGACCAACGGTCGAAAGAAATCGTTCCAGTGGGTATTGAAGACTAGGACAGCCAAAACCGCCTGGCCCGGCGTCACCAACGGCAGATATACCCGGTAGAAGACCTGGAAAGGATTAGCGCCGTCAATTAGGGCGGCTTCCTCGAAATCTTTCGGGATGGCCAGAAAATACTGGCGCAACAGGAAAGTGCCGAAAGCCGTGGGTAAAGAGGGCAGGATCAGAGAAGCCAGTGTATCGGTCAAGCCTAGACGACTGATCAGAATAAAGACCGGGATGATCGTTGCCTGAAGCGGGATCATCATTGTCGCCATGATCAGCCAGAAGAGCACGTTCTTGCCAGGAAACTGGAGGTGGGCAAAGGCGTAACCCGCCAGGGAAGCGGTAATTAGCTGGCCAATGACGACGCTAGTCGTGACCGTGATGCTGTTGAGAATCTGAGTCCAAAATGGAATCCTCCGGAACACTTCTCGATAATTACTCCAGTCAGGATTCAGCGTGAACCACTGCGGCGGCACGCTGAACGATTCGGCCGGTAGCCGCAGTGACGTGGCAACAGCCCATGCGAACGGGGCTAACACGAACACGCTCCCGAGCAGAAGAAGAGCCACCGTCAGCCATTGGCCGAAATGAAAACGTACATAGTCTATTCGACGCCTCGCGCCCATCGCATTGAGGCGCGGGATTACATTCGTGGAGTCCTGCACTATCGCCTCCTATTGGTAGAAGACCCAACGTTTGCTCAGCCAGAACTGAACAGCGGTAACTGCCAGGATGAGGAGAAAGAGAATGACCGCCATCCCGGAGCCGTAGCCGATTTCCATGTTTTTGAACGCCGATTCGTACATCACCATGACGGCGGTACGGCTAGCGTCTCCCGGCCCGCCGCGAGTCATGACGTAGGGCAGGTCAAAAATTTGCAATGCGCCAATAACTCCAACAACCGCCGCAAACAGCAAAGTCGGGCTAAGCATGGGTAATGTCACGTTCCACAGGCGATGCCATCCGGCCGAACCATCCACATCGGCAGCGTCCAGGATTTCCGGGGATATGTTGTTAAGTCCGCCAATAAAGAGGATGAGTGTGAATCCCATGTGCTGCCAGACATATGTGATCACAATGGTATTTAGAACCCATCCTGACGAGGTTAGCCAGGGAACGCGCGGGATGCCCAGCCGCCCCAGGTAATAATTAACCGCGCCAAATTCGTGATGCAGCATATAGCCCAAGACAATAGCCGTGGCGGCTCCGGACATGAGAAAGGGCAGGAAATAGGCGGTGCGCGTATAGTAGCGCAGCCCAGTCGACTTCAACTTCTGCATGCCCAAGGCGAGAAGGAGCGAGACGGCAATCTGTAGAAAAACGGCTAGAATCACAAAATGGATCGTGTTCTTGAAACTAATCGCCATCCGCATATCGGTCATCAAGCGTTCGTAGTTGCTGGCGCCAATAAACACTGGCGGCTGGAACACGTTCCATCGGTAGAAGCTTAATCCCAGAGAGGCAACGACTGGGCCCGCCGTGAAGATGAGGATCCCCAGGATGGTCGGCAACAGGAACGCATATCCCATGAGCGCTTTGCGTCGCGCCGCACCGGCAAGGGTATCCTCTGTCAGCCAAGCATATATGTTGCCTTGCCGCCTCTTGTTTACATTACCAGGCGCTTGGTCGTTCAATGCATGCCATCCTTTCAGCAGAGCGAAAATTCGTCTCGACGAGAGAGACTTCGGCCTAGCGCAATACGCCGAGCATTCGACAATCGCGCGGATGTCGAGATGGCACCCGCGCGATTGTCGCTTGAATTACTCGCTCTTATTCGCCGTCGCCTGGGTACATGTTAGGCGTCCTAGCGTACAGCTCTTCCAATTCCTTTTGCAGACCATCCAGAGCTTCCTGAGGGGTCATCTCCATGTTCATGGCGCGGCTTGTGTATGCTGTATAAAGCGTAGTCATGGGGTTCGATACCGGCGGAGCTGGGATGGGGGCTGTGTCCGGGTGCTCGTCCAAGGTGTTATAGAAGACCTCCCAGTGTCTTGGCCCGGTACCGGCATATTGTTCGGCGGTCAAAAGCGATCGACGCACCGGCGTCGTCGTATTCTCTACGAAACGTCTGTCGACAGCCGCGGCTTCCAGGCTCACACTGAATTTCTGGAAAGCCCAGCCTTCTTCCTTGGCATCTGAGTCCCTGAAGGTGAAATAGCCGCCTGAACCAAACTGATGTCGTTGGGTCTTCCAGCGCGGGAACAACTGCACATCGAACGCATCAGGGGCCATACCCGTATTGAACAAAGCCCCAGCCCAAAAACCTCCGGCAGGCGTCATGCCCAGTTTGCCACTAGTGAAGAAACCCTGCAGAGTTTCGCCGCCACCCAGTTGGATAGTAGGCGCAACGCCTTCCCTGGTCATTTCGACCATGAACTCAAGCGCCTCCACGTTTGCCGGATCATTGGCCTTTGGCGCCAACCACCGCCAGCCGCCGCCGCGCCCTTCTGCAGCCGCGTCGTCCGCGTAGAAGGCGTTCCAGAACCATTCGCCGCCGGGCGCTCTTTCTTCAGTCAAGAGATTGCTGCCGTTAACAAATATCCAGGGCGTCCAGCTGCCCCACAGGCGATTGGTCCAACCATAGCCGAACACCTCGGTCTGTCCGCTGGCATCTTTCTTAGTGATGGCTTTGGCGATCTCGTAGAAATCCTCCATCGTCCAGTCCGGCGCAGGGTGCTCATATCCAGCTTCGGCGAAGAGGCCCGTGTTGTAGAACATATTCGCCGCATTAAACCGTTCACAAAGCTGGTACAGGCGGCCCTCGAACAGCATCGGCTCCATGAGCGCGGGATGGACGTCGGCGAAGTATTCGGCGAGTTCCGCCTCGTCGCGCATCACCCAGTCGTCAATAGGAACAGACAGCCCCTGACCGGCGTACAGTTGGGTGGCCTCAGTTGCACAGTTGCCCAGATCGAACGGTTGACCGGCAGCCACCATCGAAAGAATCTTGCTGGCGACCTCCTCATGATCGATGCCGGTCACGCTGATGAACTCGATCTCGATATTTGGATTGTATTCAGTGAACAACTCTGCGATGGGGCCGACGACATCGGGGTTATTCTGGACACGCAGGGTAATAGGCTCAGCGCTGACGCCAGCTGATGCCGCTTCCTCACCTGCGGGGGCTGCGCTTGGGCTGGCCGGCGCGGCGCACGCGCTGATGGCTGCTACTGCGGTGCTCGCGCCCATCAAGCGCAAGAATCCACGTCGAGATAATCGGTTTTGCATGATCCTTCCTCCTGGGAAATTGTTGCTGATTTAAGCCAAACACATGAGCATGGGGCCGATCTGACGGATCGCGAGAGTATACGTTACGGGCGCAACCGTTTCGAGCTATTCACCAACATGAAGGCGGTTTGACCGGGTATTGAACAGCCGCGCCTGGCTTGCAGCAGGGCAAAAACTGTGTCAGACTCGAAGGTATAAGAGTAGTTTTAGTATGGGTGGCTCAACATACCTTGTCAAGGACGTGGGCCGGTCCCAATCAGGACACAATGCGGACAATAGATGATGTTTGACTCATTTGAACAACAGCTCCGAGATGCGCTCATCCATCTATA
>CAZYSJ010000104.1:0-16099 GCA_964649875.1 uncultured Caldilineaceae bacterium
AGGAGCTCTTTGCATCTTGCCTCTTCCTACCCCAACGACTTTTGAGAAGCCCTGGTCAAGGCCTAGAGATACGCGCCCCTCGGCGCGTTGCGTCGGGGCCAAGCGACTATCGGATGAATTGGGCCAGGGACTGCGGCGTACGCATCTGCGCCATGATGCAATGACCGCCGCCGGTCCTTGGCCCTCTGACCAACCCCAGAAATCTAGTCCCCCCGGAGGACCTGCTCGATGCAGACTACCGTGAGCAGCGATGCGTACCCGGCCCATAGCGACAAGCGGCGCGGCAGATTCGCCGGCGTCGGCGGGCGCGAGGCGTTGGCCGGCTATGCGTTTATCACGCCTGCCCTATTGGCTTTGACCATCTTTCTGATCCTGCCCATCCTCGCTTCAGCCGTTCTTGTCTTCATGAAATATGACATCCTCTCGCCGGCCGAGTGGGTCGGCTTGGAGAACCTAAAGCGGCTCGTAAGCGATACGCGGATGCTGTTGATCTACCGCAACACGCTCTATTTCGTGGTGGGGGCGACGCTCTTGAACAACGTGGGCGGCCTGCTGTTGGCGATGGGCGTCAACCGAGCCATGCCGAGCGTGCTGCGCTACCTGCTGCGCACGGCCATCTTCTTCCCGGTGTTGACCACGACCGCTTCGCTGGCGCTGGTCTGGCAGTTTCTGTTGACCCAGGACCGCGGCGTAATCAACTATCTGCTTTCCCAAATCGGCCTAGACCCCGTGCCGTGGCTGAGCAGCAGCGCGTGGGCCCTGCGTTCGGTCATCCTGTACGACGTGTGGAAGAGCCTGGGTTTTCTGATGGTGCTGTATTTGGCCGGGCTGCAGGGCATTCCGGATTCGCTGTATGAGGCCGCCAGGATCGACGGGGCGAACCGTTTGCAGTTGACGCGCTACGTCACGTTGCCCTTGATCACGCCGACCGCGTTTTTCGCCATCGTCATCTCGCTGATCGGCGCGGCGCAGGTCTTCGATAACGCTTACGTGTTGACGGGCGGCGGTCCGGGCGATGCGTCCCGCCTGATCGTGCTCTATATCTATGAAGTGGGCTTCAAGCGCTTCGAGATGGGGTATGCGGCGGCGCTTTCGCTGACGCTGTTTGCGATTCTGATCGCGCTGACGGTGTTGCAGTTTGTCGTGGCGCGGCGTTGGGTCCATTACGAATAGGCAAGCGCCACTAGGAAGGAAAGAAGCCATCGATGGCAACGGTGAGTGAACGTCGTATCACCAATCAGCGGTCACAATCTGGGCGCGCTCTCACAGATTTTGCGGGCGAGGCCGTTATTTGGGCGTTTCTGATCATCATGGCATTGATTGAGTTCGCGCCGATCAGTTGGATGTTTTCGACATCTCTGCGCAATCCGAGCGAATCCTTCAATCTGCCGCCGGATTTTTGGCCGACTGCGTTTGAATTCCGCAATTATTGGACGGTCATTTCTTCGCCGGATATCGATTTTCTGCTCTTTTTCTGGAACAGCCTCAAGATCGCGCTGATCGTCACCGGGGCCCAGTTGCTGACGTGCTCGATGGCGGCTTTCGCCTTCGCGCGGCTGCGCTTCCGCGGGCGAGAGTTCCTCTTCTTCGCCTTCTTGGCGTCGATGATGGTGCCGTGGACGGTGATCATGGTTCCCACGTTCATCATCATCCGCAATTTGGGGCTGATGAACACGCATTGGTCGCTGATTCTGCCGGCGTTGACCAGCGCCTTTGGGGTGTTCCTGCTGCGCCAGCAGTTTCTGACGTTGCCCGCCGAGTTGATGGACGCCGCCAAGATCGACGGGGCGAGCTATTTCCGCATCTACTGGCAGGTGATGCTGCCGCTGGTGGGGCCTGGGCTGTCGGCGCTGGGCATCTTCACCTTCCTCGGCTCGTGGAACAACTTCCTCGGCCCGCTGCTCTACCTGCGCGATTGGGACAAGTTCACCTTCCCCATCGCCATCATCCAGTTGCAGGGCTATATGGGCATGGGCAACCGCGCTCACGTCCTGGCGGGCATCATGATCTCGATCTTCCCGGTGCTGCTCTTCTTCCTCTTTGCGCAGCGCTTTGTCATCCAGGGGATTGCGATGACCGGCCTGAAAGGGTAAGCCGGTGAGGGATGGGCTGGAGCCGCTCACGCCCGCCAATTATGTGCGCGTGACGGCGAACCAACTGTGGACGAATCTGCCCCTGGTGACAGCCGGGGGCTTGATCTTTTCGGCGCTGTGCGCGCCGGCGTTCGTGCTGGGCGTGCTGGGCCGCCCGGTCGAGATGGGCATTGCATTCCTGCTGCTGATTTCACCCGGCTGGACGGCGCTGCTGCACATGCAGGCGGCGATTGCCGAAGAGCGGCGTGCGTCAATGGGGATGATGCTGCGGGCGCTGCCGCGCGTCTGGCGGCGCAGCGTCGGTCTGGGGGCGCTGTTCCTGGTTCCCTTTATTGCATTGCAGGCGACCTTGCCGCTGCTGACGGCGCCGTCTGTGCCTTTCGTGGCGTGGGCCGGGCTAGCCGCTGATATTCTGGGCGTGGCTGTGGCGGGGGCCATCGCGCTCTATGCCTACCCGCTGATCGCGCTGCACGACGCGGCTTTGTTCAACGCTCTGCGCAACGGACTGATCCTGGCGAGCCGCTATCCGTCCAATACGCTGGGGCTGTTGGGTATGGCCGTGTTGGGCGGGCTGGCTGTCGGATATGTGGGCGTGGCGCTGCTGTTCTTCCTTCCCGCTTGGTACGGTCTGTTCGTAGTGAATAACTGCCGGCTGGTGTTGGCGAGGGAGATGGGAGACGATTAGGCGCGACGGCCCGCCCCGAAGTCAACGAGCCCCAAGCCTATCCATTCGTGAAATTCGTGCAATTCGTGGCTTAAGTGGTTCGTTTGCCAAGTGTCTGTCATTCTGAAGCGAGCGTTAGCGAGCTGAAGAATCCCGTTGTACTTGAGGCATAGATGTTTCGCTCTGCTCAACATGACAGTGTGACTATTTGGCCGAACGGACAATTAAAAAGCGTTGAATATGAACCTTCCAGGAAGTTCGCGGCTTCCTGGAAGGTTCGATTGTTGTCGGAGGGCGCGTCAGCCTTGTCTCTTAGCCGCGTCGCGCTTGTGCCAGTCGTCGGCGAAGAGGTTGAAGTGCACCTTCTTCTGCGGATACGCCTCGATCACATCCTCGTGAAGCGTTAAGCCGAGGCCGGGACCTTCCGGCAGCGAGAAATAGCCGTCTACCACCTGGGGCAGGCCGGATGCCGCCTCGTTCACATAGGCTTCGGCGAAGTCGTTGAAGTATTCCTGAATCTTGAAGTTGGGCGTCGACGCGGCCAGGTGTAGGGCGGCGGCTGTGGAGACCGGCCCGCCAACGTTGTGCGGCGCGATCAGGATGTAGTAGGCATTGGCCCAGGCCGCCAGCTTCTTGGCATTGAGGATGCCGCCGAAGTGGGTGATGTCCGTCTGGATGACATCCGCAGCCTGCAGCTCGAACAGCTCGCGGTACTCGAAGGGGGTGTGGATGCGTTCGCCGGTGGCGATGGGGATGCCCAATGGCGCGATGGCATCCGCCACCTTTTTGAGCGCGGCCAGGTTTTCGGGCGGGACCGGCTCCTCCAGCCAACTCGGCTTGAAGGGCTCCAACTCGCGCGCCATAGCAACCGCGGTGACCGGGTTGAAGCGACCGTGCATCTCGATCAGAATCTCCACGTCTGGCCCGACGGCGTCGCGCACGGCCTCGACCAGCGAGATGACGCGGTTGCGCTCCTTGCGGTCGATCTCGTAGAAGCCTGCGCCGAAGGGGTCGAACTTGAGGGCGAGGTAGCCGCGCTCCACAACGCGCTTGGCCGCGGCGTAGAACTCGTCGGGCGTGCGCTCGACGGTGTACCAGCCGTTGGCATAGGCCTTGATGCGGTCGCGCACCGCGCCGCCGAGCAGCCGGTAGACGGGCTGGCCGAGGGCTTGTCCGACGATATCCCAACAGGCGATCTCGATCAGGGCGATGCCCGTCATGACGACCTCGCCGGCGCGGCCGAAGTCCTGCAACGACATGCGATGCACGAGCAACTCGATGTCGAAGGGGTCGGCGCCAAGCACGTAGCGGGGAGCGGTCTCGTGCAAATAGGCGGTGACCGTCTCGTCGCGGTTGAGGGCGCGCGCGTCGGCTATGCCGGTGATGCCCTCGTCGGTTTCCACCTTGACGAAGGTGATGTTGCGCCAGTCGGTGCCCATCGTCATGGGCGTCACTTTGGTGATTCTCATTTGCCGGTTGCCTTTCTGGATGTGCGCAGGATGTGCGTGCGCGGCGGTCTGACGCGCGTCGCCTAGGTTAGCCCTGGAGCAGCGATTGGCCGCCGTCGATCCACATCTCGGAGCCGGTGATGTGGTCCGAGGCGTCGCCGGCTAGGAAGAGGATCAGTTGGGCGACCTGTTCGACGCTGCCGGGCCCGCCGCGGGTGAGCGGCACTTTGCCCTGGGGGAACTCGACCGGATAGCGCACCGCTTTGAGGTTGGTTTTCTCGGTGTTGTCGTCGATTTCCGTGCCGATCCAGCCCGGACAGATACAGTTGACGCGCACTTTGTGCGGGGCGAGTTCGAGCGCCGTCATCTTGGCGAAAGCAAGCTGGCCCGCCTTGGAGCAGGAGTAGGCTGTGGCGCCGGTGTTGCTGAACATGCGCGTGCCGTTGACCGAAGAGACGACGATCACCGAGCCGCCTTGCCGCTTGAGGTAGGGCAGGGCATATTTGACGGTGAGGAACGTGCCCTTGAGGTTGATGTCGAGCGTCTCGTCCCACTCTTCCGGCGTGAGGTCTTCGAGAGAGGCCCACACGCCGTTGATGCCGGCGTTGGCGACGACGATGTCGATGCGGCCCCAGGCTTCGCCGGCCTGCCGGATGGCCGCCTCCATTTGGTCGGGCTGCGAAACGTCGGCAAGCAGAATCATGGCCTGTCCGCCAGCCTGCTCGATGGCGGCGGCGACTTCGGCCAATTCGCTCTCGGTGCGGCCCAGACAGGCGACCTTCGCCCCTTCCTGGGCCAAGAGCAGTGCGACGCCTTTGCCTATGCCGGAACCGGCGCCGGTGACTAGTGCAACTCGCCCTGCTAGTTGCATGGTTTGCTCCTTCTGAAAAAACGGCAACAGATGCGCGTGACGCTTTTCAGTTTAGCAAGAAGGGGGCGATCCGCCAACTGATTAGGGAGAGCGGCAGGGACGCCGCCCCTACACATTGTTCGCCCATGAGGTCTGGGCCAAACTTGCACAAGACGCGCGGATAGTGTTGAATAAGGCGGCAGAACAAATGGTCTAGAGTCCCGCAGAGAAACCGCATGAGGAGGCTGAAAAATGGAACCGCGCCGTTGCGATTGGGCGGGCGATGACCCGCTCTATGTTCGTTATCACGACGAGGAGTGGGGCGTGCCGGTGCACGACGACCGGCAGCTTTTTGAGATGCTGAACCTGGAGGGGGCGCAGGCCGGCCTGAGCTGGATCACGATCCTGCGCAAGCGGGACAATTACCGGGCCGCCTTCGACAACTTCGACGCGACGAAGATCGCGGCCTATGACGAGGCCAAGATCGCCGAGTTGCTCGCCAATCCGGGGATTGTGCGCAACCGGCTGAAGGTGCGCGGCGTGGTGAAGAATGCCCAGGCGTTTTTGGCTGTGCAGGAGGAGTTCGGCAGCTTCGACGCCTACATCTGGCGCTTCGTGGGGGGCGAGCCGATCGTCAATGAGCGGCGGACGGTGGGCGATATCCCGGCTCAGTCGCCCGAAGCCGAGGCCATGAGCAAGGACCTGAAGAAGCGCGGCTTCACCTTTGTCGGGCCGACGATCTGCTACGCGTTTATGCAGGCCGTGGGCATGGTCAACGACCACACGGTGGACTGCTTCCGGCATCCGCACAATGGAGATCAGCGGTAGTCGCCGTCGCCGCGAATTTGGCCGCGGGCCTGGCGCGAGAATAGCTTGGCGAGGTTTGCCTCGGCCACTTCTTCGAGGCTGAGGTCCAATTCGGTGCAGATTTGGGCCAGATACCAAAGCACGTCGCCCAGTTCTTGCTTGAGGGCTTCACGGTCTGCGGGAGAGATTTCGCCGTTTTTGTCGCGGAAGATCTTCTTGATCTTGCCGGCGACTTCTCCCGCCTCATTAGCGAGGCCTAGCGTCGGGTAGACGATGGGGTGGTCGGTGTGGATGAGATGCCAGGTCTTGCGCGATTCTTGCTGGTAACGGTCGAAGTTGTCTAGGCTCATCGGGTTGACTCCAGCCGGGATAGCCGGCATAGCTAGCGGCGCGAGACGACGGGCGGCTCGGGGGCCAGGCCCATTTCCTGCAACAGGCCGGCCACGCCGAAGTTGGCGGCAAGCGCGACCAGGGCCGGGGCCAGCAGGATCAACGGCAGGGTGATGGCCGTGCTCAGGGCGACCAGCAGGATCTGGAAGAGCAGCAGCAGGAACGTGTAGAACGGGTTACGCATGGCCAGCACGGCAGCGTTGCGCAGGGCGAGTTTGATGTCCGGCTGATCTTGTTGCCAGAAGAAGGGAAAAACGAACTGGCCGATCATCAGTGCGATGACGAAGAGCCAGACGAAGACAATGCCGATCATCTGCGGCCAGCCTTCCAGCCGGAAATAGAACCAGGCGTTGACCGCCATGAGGAGCGGCGCCAACAGGTTGATCAGGTAAAGCAGCCAACTGCGGCCGATCTGTGTGCGGGCGCCTTCCCAGAAGAACGAATTGTCGACGCGCTTATAGTTTGCCATGCGGTTGGCGACGTTGTGGATGCCGGCCGTCACCGGCGCGGCGGGGAGCACGAGGATGGTCCCAATCCACCAGGCGACGCTGAGGAAGACGCAGAGGAACAGCTCGTCGTATGCTGCTTTGAAGGTGCGTCCCATGACGATGAATGCTTTCATGCTTTTCTACCTGTTCGACGGGTCTGTGGCGTGGCATAGACATGCGAAATAACATGAGTATACCACGGGGGGTGGCGTAATCTTTGCCTTTGGATTGCAGTGCCGCTATAATTCCGCGATGCGCCGGTCAATCAGGCGCATCTCTTTGGGCATGATCCGGGCGCTCTACTGGTCCGCCGCTCGGGCGCCTTTGCCAAACTGTCCAAATCTGCGGAATAGCGAGAACGACGATGACGACTCAACCGAAGAAAATCTTGGTCGGCGTAGCCTGGCCTTATGCTAACGGCGAGAAACACATCGGTCAAATTGCCGGGGCTTATTTGCCTCCGGATATTTTTGCACGCTTCCAGCGCATGGTCGGCAACGACGTCCTCATGGTGAGCGGCTCGGACGTCCACGGCACGCCTGTCACGCTCAAAGCCGAGGCCGAGGGGACTACGCCCGCCGCGGTTGCGGACAAGTACCATGAGCTGTTTGTAGAGGGCTGCCTCCAGTTGGGCTTGACCTTTGACCTCTATACGCACACCGACACCCAGAACCATTGGGATGTGACGCAGGATATGTTCCTGCGCCATATCGAGACGGGCTATATCTACAAGGATACGCAGAAGCAGTTGTACGACCCGAAGGCGGGCCGGTTCTTGGCGGATCGCTATGTAGAAGGAACCTGCCCGTATTGCGGCTATCCGGATGCGCGCGGCGACCAGTGCGATAACTGCGGGCGGCTGTACGATGCGCTGGACCTGAAGGACCCGCGCTCCAAGCTGACCGGCTCGACCGACCTGGAGGTGCGCGAGACTGAGCACTTCTTCCTGGACATGGCGAAGATGAACGGCCCGCTGCTGGCGTGGATGGCGCACGGCAAGGAACACTGGCGCCCGAACGTGGTGAACTTCACGCGCGGGCAGTTGGAACTGCGCGAACTGCGCGGGCGGCCCATCACGCGCGACATCGATTGGGGCATTACCATTCCGCTCGACGGCTACGACGGCAAGCGCATCTACGTGTGGTACGAAGCGGTGATCGGCTATCTGAGCGCGGCCAAAGAATGGGCCAAGCTGGCAGAGGACGACGATGCGTGGCGCCAGTGGTGGGACGCCAACGTCAACCCGGACGCGCTGGTCTACAACTTCATCGGCAAGGACAATATCCCGTTCCACACTATCATCTGGCCGGGGATGCTGATCGGGTATAACGCCGACGAGAAACGGTTGAACTTGCCCTACGACGTGCCCGCCAACGAATACCTGAACCTGGGCGGCGAGCAGTTCAGCACCAGCCGGGGACGGGTGATCGGCTTCAATACGGTGCTGCGCGAATTCGAGCCGGAGGCGTGGCGCTACGTGTTGACTGCGCTCGCGCCGGAGACGTCCGACGTGGAGTTCACGTGGCGGGAGTTCATGGAGCGCGTCAACAACGAGTTGGTCGCCAACTGGGGCAACCTGGTCAACCGCATGCTGGGCTTTGCGTATAAGCGTTTCGAGGGGCGCATTCCCGCGCCGGGCGCGCTGGACGAAACGGACGTTGCGCTTTTGGCGGAGATCCGCGCCGGGTTCGAGTCGGCGGGTGAGTTGTACAATGCGGTCAAGCTCAAGGCCGCGTTGACCGAGGTGCGGCGTCTGAGCCAGCGGGTGAACCAGTATCTGAACGAGAAAGCGCCCTGGCAGCGCATCAAGACGGACCCGGCGGCCGCGGGGACGGCGGTCTACGTGGCGCTGCAGGCCATTGACTGGCTGAAGCTACTGTGGGCGCCGATCTTGCCGCAGAGCAGCGAGCGCATCCACCGCATGTTGGGTTATGACACGGCGCTCTTTGGACGGCAGTATACTGAGCGCGTGACCGACGAGCGCGGCGCGCATTTGGTCCTGCGCTATGAGCATGGGCAGGCCGTTGGACGCTGGCAGGCGGACGAACTGCCCGCGGGCCAAGTCTTGCGCGAGCCGGCGGCCCTGTTTGCCAAGCTCGACGACGAGGTCATGGCCGATAAGCTCCAGGCCGTATACTAGGAGGCTTGCGCCGCGGGAACGGGTTCGTGCGGGCGATGCCGGCGCGCGCAAGGCCCGCGGTCGAAAGCCGGCCGAGTGACAGGCGATGGTTTCCAGACAGCCGACAATCGTAGTGATTGACCCGCCGGCGGGCGCGCTCGCCGGGGCGGATGAGTCTGCGACGGATCAGGCGCTGGTCGCTTTCGACCGGCTGTACATCCGGCGTCCGCGGCGATGGCTGGCCGCGACGCTGATCGCCTATTTGATTGCGGCGGCGCTTTTCGCCTTCGTCACCCCGGCCTGGCAAGCGCCGGATGAGCCGGCCCACTACAACTATGTAGCCCACATCGCCCAAACCGGTACGCTGCCCATTCTGCGCAGCGGGGACTATGACCACGCCCTGCTTAACCGGCTGTTGAGCGCCCGCTTTACGCCGCCGGCAGGCATCGAATCTTTGCGCTATGAGGCTCACCAGCCGCCGCTCTACTACCTGTTGGCGGTCCCCGTATACTGGCTGAGCGACGGCTCGCTGTGGGCGCTGCGGCTGTTCGGCATCGTGATCGGCGCGGGCGCTATCGTCCTGCTCTACCTCTGTCTGGAACTCGTCTTCCCCGGCAAGCCGTTAGTAGCGGTGGGCGGTACGGCGTTTTCGGCCTTGCTGCCGATGCACGTGGCCGTGAGCGCAGCCGTCAACAATGACGGCATGGCCGAAGCGCTGATTATGGCGGCGATGTTGGCGCTGCTGGGCTGGCTGCGCGGCCATTTCTATGAAGATGCGCCGGAGAATGGGCGCTCTCCGCAGGCGCAGAATGAGCGACGACGGCTGCTGTTGCTGGGCGTGCTGCTGGGGTTGGGCATGCTCACCAAGGTGTACGCCTACGTGTTGGCCCCGATCGCGGTGCTGACTGTGGCCGGCGTGTCCGGGCTGCGACCGTCTGTGCAAGAGGCGGAAGGTGTGAGCCGGGTGTGGCGTAACGGCCGGCGCGGCGCGCAACAGGCGATGTGGGTCGCTCTCCCCGCGCTGATCATGGCGCTGCCCTGGTGGGTGCGCAACTGGATCGTATACGGCGCGTGGGATGTGCTGGGCTTGGCGCAGCATGACCGCATTGTGGCGGGGCAGCCGCGCACGGCGGAATGGATTGCGCATAACGGCTGGCTTTCCTATAGCGAGCGCGCCTTTAGCTTTACGTTCAAGAGCTTCTGGGGCGTGTTCGGCTGGATGGGCGTCTTTCTGGACGAGCGCATCTACACGGCGCTGCTGCTCTTTTCGGGCGTCATCTTCTTGGGGCTGCTCTGGGCTACGGTGCGCTTCATTTCGGGGCCGCCCGACACGGACATGGATTCGTTCCAGATTTTCGTGCTGGTGCTGTTCGGCGTCATGCTGTTGGCGGTGACGGCCAGCTATGCGTGGTACAACGTGCAGTTTGTGCAGCACCAGGGACGCTATTTCTTCTGGGGGCTGCTGCCCATCAGCGCAATCGTCGCGCTGGGCTGGCGCGAGGTGTTTCAGCCTTTGCAAGGCGTCATCACCGGCATGTTGGCGTTGGTGCTGACCGCAGGCATCGCGGTGACGGGTTCTGCCGCCGGCACGCTCGACAAGTGGTCGCTGCTGTCGACGGCGCTGATCACGCTGTTGTTATTGTTGCAGCCGTTACTTTTGGCCGGTACGAGCCGGTATATGATGGGCTGGCTGCCGGCGTCGTTGCGCGGCTGGCTGCAACGGCCGCGCGTCTGCGCAATGCTAGGGGCAATGCGCGCCGCGGCGTGGGCGTTGCCGTTTCTTGTGCTGTTTGTGCTGGATTTGGCGATTCCGTTTGCGTACATCGTCCCGCAGCTTGGCGGTTGACCCTGCCGGGCGGCGGATTAGTGAGCAGGCAGGGGCATGCAATCCGTTTCCTATCAGACAAGCAAGCGATCTAGGATCGAAACCGGCCCGGCGGACTTCGCCGCGCTTTTCGCGCTGGTGTTGGTGATCACGTTGCTGGGTGCGTTTCTGTTCTGGCAATACTGGCACGCGGGCCGCATCTATTCCGGCGTGACCATCGGCGGGATTCCCGTCGGCGGCATGACGCGGGCTGAGGCGATGGCGGCTGTGGAGCGCGGTCTGGCGCGCCAATCGCTGCCGCCGATCACGGTGGCGTATGCGGGCCGCCGATGGCCGGTGGCGGCAGGCCAAGTCATGGCGTCGGCCGATGTGCTGGCCGCGGTCAACGAGGCCTATTTGGTGGGGCGGCAGGGCGACACGCTCACCCGGCTGGCGGCGCAAGCAGGCGCCGCGCTCGGCCAGGAGGACGTGGAGCCGGCGCTTGACCTGGACGTGCCTCAGCTTCGCTATGCGTTGAGCCGGATCGCGACAGATGTGCGCACGCCGGCGCAGCGCGGCGTGCAAGCGGCGGGTTTTACCGTCCCGCCGCAGCCCGGCGTCGATGTGGATGTGGAGATGACGCTGGAGCGCTTGACAGCGCAGTTGCAAGACGCCGTCAAAGGAGAGCCGGTAACCGCCGAACTGGCGGTGGTTCCGTTGGAGCCGCCGCCTGCTGTCGAGGAGGCGTCCGCCGGTGCAGAGATGATTGCGCTCACGCCGCTCATTCTGCGCGACGCCCGTTTCGGTTACGAGTTCGCCCTCGACCCGGCCGCGATGCGAACGCTGCTCTATTCTTCCGTTCCGCCCCGGCTCGACGAGGACCGGGCGCGTGCGCTGCTGGAGCAATGGGCGGAGCAGATCGACATAGCGCCCGCGGACGCCCGGCTGCGCTTCGACCCGAATTCAGGCGCGGTTTCGGTCTTGCAGCCCAGCCGGTCGGGGCGTAAGCTGGACGTGGACGGCACGCTGGCCTCGCTGCGCGAAAGCGTGGAAAAGGGCGCCATGACCGCGGCGCTCATCATCCAGGATGTCTCGCCGGCAGTGGACAGCAACCGCGTGGCGGAGATGGGCATTCGCGAGTTGGTTGCCAGCGGCACGACCTATTTTGCCGGCAGCAGCCCGGCGCGCGTGCGCAACATCGAAGTGGCGGCGGAGAAGTTCGACGGCTATGTGATCCCGCCCGGCGGCGTCTTCAGCTTCAACGAAGTGGTGGAGGATGTCTCTTCCGCCAATGGCTTCGAGGATTCGCTGGTGATTTGGGGCGACCGCACCGCGGTGGGCGTAGGCGGCGGCGTCTGCCAGGTCAGCACGACAGTGTTTCGGGCGGCGTATGCGGGCGGCTTTCCGATTGTGGAGCGCTATAACCACGGCTATGTGGTGGATTGGTACGGCGAGCCCGGCCTGGACGCGACGATCTTCACGCCGTCGGTCGATTTCCGCTTTCGCAACGACACGGGCGCGTATCTGCTGATAGAGCCGATTGTAAACGGAACCGGCGGCACGATCACGTTCAACTTCTACGGTACGAAGCCGGACCGCCAGGTGACGATCGGCGAGCCGGAGATTGCGGATGTGTTGCCTCCGCCTGAGCCGCTCTACGAAGTTGACGAGTCGCTAGCGGCGGGGGAGCGGAAGCAGGTGGACTGGGAGAAAGAGGGCATGACCGTGACGGTCACGCGCACCATCGTGGAGAACGGCGAGTCGCGCACCGAGACGCTGCGCAGCCAATACGAGCCGTGGCGCGCCGTCTACCTGGTCGGCCCCGGCACGGAGATTCCGGCGACGTCTACGCCCGCCGCTACGGCTGAGCCTACAGCAGAAGCGACCGGCACGGCGGCCCCCGCTGCGACGCCTGCGCCGTAGGTCACGGTTATGCAAACATCGTAGGCGTCGCCGCAGCCAATCGTAGGCGTCCGGTCTGCGTGGCGCAGATAGGCGAATGCCTTGCATCTGGTATAATCCGTTTATGATCATTTGTTCTCCCCGCTCGCCCTGGCCGGTGATGCCGGTCACACAAGCGTAAGTTTTGTGCGGATCGGCGCGCCTGCCGGATAGACGTCCGGGTTGTGCGGGCGGCAGGCCGTGTCTACACGAGGCGATTTTCCGTATTCCGTATAAGGCGAGAGGCCGCAACGGCGTTCTTGCAAGTCTGAGCACAAATTGGTGTTCATCTGACTGGAGGAGGAAACGATGCATCGCAAGGTAATCCTGAGTCTGTTGATCGCCGTGGCGTTGATGGCTTTGATGGCGGCGGCTGTGGGCGCACAGGAAGCGCCCGAGGCGGCGGTTGAGGAAGCTGCACAAGCCTCTGTAGCCGGCCCTGTAGCCGGCATTGAGCCGTTTGTCACGGTCATCACCCAGACAGTGCCGCTGACGCTGACGATCAACATTTCCGGACCGAATGGCATCCAAGCCATCGAAGCGCCGGTGTGGCTGAACTTGGCCATCCGTCTGGCGTTCACGGACCAACTGACGGCCAGCGTAGCCGCCACGACCGAGGTCGTGCTGCCGGTCGAGGAGGTCGAAGCGGAAGAGCCGCCGGCTCCGGCCCCCACGGCTACGCCGGTTCCGGTGACGCCGACGCCAACGCCTGTGCCGCCGACGGCTGTCCCGACTGAAGCGCCGCCCACGCCGCGCCCGCTGGCGCCGACTGCCACGCCGGCGCCTGCTGAAGATGAGGAGGCTGAGCCGACGCCTGTTGCGGAAGAAGAGGCCCCGGCTGAAGAGGAAGCGACGGAGGAGCCGGCAGAAGCCGAAGCGCCGCCCGCAACCTGCCCGGACCCGCGCTCCGTGATTTTTACGCCGGGCGCAAACGCGGTCATCTCCGGCACGGTCGAGATTTTCGGGACAGCTCAGCACGAGAATTTCCAGTACTACAAGCTGGAATATGCACAGGGCGCTGCTGTCGACCCGACCGCCGAGTTCGCTTTCCTCACGGATGTGACCCAGCCGGTGGTCGAGGGGCTGCTGGCGACGGTAGACACCACCGTGCTGGATAACGGTCCCTACACGCTGCGCTTGACGGTGGTAGACCGGACGGGCAACTTCCCGCCGCCTTGCACTGTCACCGTGCAGATCGAGAATTGACGAGGACGGACCGCAGGGCGAGACGCAGGCGATGAGATGGAATCGGTTATGCCGGCTTTTTGCCTTCCAGGAAGTTGCACGCTTCCTGGAAGGCGGAGTTGTTGCGTGATTTCACCTGCGCGCTTGTGCGGTTTGATAAAGCCATGACCCTATCTATCGGCAAGATTGTCAAGTCGAATACGCACATCGATTACGTATGCCAGGTTTATAACCCCGGCGAGATCGACCCGTGTCCCGAACCGGCGGACTACAGCTTCGGCACGTTCGTCGCCATCGGGCTGGGCGAAGGCGAGGCGGAGGGGCGGTTGGCGGGCGTGATTTACAATACGCTGCTGATGAACCCGGATTTCGGCAACCTGGGCCCGCGCCTCAGCCCGCGGCAGGACCTGGAGATCTTCACGCCGGACTATCTGGCGGAAACTGCAACCCTGGTCGGCATTATCGCGCTGGGTTGGATCGATGCGGACGGGACGTGCCATCAGGGCGTGCCCGCGCTGGCCGCGACCGTCAACGACCGCGTGACGCGCATGGAGGATGACCAATTGGCTGCGTTTCATCGCGACGGCGCGGGCCGGCTAAGCCTGAAGTACGTGCCTGTCGTTCTCAGCCAGAACAACCCGCTGGCCCCGCCGCTGTTGATCAACGTGGTCGACCGGCTGATGGCGCTCTTCCCGGCGCAGCGCGGGCAGTTGGACTTGCTGCGCACGAATTTGGCGTGGAAGAGCATCGTCCAGCCCGCGGGGTAGCGTCAGACGGGCAAAGGCGGGCAGATGAGCCGTGAATGATCGGAAGCGATTAGGAATGGCTTCCGATCATTCGTGAAATTCGTTTAATTCGTGGCAAAGAACGCATTTGGCGGCACGGATGCCGCCTCTACAGCGGGAGACCACTAAGGGAAATAAAGCAGGGCTATGAATGACGAGTGCATCGGCACAGTGAAGGGGCCGGGCGAGACGCCCAACGAGTTTACGCTTGTGGCGCCCGACCCGGACCGCCGCGTGAAGTTTGGCGAGTTCGTCTATTACATGACAGCGGTGGACGGTGAGGAGCGCCCGATTTTGGGCCGCGTGACCAAACGCCAGTCCATCCGGCTGCTGCCCGACAGCTTTTTGGCGGACCCCAGCGTGCCGCCGCACGAGGTGGCCGCGCTGCTGGGCTATGAGAGCGACGCCGGCGAGTTGTTCGAGATCACGGTGACGGTGCTCGGCTATCACAGCGTGGAGATGGGCGACTTCATCAACCCGCGCGTTCCGCCCGCGGGCGGCGCGCCCGTCTACATCGCCAGCGACGAACTGCTGACAAAGGTGCTGAGCAAGGCAGACAAGGCGTCGCCGGGCAGCGCTCACCTGGGCAGCCTGCTCAGCCGCCCGGCGGACGCCGTGCCCGTAGCGCTGGACGTGCGCGCCTTCACCAGCACGCACCTGGCGATCATCGCCAGCACGGGCAGCGGCAAGAGCTATTTGGCGGGCGTGCTGCTCGAAGAACTGCTCATGCCCTACAACCGGGCATCCGTGCTGATCATCGATCCGCACGGCGAATATAGCACGCTGCAAAAGATGCAGGACCTGAAGCAATTCAGCACGGACGACTACAAGCCGGTGGTGCGCATCTTCCACCCGGACAGCATACGCGTGCGCATCGACAGCCTGACGCTGGGCGATCTGCGCTACCTGCTGCCCAACTTGTCGGAGAAGATGCACTACCAGCTGACGCGGGCGTACAACTATGCGCACCGCACATTTCGTTCCAGCGGCGAGGCCAAGTACACGCTGGAGCAACTGCTGTTGGCCGTGCGCGAGACCGCCGAGGGCCGCCGCGAGATGAGCGAGGACGGCTCGGCCTTTGAGGACGACCCGACGACCGGCGCGTTGATTTGGCGCCTCAACGGCACGCTGGGCGGAAGTCGCATCTTCAACGACTTCGAGAACCTGGAACTGGGCGAGCTGTTCCGGCCCGGCCAATGTACGGTGATCCAGCTGAACGAAGTCGACCAGCGCGAGCAGCAGGTGATCGCGGCGACGCTGCTGCGCCGCGTCTATCAGGCGCGCGTCGATACGGCCAAGATGAAGGTCGGGCCGGGCGACAAGACGTATGTGCCGTTCCCCGTGTTCTGTCTGATGGAGGAGGCGCACAATTTCGCGCCCGCCAGCGCCGACGCGGTGAGCACCGACGTGCTCAAGCAAATTCTCAGCGAGGGGCGCAAGTTCGGCGTGAGCGTGGGGCTGATCAGCCAACGGCCCGGCAAGCTGGACAGCGACGTGCTCAGCCAGTGCATGACGCAGTGCATCA
>CAZYSJ010000105.1:0-15801 GCA_964649875.1 uncultured Caldilineaceae bacterium
GCGATCTTGCAGGCTATCCTAAGTCTTGGCCGATCAATGTGGAGAGGCTACCTCCTTGCCGCCGGACGTGCGGCCCGTTCGCTAAGGATAATACGAAGCGGCCGGCGGTTTGGTTCAGAAGAGCGATGAATTCGTGGCGAGACAGAATTTCAGAGAGCGCGGAGTCGAGCGCTGTGACGAAACGGTGATCTGAACGCATGCCTACGACGGTGCAGATGTTGCGCGGCTATCCCGACCCGTTGTTGGAGGTGATGGCGGAGCTGCGCGGGGCTTTTCTGGAAGGCGCCGATACCCCGGAACAGAAGATCGAGATGCTGGCGGCGCAAGTCACCGAGCCGACGTCGGTGCAGATGACCTACGACGAGTTGGCCGAGACGCATCCGCTGGTGGATCAGGCCATTGAGACGCTGCTGCGCGAGGGCGGCGAGATGGCCGAGGCCCAGTTCAGCCGCGAGTTTGGCGGCATCCGGCGCATGGGGCCGGCGCGCCTGGAACGCGAGACGCCCTGGTTCTATCCGGAGAGCGTGGCTGAACTGCTGTACTACTATGGCATGATCGGCACAGGATTTCGCGGGGCCGGCCCGGAAGCCCATGCCACGATCTATATCCCCAGCGACGTCAGCCCGTGGCTGCCGCATCCGTTCAACCCGGCGTCGGAAGAGGGCCTGGGCGTGCGGCCCATTGCGCCGCCGCCTGCCGGCCGCGTGCTGCCCGCCGATGACGGTTTTCTGGAGGACGCAGGCACGCTGATCGGCTTCTTGCACACGGAGCGCATGCGATTGACGCCTTCCGGCCCTGACCCGGCGGACATTGAGCGCTTTGTGCAGCGCTTGCAGATGCCCTTTGCCGACGAGGCGGATCTCAACGTGCGCCTGGCGCTGCTGTTGCATCTTGCCAATCGTCTGGGGTGGCTGCGCCGCGCCGAGGATGGGTCCGTGCAGTTGACCGGCAACCGCGTGCGCGCCTTTTTGGAGCAGACGCGGGCCGAGCAGCGCGTGACGTTGTGGAAGGCCTGGCGCGATTCGCCGGATTGGAACGATCTGTGCCGCACGCCAGGGCTGGAGTGCGCCAAGGCGGGCAACTGGAGCAACGACCCCGTGCAGACGCGGTCGGCTGTGCTGCGCATCTTGGCGACGCTGCAGCCCGGCGCCTGGTACAGCCAGTCCGAGGTGATCGAAGCCTTTAAGCAGGCCGAGCCGGATTTTCAGCGGCCTACGGGAGACTACGACACCTGGTACATTCGCAGGACGGATACGCAGGAATTTCTCAAGGGATTTGACCAGTGGGATGCGGTGGAGGGCGCTCTGCTGCGCTTTTTGTTGCGCGGGCCGCTGCACTGGCTGCAGACGATGGACCTTGCCGAACCGTCCGCCGGTGACGACTACGGCATCTCCCTGAGCCAGTGGGGCGCGCATTGGTTGGGCGAGGACATCCCGCAGCCGCATGAGGCGCCGCGGCGTCCGCTGGCGGCCGAGGACGACTTTACCGTGGTTGTGCCGCATGGAACGCCGCTGATCGACCGTTTCCGGGTGGAGCGTTTTGCGGAGTGGCGGTCGAGTTACCCGCACTATGTGTACCAGATTCGCCAACAGAGTTTGCAGCGCGCCGCGGACGAGGGCATTACGGCGCCGCGCATTGTAGAATTCTTGAAGCGGCATACGCGCTCTATGCCTGATAAGGTGACGCGGGCGTTGCTCAAATTCGGGGAAACAAGCCAGACGGCGCGCAGCAGCGCCGCGGCCGCGCCGTGATCTGCCCTGACTCGCGCTGCGCTTGCGGCTGTTTACCGAAACGCAACACTGAAACGCAACACTGAAACGCAAAATGACAACAAAGACGAAGGCCGGCGGAATTTCCGCCGGCCTTCACGATCAACAGGGTATAGAGTTATTGTCCTGCTGGTAAGGTGATACTTACTTGGCCGCTGCGTAGTTCTTGCTCACGGCGTTCCAGTCGACCACGTCCCACCAAGCCTTGATGTAGTCGGGCCGGCGGTTCTGGTAGTTCAGGTAGTAGGCGTGCTCCCACACATCCAAGCCGAGGATGGGGGTGTCGCCCTGCATGTAGGGGCTGTCCTGGTTGGCGGTGCTGTAGACGTCGAGGCTGCCGTCGCTTTTGACGACCAGCCAGGCCCAACCGCTGCCGAAGCGGGTGGCCGCGGCGCTGCTGAACTTCTCCTTGAATGCGTCGAAACTGCCGAAGGCGCTGTCGATGGCTGTCGCCAGATCGCCGGTCGGCTTGCCGCCGCCGTTGCCGCTCATGATCGTCCAGAACAGGCTGTGGTTGGCATAGCCGCCGCCGTTGTTCTGCACTGCGGTCTTAATGTTGGCGGGCACCTTGTCCATGTTGGACAGGATCCAAACGATGTCCTTGCCGTCGAGGTCGGTGCCGGCGATGGCGTTGTTCAGGTTGTTCATATAGGCGGCATGATGCTTGTCGTGATGGATTTCCATCGTGCGCGCGTCGATCGTCGGCTCAAGAGCATTGGCCGGATACGGTAGATTCGGAAGCGTGAAAGCCATTTGTTCCCTCCTTAGTGCTGTTCCGTGACTTGTGTGGCATATTTTTTAGCCGAATCGCTTACGGTTGGCTATTGTACACGGCTTTGCAGGCGTTTGCGGTAGAGAAGGATACAAACTGGCGGCGAGATTGCGCACGCTCGGCGGATGGTTACGCCTGCATGCGCTTGTCGTCTGTGCAGTTGGCTTTGCCTGACCAGCGCGGGGTTATTCCGGCAGCAGCGTCAGCAGCGCGATTTGCGGAGACGCGCCAAAGCGCAGCGGGATGCCTTCGCCGACGCCGCGTGAGATGAAGACTTGGGTGCGGCCGCGGCGCAGATAGCCCGACGCTTCGCGGCGCGCCAGGTGTTCTGTGTGGGTGTGGGCCGGCCCATACCAGGGCAAGACGATCTGGCCGCCGTGCGTATGGCCGGAGAGGACCAAATCGGCGCGGCTGACGGCCGGCTCGATCAGGATGTCGGGGTTGTGGCTGAGGAGCAGCGTCGGCGCATCGGGCGGTACTTGCGCCAGGGCTTGGCCGAGGTCGGGCAGTCCCTCTGTGAAATCGTCTACGCCGGCGATGAAAAGGTCTACCCCGTCGCTTTCGCCCGGTTTGTTGGTCAAGCGCACGGCGCGGTTGTGCAGAATCTGGAAGTTGCGTGCAATGAGTTCGTCTTCCAGCCGGGCGACATCGTTATGGCCGGTTCGCTTGAGGTCGAACGGCATATTTGCCAGGAAGCGGCCAAAGCGTACGAGACGGGCGGCCTCTTGCCAGGGGGCTGTCCAACCGTTTGGACGGTTGCCGTTTTCGAGGGAGCAAAAGGCGGTCCAACTGCGGTTGAGCAGGCGATTGGCGCTGTAGGTCGTGTAGTCATGGTTGCCGAAGACGGCGAAAGCCCCCAGCCGCGGCGCAGGCAGAGCGTCGAGCAGGTCGAGGACGTTGCCCAACCCGCCGTCGTTGTGCAGAAAGTCGCCGGTGTGTACCAGGAGATCGTAGTCCAGGTTGGCGCAGGCGCGGCGGATGGCGTCGATCTTGGCTTTCTCGCGCCAGTTTAGCCCGCGGAAGTGGGTGTCGGTGAGGTGCAAAATGCGCAGGCCCGCGGCGGGGAGATGGCGTTGCGCGCCGGGAAGGCGGATGGTCAACTTGTCCAGGTTGACGCGCAGCGGCTCGTGGAAGTAGGCGTAGGAGGCCAGGCCGGCGCCTACGCCCGCCAGGATGCCGGCGCCGCTGAGGAGGCGGTTGCGCCTGCGTCCGGCTTTGCACTGCGCGGCAAGGATTCGGTTAGCGGATGCAAAAATCACGGTCACTCCGGGCGGCGAGGCGGGGGGCGAGCCCTTCGTCGCGCCGCGAATCAATATTTGTGTGAACAACGGCACATTTGTACAACGGTACGCGTTCGAGGCGATAATTTCACCCGGCGCGCAACATCCGATCGTACTGCACGGGCAAAGGAATGCCAAATTAGGCGGCGTCGAGGCGCGTCTTTGGCCGTGCAGTGGGCGGGCTGTGGCGCCGAAAGTGAAGTTTTTTCGAGGCGCTGTGGGGAATTCGGCGCAATAAATTGACAAGGGCTTCGATAGAGGGGAAAATGGACGGCAGTCCATATGCTTCTATAGCCGCCTATTGCGGCGGTCTAATTCAATTCACGACAAGACAACGGGGATAAAATCATGAACTCGGCACCAGCATTGACAGAGCAACCACTGGACCCTGCGTTCGAGGCGAGGGCCATCAACACGATACGAATGCTGGCCGCGGATGGCGTTCAGCAGGCGAAGTCCGGGCATCCGGGCATGCCGATGGGCATGGCCGCTGCCGCGTTTGCGCTGTGGACGCGTGTGATGCGCTACAGCCCGACAAACCCGGCCTGGCCCAACCGCGATCGGTTCGTGTTGAGCGCGGGACACGGCTCCATGCTTCTTTATGCCTTGCTGCACTTGACGGGCTTTGACCTGCCGCTGGACGAACTGCGCAATTTCCGGCAGTGGGACAGCATGACGCCTGGGCATCCGGAGTATGGACATGCGCCCGGCATCGAGACGACCACCGGCCCCCTAGGGCAAGGCTTCGCCAACGGCGTCGGCATGGCGATCGCGGCCAAGTGGCTGGCCGCGCGCTTTAACAAGCCGGGCTACGCCATGATGGACCACTATATTTACGCCATCGCCGGCGACGGCTGTCTGATGGAGGGCATCTCCAGCGAGGCGGCGAGCTTGGCCGGCCATCTCAAGCTGGACAACCTGATCTATCTCTATGACGACAACCACATCACCATCGAGGGCGGCACGGACCTGGCCTATACGGAGGATTGGGCCAAGCGCTTCGAGGCCTATGGGTGGCATGTGCAGCGCGTCGACGGGATGGACACGGAAGCGGTGGTGCAGGCGATTGCGGCGGCGCAGGCCGACCCGCGGCCCAGCATCATCGGCTGTCGCAGCGTGATCGGCTACGGCAGCCCCAACAAGGCGGGCACCGCGGGCGTTCACGGCGAGCCGCTGGGCGAAGACGAGCTGAAGCTGACCAAGGAAGAACTGGATTGGCCGCTGGAGCCGAGCTTCTATATTCCCGACGACGTGCTGGCTCATTTCCGCCAGGCTGTCGAGCGGGGCAAGGCGCTGGAGGCCGAATACGCCAAGCTGTGGGAAGGTTACCGCAAGGAGTATCCAGCTGAGGCGGCGGATTTGCAGCGCTATCTGGACGGCGAACTGCCCGCCGGTTGGGAAGAGGCGCTGCCCGTCTTCCCGGCGAATAAGCCGGTGGCGACGCGCAATGCTAGCGGGACGGTCATCAACGCCCTGGCAAAGAAGATCACGAACCTGATGGGCGGCAGCGCCGACTTGGCGGGCAGCACCAAGACGATGATCAGCGGCGAGCCTGCCTTCCAGGCGGGCGAGTATGGCGGGCGCAACATGCATTTCGGCGTGCGCGAGCACGGCATGGCGGGCATTCTCAACGGCATGGCGCTGCACGGCGGCGTCATCCCCTACGGCGGCACGTTCTTGGTCTTTAGCGACTATATGCGCGGCAGCATGCGCCTATCCGCGCTGATGGGCGTGCCGGTCGTCTATGTGTTGACGCACGACAGCATCGGCCTGGGCGAGGACGGTCCCACGCACCAGCCCATCGAACATCTGGCCTCGCTGCGCGCCATTCCCAACATGACGGTGATCCGCCCGGCGGATGCCAACGAGGTGTCCGTGGCTTGGAAGATCGCGCTCACCCACGGCAGCGGCCCGACCGTGCTGGCGCTGACGCGACAGAACCTGCCCGTCTACGACCGCACGGCTGAAGGCATGGGCGGCGCTGAGGGGCTGGCCCGCGGCGGTTATGTGATGTATGAGGCCGCGCCGGACGGCGTGCAGGTGGTCTTGATCGCCACAGGCAGCGAAGTGGAGATCGCGTTCAACGCAGCCAAGCAGCTTGCCGAAGAAGGGATCGGCGTGCGCGTGGTGAATCTGGCTTCGTGGGAGCTGTTTGCCGCGCAGGATGCCGCTTATCGCGCCGAGGTGCTGCCGCCGGACGTTCCCAAACTCGCCATCGAGGCCGGCGTCACTTTCGGCTGGGAGCGCTGGGTCGGCAATGACCCGCGCAAGGGCGCGGTGATGGGCATCGACCGCTTCGGCGCCAGCGCGCCGTACAAGCGCGTGTACGCCGAGTTCGGCCTGACGCCGGAGGCGGCGGTTGCCAAGGCCAAAACCTTGATCCAAGGGTAGGGCGGATGTTGAGCGGCCTGTCGAGCGTGGTGCGGCGGACGCGGCAGCACCACGCCATCGAGCACGCGACGCTGCACCTATTGGCGGTGCGCCTTCCCAACCGGCGCTTTGGCGGATACAGCGATCCGCTGGGCTTTACCATCGTTGGGGAGGCAACGACCGAGGAGTTGCAG
The DNA here is from genome assembly GCA_964649875.1 of uncultured Caldilineaceae bacterium. Taxonomy (GTDB): domain Bacteria; phylum Chloroflexota; class Anaerolineae; order Caldilineales; family Caldilineaceae; genus JASGTU01. Next base: position 6,386 of record CAZYSJ010000105.1, read on the forward strand.
CGCGCCGTGGGCGATGCGCTGCTGCGCCTACAGGCGGGCGAGCGTGGGCTTGCCATCCACCCGAACTGCGGGACGAACCTGCTGGCGGCGGGCGCGACTGTAACCGCGGCGAGCATGTTCGGTTCGGCGGTGGTGCGCGGCCGGCTGGAGCGCTTTGTGATGAGCCTCGTGCTGGTTCTGATCGCGCTCGTGGTTGCGCGGCCGCTCGGTTCGCGCTTGCAAGCGTATACGACGTTGCCGGATGTGGAAGACCGGGTGGTGACGGAGATCCGGACCATGCAGGCCGGCGGGGTCTCCGTCTTCCGGGTGACGTTTGATTGACGGTTTGTGTGGGTCATCTTGGGCCGGTGAGCAGTTCGGTTCACCGGCCCGTTCCGCCGATTGATGGTATATCTCCTACTGGACTGTGATGAATATCTGGGGGCGCAACGGCTGGCTGCATTGTCCGCCGCGTTGGGCGATCCGGAAATGGCCGGGCTGAACACGACCGAGCTAACGGGCGGCAAGACCAGCGCGGCGGAGATTCTGGGGCACGCTGCCATGATGCCCTTTCTGACGCCGCGGCGGCTGGTGACGGTCTATGGCTATCTCAGCCACTTGGACAAGCGCATGGCTGCCAGCAAGGATACGGACAGTGCGGCGCATGCCGAGGCCGCTGTGCTGCTGGAGGGCCTGCCCGACGCGCCGGAATCGTGCGATCTGGTCTTTGTGGACAGCGGCGTGGATAAGCGGCGCGGGCTGTGGCGCGGCTTCAAGATAGGCGCGTCCGGCGGCAAGGCCGCGCGGGCCGTGCCGGGGCTGGATGCGCTGGTCAAGACGAAAGCCGTGCAGATGGAGGACGCGGGCACGCCGGACGCCAAGGTGTTGCCCGGTTGGATCCAGCGGCAAGCGCGCGAACGGAAGATCGCCATCGACGGCCGCGCGGTGCAGCAGTTGGCGAACTTCGTTGGGCCGAATCTGCGCCAGCTAGACAATGAACTGGAGAAGCTGGCGACCTACGCAGGCGAGCGCCCGATCCGGAGCGAAGATGTGATGCTGTTGGTGAGCGACGCCAGCGAGGCCATGATCTGGGACCTGACCGACGCGTTGAGCCAGCGTAACGGTCGCCGTGCCATGCTGGCGCTGCACAGCCTGCGCCGGGCTGATGCGCATGCGCTCTACCTGTTGACGATGATCGCCCGGCAGTATCGCATCATCCTCAAGGTGAAGGAGGCGATGGGCGCAGTTCGCGGCGGCGAGCAGGAGATAGCAACGTTGGTGGGTGAGCGGCCCTATCCGGTGCGCAAGGCCATGCAGCAAGCCCAGGCGTATAGTCTAGCCGAGTTGGAAGGGATCATGAACCGGCTGTTGGAGGCGGATTTTGCCATGAAGACCGGCGCGGACGCGGACACGGAGATCGACGTGTTGATCGCCGAACTGACCCGGCGGCGCTGATCCAAAGGCCGCTTCATCTATGACCTTCCTCACGCATCTTTCGCTGACCCATTTCCGCAACTATGCCCATCTCGATTTGGACTTTACGCACCGGCTGGCGCTGCTGCAGGGTGACAATGCACAGGGCAAGACGAACCTGCTGGAAGCGGTGTATTTGCTTGCCACGAGCAAGCCTGTGCACGCGCAGACGGAGCGCGAGGTGGTAGATTGGCAAGCGCAGGAGGAGCCGATCCCCTACTGCCGCGTGGCGGCGCAGGTGCGAGGAGGCGAGGGCGAACGCCCGCTCGAACTGGAAGTGATCTTCACGCCGCGTAGCGACGGCCTCAACTTCACCAAGCAGGTCAAGGTCAACGGGGTAGGCAAGCGCAGCATGGACCTGATCGGCCTGCTGCGCGCCGTGCTGTTCTTGCCCGAAGACATCCGGCTGGTGGATGGCGGGCCAGGCGAACGGCGTCGTTACCTGGACATCGCGCTCTGCCAGATCGACCCGGCGTACTGCCGCAGTCTGTCTGAGTATCAGAAGGTGTTGGCCCAGCGCAACAGCTTGCTCAAGACGCTGCGCGAGGAGGGCGTTCAGGCCGCGTCGCCGGCGGTGGACGCGCAGTTGGGCTTCTGGGACGAGAAGCTGGTGCAGCACGGCGCGGTCGCGCTGGCGAAGCGGCAGAACTTCGTGGCGGAGCTTGACGTGCTGGCGCGGCAACGTCATTCCGACCTGAGCGGCGGGCGCGAGACGTTGCGCGTGGAATATCTGCCCAGCTTCAACTACGGCCCGCTGGACGACGGGGAGTTCAAGCGCTGGCACGCCGGCCATCGCCTGGGCGAAGACGGCGTGACGGGTGACGCCGGACTCGCCGCGTTTACGGTGACGCCTGAAGCGGTGGCGCAGCGCTATATGCACCGCCTCGCACAGCGGCGTCGCCGTGAATTAGCTGCGGGCGCAACGCTGTATGGCCCGCACCGCGATGACCTGCGTCTGCTCGCCAATGGGCGAGACCTGCGCGCCTATGGCAGCCGCGGCCAGCAGCGCAGTGCGGCGCTGGCGTTGAAGCTCGCCGAGGTGCAGGCCATGACCGCGGCCACGGGCAGCGCGCCGCTTCTGCTGCTGGACGATGTGATGAGCGAGTTGGATGCGAATCGGCGCAGTACGCTGCTGGCCGCGTTGGAAGGGGTAGAGCAGGCGATCTTGACGACGACGGACTGGGACGACTTTTCGCCCGAGTTTCGCGCTGCGGCGCAATGCCTGCACGTGCGTGCGGGCGAGGTGTTCCCGGCGGGGGAGGCGACGCCCGCTGATGGCGCGTCGCACGACGACGGACCGCCGCGCGGCTGAACGGGAGGAGCGAAGGCCGGCGCTATTTGCGCCGCGGGATGAGTTCGCGCGTCAGGGCGGAGGCTGTGCGCCGCCAGCGCACCATCGTGCCGCTGGTGCGGATCACCGGTTCGGTGAGGTTATCGCTGAGGAAGGTCACGGTGCCGCGTGCGGTGTTGACGGTCGCCTTGGTATCGTCCAGCAGCGGCTTGATCTCGGTCTGGATCAGCGCCGCCAGGCGCCAGATTTGCCAGATGAGAACGGCGATGAGCACGCCGATGACGATGCTCTGCACGGCGACGACGATGATGGCGATATCTCGAACGGTTGCGCTGATGACCACTTAGGCGTCTCCTCGGTTGGTGATGCGTGATGCGTCATGCGTCTGGAATACGGTTCCCTATATACTTAGGCCCGGTCCGGGCTGTCGTTGGTGACGGCGACGCGCAGTTCGTGCAGGCCGATCATGGCGGCCCAGGCGAAGACGGACGCCTCGACAATGTGCACCTGGCCAATGCGCGGCAGGGGAAAGTGCAGCAGCGCGCCCATCGCCTGGCCGAGCGCGAAGCCGGCGGCGGAGGCGACCAAGTAGGCGGCAAGGTCGCGCAGGCTGCGCCCGCCCCACAGGTGAAACAGGCCGGCATAGCCGGCGCTGACGAGCGCGCCGAGAAGCAGTCCGGGCGGCACAAGAGCGATCATAGAGCGATAATACCGCCGCCGAGGCAGTGGTCGCCGTCGTAGAAGACGGCCCCCTGGCCCGGCGCAATGTCGCGCAAGGGATGATCGAAGCGGGCTGTGACGCTGCCGTCCGCCTGTGGGTAGAGGCGGCAGGTCGCCGTTTGCGCCCGGTAACGGATCTTGCAGTCGGCGGGCGTGCCGGGCGCGACCGGTTCGTCCATTGTCCAGTTGACTTCGTGTGCGATCAGGCTGTCGCGGCCGAGTTCGTCCTTGGTTCCGACGACCAGCGCGTTGCGGGCGCGGTCCAGTTGGATGACGTAGAGCGGTTCGCCGGCCCCGCCGATGCCCAGGCCTTTGCGCTGGCCGATGGTGTAGGCGGGCAGGCCCTCGTGTTGGCCCAGGATGCGGCCGCGGGTATCCACCATCGGGCCGGGGCGCATGGCGTCCGCCGCCCAGTCGCGCAGGAAGCGCCGGTAGTCGTCATCTGCCACGAAGCAGAGGTCCATCGAGTCGTGCTTGCTGGCAATGGGCAGGCCGCGCTCGGCGGCGATGCGGCGGATCTCCGGCTTGGGGTAGTCGCCGACGGGAAAGAGGACGCTGCGCAGTTCGTCTTGGCCCAGCACGCTGAGCACGTAGCTCTGGTCTTTGCGTTCGTCGACGGCCTTAAGCAGACGGACTTTGCCGTCCGCGTCGCGGCGCAGGCGGGCGTAGTGGCCGGTTGCCAGGTAGTCTGCGCCAAGCCGCCGCGCGTAGTTGAGCAGATAGTCGAAGCGAATGTGCCGGTTGCAGGCGAGGCAGGGGTTGGGCGTTAGGCCGGCGCTGTAATCGGCGATGAAGCGGTCGACCACTTGGCGCTTGAAGGGCTGCTCCACGTTGATCAGGTAGAACGGCATGCCCAACTGGTCGGCGACGCGGCGGGCGTCGGCGACGCTTTCTATGCTGCAGCACTTGTTGGTCGAGGCTTCGCCGGCGCGCAGTTCGGTCCACAGGCGCATCATGACGCCGATGCAGCGATAGCCGCGCTCGACGAGCAGGGCGGCGGCGACTGAACTGTCTACGCCGCCGCTCATGGCGACGACCACTGTCGTGTCTGCGGGCGCTTTGGTCCCGTTGTGCGGTACGTTCGAGATAGTCACGCCAACCCCAAAATGCGATAGAATAGGCCGGCGACGATTCGCCGGCTGCAACTTGTCGCGGCTATTGTACATGATATCATGGGCGCGTGGCTACATTCGGCGCGGCGCACGCTGCCGGTCAACGATAATTACTAGACGGAGCGACAATCTATGGGGAAAGGGAAGCAGACGGTCAGCAGCGGCACGCATTGGGAAGCCCTGGCCGGCTACAGCCGTGCAGTGCGCATCGGCGACCGCATTTTGGTCTCCGGCACGACCGCGACCGGGCCGGACGGCTTGGTAGGCGCGGGCGATGCCGCGGCCCAGGCCGGGTACGCCATCGACAAGATCGCAGCGGCCATCGAGCAGTTGGGCGGCAGGCTGGCGGACGTGGTGCGCACGCGCGTGTATGTGCGCGACATCGCGGATTGGGAAGCCGTGGCGCGGGTCCACGGGGCGCACTTTGGCGCGATTCGTCCGGCCAATACGCTGGTCGAGGCGCGTCTGGTAGGCGAGGAGTACTTGGTTGAGATCGAGGCGGAAGCAGTGATTGGAGCGGGTGATGCGTTTTAGCTTGCGTTTGAACAACGACCTGACGTTGCGTGAGTACACGACGTTGGCCCAGGCGGCGGAGGCAGCCGGATTCGACCAATTCTGGGTGAGCAATGACCTCTTTCTGCGCAGCGCGTTGGCGCTGTTGCCGGCTATCGCCCAGGCGACGACGCGGCTGGAGGTGGGCACGGGCATCCTCAACCCCTACACGATGCACCCCGCCGAGATGGCGATGTACGCGGCGACGATGGACGAACTGAGCGGATGCCGTTTCAACCTGGGGCTGGCGGCGGGCGCGCGCGACTTCTTGCAGTGGGTCGGCCTGGAGCAGAGCGCGCCGTTGGCGACCGTGCGCGAGACGGTGCAGGCTGTGCGTCGTCTGCTGGCGGGCGAGACGGTGGAGATGGACGGACGGGCGCTGCGCTGGAACGACGAGGCCTATTTGCGCTTTCGTGCGCCGCGCGTGACGCCGATCTATGTCGGCGCGACGGGGCCGAAGATGCTGCAACTGTGCGGCGAAGTGGCGGACGGCGCGCTGCCGCTGCTCTTCCCGCCGGAGCATTACTTCGGCGTGCTGCCGCACATCGAGGCGGGCATGGCAAGACGGCCCGATTCGCTCGCCCCGCTGGACCTGGCCGCGTGCATTTGGGTGTCGCTGTCGGATGACCGCCAAGCGGCGCGTCGCGTGTTGGCGCAAAAGATCGCGTATTACGGCTACACGCTCAACCCGCTGATTCTGGATCAGTTGGGGCTGACGCGGACGGACTTCGCCGGCATCGAGCGAGCCATGACGGTCGAGCGCGACGAGGAAAAGGCCATCGGCCTGGTCGACGAGCGCATGTTGCGCATCGGCGTGGTGGGCGGGCCCGGGGACGTGATCGAGCGGTTGGAGCCGCTGGTCGCGGCGGGCGCGACGCATCTCAGCTTTGGGCCGCCGCTTGGCCCCGACCCGGCGGAGGCTGTGAGGCTGTTGGGCCAGGTGGTGACGCATTTCCGCCGATGAGCCATCGACAAGGCGTGGGGAGGCCAAACGGTCGAGGATGCGCCTTCGGCGGCAAGCGGCGTGACCGCGTGTGTTATACTTAGGCGCAGGTACGTCTGCCGGCATGTTGAAGACTCCGCATCGATCTGCAGTCTGCCAAACGGCAAAAATAGAAGAATAAGGAGAATAACGCATGGAATACCGATCTCTGGGACGCACCGCTGTCAAGGTCACCCCGCTCTGCCTGGGCTGCATGATGTTTGGCGGGCGGACGAACGCCGAAGACTCCTATGCCATCATCGACCGGGCGATAGATGCCGGGATCAACTTCCTGGACACGGCTAACGTGTATAGCCGCGGCCGCAGCGAAGAGGTGACCGGCGAGGCGTTGAAGCGCAACGGCAAGCGACATCAGATCGTGCTGGCGACCAAGGTGCACGGCGAGATGGATGACGACGATCCGAATGCACGAGGTAATTCGCGGCGTCATATCATCGAGCAGTGCGAGGCAAGCCTGCGCCGTCTGCAGACCGACTATATCGATCTCTACCAGATCCATCGCCCGGCCCCCGATACGCCCATCGACGAGACGCTGCGCGCACTGGACGACCTGATCCGCGCCGGCAAGGTGCGCTACATCGGCACGAGCACCTTCGCCGCCTGGCAGGTAATGGAGTCGCTGTGGGTGAGCAAGGAACTGGGGCTGAACCGCTTCGTCTGCGAGCAGCCGCCCTATCACATCCTGGACCGGCGCATCGAGCGCGAGTTGATCCCGATGGCGCAGACCTACGGCATCGGTCTGATCCCGTGGAGCCCGCTGGCCGGCGGTCTGCTCACAGGCAAGTACACGCGCGAGAATCCCTCCCCGCAAGGCGCGCGCTATGCTGACGTCCAGGGCAACCAGCGCTTCGCCGACCGCAAGACCGATGAGTTGTACGATGTGGTTGAGGGGCTGCGACCGCTGGCGGATGCCAAGGGCTGCACCCTGGCGCAGCTCGCGCTGGCCTGGTGCATTCACCAGCCGGGCGTGACCAGTCCGATCATCGGGCCGCGCACGATGGAGCAGCTTGTCGATAACCTGGGCGCGCTGGAGGTGGAGATCACCGACGAGGACCGCGCCGCCATCGACCAGTTGGTCCCGCCTGGGCGCATGGTTTCGCCTTTCTACGAGGCGAATTTTGGCCCGCACGAGTTCCGGTGGTAGGCTTTCGACTCATCTAGTTCAATGAACGCGCCGCCTTGTCTTTGCGCCGTCATGGCGCGGGGATGGGGCGGCGGGGTTCTTAGCAGATCATGGTGATACGGGAATGGACGCTCGCGCTCTGCGCGCTCTTCTGAACGAGATTGCCAAAGGTGAACGGGATGTGGAGAGCGGGCTGGCTGCGCTGCGCGCCTTGCCGTTCGAGGATATCGGTTTCGCCACGATTGACCACCACCGCAGCCTGCGCTGGGGTTTTCCGGAAGTGATTTTCTGCGCCGGCAAGACGGATGAGCAGGTGGCGGCCATTGCCGAGCGCCTGGCCGCACAGAGCCCGCGGCTGTTGGGGACGCGCGCAACCGAAGCGCAGTACGCAGCGGCGCAGGCCCGCGTACCCGATTTGCAGTATCACCGGCTGGCGCGCTGCCTGTACCTGGATCGCGAGCCCGACCGGCCGCGGCAGGACGGCGTGGTCGTCGTAGCCGCCGGTACGAGCGATGCGCCTGTGCTGGAGGAGGCCGCGCTGACCTTAGATTTGATGGGGCATCGTCCCGTCCGCATCCAGGATGTGGGCGTGGCGGGGCTGCACCGGTTGGCGCCGCATGTGGGTGCGCTGCAAACCGCCAATGTGGTGATCGTCGTGGCGGGCATGGAGGGAGCGCTCGCCAGCGTGGTAGGCGGGTTGACCTCCGCGCCGGTGATCGCCGTGCCGACTTCGGTCGGGTATGGGGCGAGCTTCGGCGGGCTGGCGGCGCTGCTGGCGATGCTCAACAGTTGCGCCACCGGCGTGGCCGTGGTCAACATCGACAACGGCTATGGGGCCGGGCACATGGCGGCAGCGATCAACAGCCGCATCAACGGCGTCTCCGAGGCGTAGAGCGACTTAGCGCGTGTCCGCCAACAGTCTGCCATTCTGAAGCGGGCGTTAGCGATCTGAAGAATCTCGTTGTCCCAGAGGCAGAGATGTTTCGCTACGAGATGCTTCGCTACGCTCAGCATGACATAATAGGTGTTTGGTGAACGAATTGCTTAGGCAGGATAGTTGTAGGCAGGAATGAGACTGAGGCAGGAAAGGGAGCTATGCAGGGTAACGGTCATGTGAAGGACGGCGCGACGGTGCTGCCCGCCGAGGTTGCGGCCAAGTTGGACGGTCTGCGCGCCACGCTGCGCGCATATGGGTCGGTGCTCGTGGCCTATTCGGGCGGAGTGGACAGCGCCCTGGTGATGGCGCTGGCGCATCAGGAACTTGGCGAGCGGGCGCTGGCGTGCATTGGCGTTTCGCCCAGCTACCCGTCCCGCGAGATGCGCGAGGCGGTGAAGCTGGCCGAGTCATTAGGCGTGCCGTACCGGCTGGTCAACACCGAGGAGCATCTGAACCCGGACTACGCCGCGAACCCCGTGAACCGCTGTTTCTTTTGTAAGTCGGAACTGCACGACCGTCTGAAGGCGATTGCCGAGGAAGAGGGTTGGGCGGTTGTGGCGGACGGTAACAACGCCAGCGATGTGGGCGATTTCCGCCCCGGCATGGAGGCGGCGCGCGCCCGCGCGGTGCGCTCCCCGCTGCTGGAGGTGGGCATCACCAAGGACGAAGTGCGGCAGATCGCCCGGTCGTTGGGCATGCCGGTATGGGACAAGCCGACGATGGCCTGCCTGTCGTCGCGTGTGCCCCACGGCACGCCTATCACGCCGGAACTGCTGCGCCAGATCGAGGCGGCGGAGGATACGCTGGTCGACCTGGGCTTCCGCCAGTTCCGCGTGCGCCATCACAACGAGATCGCGCGCATCGAACTGCCGGTGGAAGAATTTCCCCGCGCGCTGGAATGGCGTGACGCCATCGTAGACGGCGTGCGCCGCGCGGGCTACCGTTTTGTTGCGCTTGACCTGGCCGGCTTCCGCAGCGGGTCGCTGAACGGCGCCAATGCCGGGACCGTCATCACATTGCAAGAAGCGGGGATCGGATGATCGGCTATCTGGACACGCCCTCCGGCATTTCGGGGGATATGTTTCTGGGCTGTCTGGTCGGTGCGGGTTGGCCGCTGGCTGAGTTGGAGAGCGTGATCGAGCGGCTAGGGTTGCCGCCGGACGCCTGTACTCTGGCGCAAGAGCAGGTGATGCGGGGCCCGCTGGCGGCTACGCTGGTGAAGGTGG
>CAZYSJ010000106.1:0-15663 GCA_964649875.1 uncultured Caldilineaceae bacterium
TGCAGACCGCGACCGACCTGCATGTGCCGTTGCCCGCCACCGCGGTGGCGCACGAGTTGTTCTCGGCGCTGATGGCCCACGGCCGCGGGGACCTCGACCACTCGGCTGTGGTGACGATCCTCGAAGAGATGGCCGGCGTCGAGGTGCGGACAAAAGAAGAATAGACGGCGCAGTCATCTAGAAATGCCGCGGCCCCTGACATTGGAGCAGGGGCCGCGTTCTGTCTTTAAGTAGCGGGCAAGTTCACCGCGTATCGCCGGAGACGGGGATGTCCTCGACCGGCACGTTCAGCACGAGGTCGGACACCCGCGCCCAGCCGCCGCCGCGTTGCGGCGTGCGCACTTGCACCCAGTCGCCGGCAGCGTCCCGGCCGAATACGGTGAGCGGCGCATGCCGCAACACCGCCCCGCTGGGCGCCTGCTCCGCGTCAGGCCCGGCGCGCAGTTCGGTGTCCCGCGTCGTGTAGGCGTAGGACATGGCCCCGTCATAGGGCGAGGTTCCGCTCCAAAAGCCGCGGCGGTTGAGCGCCGCGTCCATTGCCGCCTGGCGAAACTCGGCGGCGTGGGCGGTATCGGGCGGGTATTCGACCGGCTGCGCCCAGCCCTCAGCCACTAACGCGGCGTTCGCCATCGTCCCGTCGGTCAGGTAGACATAACGCAGGAGGCGACCGTAGCGGTCCGTGTCCGACTTGTCCTTGACGAGGATGACGGTCTGCCCGCCGACCAACTGCCGGTTGGCCTCTGTTGCGGCCTGATAGCCCGGCTGGCCGCGCTCCGGCGTGTCGATCCCCACGTAGCGCACGGTGAGCGTCTCGCCGCCCAGCAGCACGCCGATCGTGTCCCCGTCCGTAATCTTCACGACCAGGGCTTCGTCGCCGGTAATGGCAGGGGCGGGCGTCGCCGCGACGGTGAAGGTCGGGCGTATGGGCGCGGCGGTCGCCGTCGATGGGGCCGTCGGCGCGGCAGTTGCTGTAGGCGCAGGCGAGCCCGGCGTGCGCCCGTCGCCCAGGTTGATGACCAGGCCGATCAGCGTGGTCATCGCCAGAAAGACGACCGTTCCCAGGCAGCCCCATTGCAGCCAGCGTTTCATGCGTTTTTCTCCCCCGTGTACATGCCGTCCATTCTACCCCACCTCTGAAACCGAATTTGAATCCTCGATCCGGGGCGTTTTCCCGCCGCTTAACAAGCGTGGGCGATGTTGCTATACTCTATACACGGTGACCTGTGATCGCACAGGCTTAGGTTCATACAGAGGTTTGAGCGGATGCGAGAAGAAGCAGGAGTGTATGAGTTCGTCGGCATTGGCGAGGTGGCCGAAACGACCACGCATTTGCTGGAGTTGAGCTTGCAGCAGGCGATGCAGACAGCTTCCCGGCAGAGCGGCGGGCTGGGGCAGGTCGAGCAGTTGGTCCTGCAACAGGCGCGGGACTATCTCTCCACGGTGCGCGAGGGATTCATGCTCAGCGTGCGCACGACGCAAGTCGGCGACTACAGCGAAGTTCGTTACTTGCTTGAACGCGTACTGACGGATTGGGAGCGCTTCAGCCAGGAGTTGGGGTTGGATTCCGGCAGGGATGACCGGCCCGACGCCTCGACAGAGGCGCCGCTTGTGCCGGAAGGGCTGCGCGTTGAACGCGTGCGCCGCCAACTTCTGGCCTTCGGCATGGCCGCCGTGGCGATGGGCGCGCTTCCCCGTCTGCCCGCCAAACAGGTGACGTTCCCGCCCAGCTATGGCAAGCCGCCGACCTATTCGGATATCTCGGCCCCGCACACGCCCGGCGAAATGCTGTGGCGCATCGAAGAAGTGGAACAGACGTTGTGGCAGATGATGTCACAAGACATCGTCCAACTCGTGCGGCGGCGCTACGGCCCGCTGCGGCGCACTTACGGCTTTTTCGAGGCGAGCGCCTGGCTCACGCGCAAGGAAGCGGAGCGTTTCGGCGTGAAGAAGCGACGCCTGCGGCCGGCTTAATGCGCGGATGCGCCGGCATTAACCGAGTTGCGTCTGCGTTCTCCCCGCGCTGCCGCGCCAAATTTACGCCGAGCGCGAGGAGCTGTTTCCCTACCGAAAGCTAGGCCAAGAAAAGATAGCGTCCGCAACTGGTGCAGACCACCAACTCGTCGCGGTTGCTGTGCAGCGCGCTGATGACGCCCGTCGGCATTTGCACGTGGCAGGCTTCACAATCCCCGTTTAGGACCCGCGCCACCGCGACGCCGCCGCGCCGTCTGCGCATCTGTTCGTAGCGGTTGAGCAAATCAGGAGACATTTCCGCGGCGAGAGCGTCTCGTTTACGCTTCAGCAGAACGTAATTCTGCTTCATCTTCGTCTCTTGTTCGCGCAGATCGGCCTGCCCGCTGCTCCACTCTTCTTCAAGCTTTACCTGGGATTGGCGCAGCTCGTCGAGTTGAGCGTCTAGCCCGTCGGCCAACAGCATGGCTTCGACCGCGCTGTCCTCGAGTTGGGCGCGATGGCGGCGCATCGAATCGACGTTGGCCTGTAGCGCCTCCAGTTCCTTCGGGCTGTGAATCGTGCCGCTCATTAACTGCGCTTCGGCGCTCTGAATGCGTTCCGCCAGCGAGCGCGATTCCAGTTCGGCGTCATGCTGTTTGCCGCGCCAGGCGTGGAGTTCGCTTTCCGTTTCAGATAAACGCGCACGCACCTGGCGCAGTTCCTCGGATTCGCCCAGCAGCTTCTGAATTTCCAGCAAACGTTGGCGAACCTTCGCCCAGGTTAGATCTACTTTTTGCAGTTCATACATCTGTTTCGCGGCATCGCCCACGAATCACCTCCCCCAGTGATCGAACAAACTTGGTTGCCGTCCGGATTGTGATCGATTCCGCCGAACCCTTAGCAAAGATAATAACACCGGCGCGGGGCAATTCCAAAGGTTTGTGCAAGCGCAGAGTCGCATTGTGCGCCAATCCTGACTCGTGACGCCTGACTGCCTTCATCGTCCACCTTTCTGCTCCTCTCGCCCCATGCGCATGTTGCCCGCCGGCGGCGACGCGGGTATGATCCCGTTATGGGCGCCATCAGCCGCGACGCCGAACAGAACACGCAACCCAATCTCCAACGCCAGGCCGCCATCGTGACCGCCTTCATCGCCGCGCTCTGGCTGATCGAGGCGCTGGACCTGCTTTTCTGGCGCGGCGACCTCGACGCTTTCGGCATCCGCCCGCGCACCCTCGCCGGCTTGCTGCGCATCCCCGTCGCCCCCTTGCTGCACGCCGGCTTCAGCCATCTGATCGCCAATACCATGCCGCTGCTCATCCTTTGCTGGCTGGTCTTGTTGCGCGGTCTGCGCGATTTCGTCGACGCCACCGTACTGGCTGCGCTGATCAGCGGGCTGGGCGTCTGGGTCTTCGGCGCGTCCAACTCCATTCACATCGGGGCGAGCGGGCTGATCTTCGGCTACCTCGGCTATCTGACTGCGCGCGGCTATTTCGAGCGCAGCCTCGTCGCCGTCTCGCTGGCTGCGGCGGCGCTGCTGCTCTATGGCGGCCTGCTGATCGGCGTCCTGCCCAGCAGCGCGGGCGTCTCGTGGCTGGGCCACCTCTTCGGCTTTTTGGGCGGCATCCTGGCCGCCTACCTGCACGCGCCGCGCCGAGATTGACACCGATTTTTCGTCATGCCATACTCCTATAGGCCGCGTATGACAGGGCCCGGAAATTAATCCCATTCGCCTGGGAGGCCAACCTATGCAAGCGGACGGTCAGACCACGCGGCAGCCGCTGCCGCGTGAGGACGTCATCAAAGCGCTGGAACGCAACAACCCGCCTCGAATCCCCCTAGTGTTCGCCAAGTGGTGGGGAGAGGGCTTCTCCGAACTGCACGGCGAACGGCTCGCCCGCTTCGACCGCTACCCGGAAGACGCAACGGTTCTGCTCATCGAACCGGTCATCTTCGAGCGCATGAACCTTTCCTGGCCTGTCGTCGCCGAGGGCGCGCACGATGCGCGCGTGGCGCTCGACGACTGGGCCAAGCTCGACGAGTTCATCGACAAGCTGCCCGACCCGGAAAGCGACCCGCAGATGGATGCGCTGGTCGAACGGGCGGCGCAGGCGCGCGCTCGCGGCCAATACCTCATGTTCGGCTGGTGGCGCCTCTTTTTCGAGCGTCCCTGGGCGATTCGCGGCATGCAAAACCTGCTGATGGATTACTACCTCTACCCCGAACAGGTCCACCGGCTGCATAGCGCCCTGTGCGACCTCTACATCGCCTATCTAGAGCGCGGCGTGCGCGAGCTGCACCCCGACGGCTTCTGGACAAGCGACGACCTGGGCCATCAAAAGCAGCTCTTTATGAGCCCCGCTACCTATCGGGCGCTGATCAAGCCCTATTACCTGCGCATAGGGGCTTACCTCAAGGCGCACAACCTGCACTGGTGGCTGCACTCGTGCGGCAACAATACCGCCATCCTCGACGACCTGATCGAAGCGGGCGTCGACGTCTTCCACCCGGTGCAGAAGGGGACGATGGCGTATGCCCAGGTCGCGCACGACTATGGGGATCGCCTCACTTTCCTCGTCGGCTTCGACGTGCAACACGTGCTGCAGGAAGGATCGCCCGAAGAGGTGCGGGCCGAGGTGCGCCACATCATCGACACCTTCGACCGGCCTGGCGGCGGCTTGTGCATCGCTGCGGGGAACGGCATCTTGCCCGGCACGCCGCTGGACAACGTCGAGGCTTTCTTGGACGAGGCCTTGCGCTATGGCGCCGCGCACCGTCAACAGGTGGACAGGCAGTTGGCCTAGCCGCGCCCGGCAACTGCCGGAAAGGAACGCAATCTAATGTCTTCATGGCTGAAAATCACGTTAGGCATTGTGGGGATCGTCGCCGCCGGCGCGGCCGCGGCATTGTGGGCCGGTTCGGCGCGTTGGCAGCGCGCCACCGACCAGGCCGTGGATTCGCTGCTTGAGGCCGTCGCCTCGCAGGAAGCCGCTACGGTCGACTTCGCAACGTTCGATCAACTGCCGCCGCCAGTCGCCGCCTACTTCCGCTTTGCGCTCACCGATGGGCAACCGCTTGTCAAATCGGCGCGCATCACATCGGCAGGCCAGTTCAATGCCGGCGAGTCCGCCGGCAGTTGGGCCCCGTTCGAGGCCGTGCAGGTCTTCACCGCACAGCCGCCCGGCTTTGTCTGGGACGCCGCCATCCGCATGGTCCCGCTCATGGATGTGCGCGTGCGCGACGGCTACCGGGCCGGGCGCGGCTCGATGTTCGGGGCCGTTGCCGGGATCATGCCGGTCGTCGACCAGTCGGGCGCGCAGGAACTCAACGCCGGCGCGCTGATCCGCTACCTGGCTGAAGCGGTCTGGCTGCCGACGGCGCTGCTGCCCGCCAATGGCGTCGTCTGGACGCCCATCGACGACCGCGCTGCCCTGGCGACGCTGACCGACTCCGGCGTTACGGCGTCGCTGGAATTCCACTTCGACGACGCCGGCAGGCTGACGCGCATCTACACGCCTGAGCGCCCGCGCGAGGTCAACGGTGCGTACGAAATGGCCGCGTGGGAAGCCAGGTTTGATCGCTACGAACTGCACGACGGCATGCAGATCCCGGCCGAAGCGATCGTAGAATGGCAGTTGCCGGACAAGACCCTGCCTTATTGGAAAGGGCGCATCGTCGAGACGGAGTACGATTTTGGCCCGTGACAGACGCAAGGCGCACATGTCATGACCGCCATGCCGCCCCTAATTACGCCGCGCCTGGTCATCCGACCCTTCGTCCCGGATGATCTGGACGCCTATCGCCGCTTGCAGCAGGCGGATGCAGAAGGCGCATTCCCGCCGGGCGGCGGGACGGCCACACGCGAGCAATGCGCCGAGTGGCTGCGTTGGGCGGCGGCAAATGCTGTGCAATTGGCCGGCCTGCGCCAGCCGCCCTATGGCGACCGCGCGGTGACGCTGCGCGCCGGCGGCGAGTTGATCGGCGCTTGCGGCTTGGTTCCCTGCCTTGGCCCGTTCGAGCAGATCCCCGAAGTGGCGGGCCGTGCGGTCTCCGCGCCGCTGAGAACGACAACCGCCGAGGTAGGGCTGTTCTATGCCATCGCAGCGGCTCACCGGCGGCGCGGCTATGCCGGCGAAGCGGCCCACGCCCTGATCGACTACGCCTTTGGGGAATTGCGCATCCATCGCATCATCGCCACGACTACGCACGACAACATTGCTTCGCAGCGCGTCATGCGGCGCTTGGGCATGCGAATCGGGCGCAACCCCTTCCCCGAACCGCACTGGCTGCAGGTGGTGGGCGTGCGCGTCAATCCCGCCGCTCGGCCCGCCGAGTTAAGCGGTTAACGCGTCTGCCGGACGGCAAACCCTATCAAAAAAGCCGGCCCCATCTTCTGGAACCGGCTTTTTCGTTCTTCTCTTGTCGCGTGCTTCTCGGTCGAATTTAATGCGCCAACCGCTGTTGAGCAAGAGCGCTTGCCTGCCGTTGCCTTCGTCCGTTCAGCAGTTCCTGGAGCATGCGGCGCATATGAGCCGCCGGCCCCGGCTGACCTGCACGAAGCGACCGAACCAGGCGATCATTCTCGGCCTCACGCAAAATCTCTGCCTGACGCACGCGTGCCATATCGATAGTCTGCATCTGTCCGTAATCCATCTGTCACCTCCGCACGAGCCAGTCTCGTGTATTTAGCAAATCTCTCCGCCGGCGCCTGCCAAACTCGCTGCGCATACGCCGCTTTCCGCGTCGGCGCTGAGGCGCTCTGCGCTTCGCTTTTGTCCCGATTCCGCCTGCACAAAGCGACGCACTGCGCCGGCCAGGCGGGCGATCCGGCTTGGGCCGCGCCCGTTCATGCTCACACTTCGAGCCAGCCGGTAGGCCTCGGCCGCGCGCAGCATATCTTGCTGGCGTTCCTTCTCTACTGCCCAACTTGCCATATCCCAACTCATGGCCGTTCCCTCCTTGCCGCTTAGCGCTTACGCGCCACTTGCACACCCCAAGCTAGCGGTGTATATTGTGTGCACCTGTGTGAGTCGCACAGGCATCCACAAAGATACCACACAGTATTTTGTTTGTCAATACCCAATTGTGTGTTTTTGCATCGAATTGTGTAGATTTGTGTATTTTTGGGTGTGAACATTATGTCGCAATCGCCTGAATCCGCGCTGCCCGCTTGTGCAACATTGCTGGCGCAGTCTCTGTGCAACGATCCGCCGCCGGAACTGATGCCTGCTGAGGCTGAATCACTCTGGAGAAGGGGCGAAGCGGTCGCCGCGCATCTTGCCCGCTGGGGAGCGTCCGACGCGCTGCTTGCCGCCGGCGTTTTGCATGGATTTGTGCAACACAACGCACTGCCGGCGCGCCGTATCGGCGAGGTCTGCGGCCCGCGCGCCGAAACGCTCTGCGGCGAATATACACACATATTGTGTAACTATGCGGATCTCCCGGGGCGCGGCAAATCTCGCGCTCGCCAGCGCGTTCTCCATTTTTCCGCCGCCTACCAAGACCCGGAATTGGCCTTTTTGGCCGTCGCCATCCTCTGGGAGCGCTTCCTGGCGGCGCGCAGCGGGCGCAGCGGACACCCGCATCTCTATCTCGACGAAGGTCGCTCGCTGCTCAGTCCTTTCTTGGGCATGCTCGGCATGCACGCGCTTAAGGAAAAAGTGGACTTGTGGATGTGGCGCACCCAGGAATCGGCGGCGGCACGCGTCGAGGCGTTGCAAGAACGCGCCTTCGCCGCCGTTGTCGCCGCGCTGGCGCCTCGCTTCCCCGCCGCCGCCATCCGTCGCCGCCATGACACCGTAGCGGAATGTTGCGACCCCATCCGCGAACGCGCCCGTTCTGCGCAATGGCAGCGTCATCTGGACGTTACGCTTCTGGCCGATTCGGTGGAGGAATGCTATCGCGCGCTCTACTGGCTGCACAGCGCCTTCCAGCCCATCGACGGCGCTTTCTTGGATATGCTGGGCGAAGGGCGCATCGACGGCACGCGCGGCCTGCACACCTCGGCCAATCTGGACCTCTCCGGCCAGAGCGTACGCGTCAACTTTCGCGTCTGCACGCCCGACATGGAAGAGATCAACGCCTGGGGCTTGGCCGCGCTGCACATGCGTCGCCGCCTGCACGCCGACCTGCCGCATGCTTGGTGGAACGAGGCCGCGGCCGGTCGCCAACAGATCGCCTCATCTCCTCCCGGCTCGCTGCCCGAAACCCTCTATGTCTTCAGCCCGCAAGGTCAGCTATTCCGTTTCCATCGCGGCTGCACCGTCGTCGACTACGCCTACAACGTGCACACCGACCTGGCCGACCAGTGTGAAGCATTTTACGTCAATGACGAGCTAGTCGAACCCAACACCCCGCTGCATCATCTCGACCTGGTGGCGCTGCAGCACGACGCGCACGCGCCCGGCCCGACGCAAGTTTGGCTCAACGCCGCGCACACAAGCCGCGCGCGCACCGGCATCGAGCGCTTTCTTCGTCGTCACAGCCGCGGCGTAGATCAGGGGCAGCGACTGCTCGACCAGCGGCGCAAGGAGATGGAAGATCACTACGGCTTCAACGTGCCCGAACACCGTATCACCGAGGCCACCGTTCAGGCTATGCGCCGCCTCAAGCTGGCCCGCATCGAGGACCTGTTGGCCGACATCGCCGCCGGGCGCATCGTCGCCGACCAGATCCTTCACCCTCTTTTCGCAGACGAAATCGTGCGCCAAGTGCGGCTGCCGCGGGCCTTGGGCGTGCGCCCCGCCCAGGTGCAGGTGTCGCAATGCTGCCGTCCCCGGCCCGGCGACGACATCGTAGGCTTGCCGACTCGCCGCCAGGGGGAGATCGTCCGCCTGCGTTTGCACCGCGCCGATTGCTCGCGCGTCCAAGACGGCGGCGAGGCCGTACCGCTCGCCTGGCGCCTGCAGCCGCGGCTCAACACGCTGGCGCAGATCGAATTGACCGGTCACGACGAAGACGGGCTGCTCGGCGACGCCGTGCGCCAGATCTATATCAAATTGCCGCGCGTCACGTTGCACCGCGTCGAGGCCGTCGCCCGTCACGGCGTCGCCCGCCTGCGCTTCAACCTGGAGGCCGAGAACCAGGAGGTCATCGACGAGATCGCGGCGGCGCTGCGCACGCTGCCCAACCGCACCGTCGCCGAAGTGCGCGCCATGCGCCTGCCGCCCTCCGAGTTGGAGACGATGATGCATGTGGGCAACAGCGGCGGCTTCAACCCCTACAGCCGCCTGCCCGTGCACGAACAGGCCATGTTCTTCGGGCGATCGCGCGAACTCGAACAGTGCGCCGAATGGCTGCGCGCCGGCTCGGGCAACATCTGGCTGATCGGCCAGAAGCGCGTGGGCAAGACCTCGCTGCTGCTCTATCTCAAACGCCACTACCTGAACAACCAGGGCTATGTGCCGGCCTTTGTCGATTTTCAACTGCTGGGCAACCTGGCCGAAGGCAACCTCTTCTACGAGATCGCCAACGCGATCTACACCGATTTGCAGACCGACCCGCGCGTCGCCGCGCTGGATGCGCCGCTGCGCGCCCTGTTCGACCACCAGCCGCCCGCCCAGTTCATCGCTTACCTGCGCAGCATCCAAAGCCGGCTCGGCGCCAATCGCCTCGTCCTGCTCCTGGACGAGTTCAGCCGCACCACCGACGCCCATCTGCAGGGCCAGCTTGACCCCAATTTCTTCGACGCCTGGCGCGGCGTGCTCCAGGCCATCCTGCCCCGCATCTGCTGCATCACGGTCGTGCAGCAGCAGACCTACGACGCCCTTTCGCAGCGCGCCCAGCACCAGTCCGGCGACCCGAGTTGGCGTCTGATGGAGTTGGGCGAGAAGCTCGTCCTCAAGTCGCTGGACGACGAAGACGTGCGCCGTCTGATCGAATGGCCGATGCGCAACTTTGTGGAGTTCTCGTCGGAGAGCGTCGCCTACGTGGCAAGCCTCACCGGCGGCAACCCGTTCCTCATCCAGGCTTTCTGCTTCAAGCTGGCGTCGCACATGGCGCGCCAGGATCGCCGCCGCGTGGAGTGGGCGGATATCGACGCAGTGCGCGTGGACTTCATGCAGCCCAGCGAGAGCGTGTTCGCCCACTTCCTGGACATGATCCGCGGCAGCGCCGTGCAGGTGTCGCAGCAATTGGCGCTGCTTGCCGGCCAGAGCGAGGACGGCGAAGTCGACCGGCAGGCGCTTGCCGAGACTTTGCCCGACATGCCTGCCGAACGATTGACGCATACGCTGCGCGAACTCACCGGTTCCGACATCTTGGTGCAGACTGGGCCGGATCGTTGGCGTTTTGCGGCCCGGCTTTTCCAGCAATGGCTGGCGCTGAACCCGGCCTAACCCGCTGCAACGAAGACGCGGCGGCGACGCAATAACGAAGCAATGACGACACGATAGGGGGCGTCATGGACAGGCAGCAGAACCAGTTCTACGGGCGCGAGCGGCTGATCCGCGAGATCGTCTCCGGCGCGCTGGCCCCGCAGCCCGCCAGCTTCTCGCTGGTCGGCTCCAAGCTGGCGGGAAAAAGCAGCCTGCTCGATTACCTCGCTTCGGTTGACGGCCCCCTTCTGGGCGACGACAGCGCCGACCTGCGACCTTACGCCTTCCAGGATGCCGGTCGCATCGTCGTCACGCAGATCGACTGCGCCTGGCAGGATGCGCAGCAAGACCTGCTCGCCTTTCTCTGCGACCGCCTGATCCGCCAGCTTCGCACCGTCGAGCGCATCGACCTCGATTGGGCCGCGGTAGAGGGCCAGTCCTCCGCCAGCCGCCGCATCTGGCAGATCAGCCGCCAGCTCAACCAGATGGGCTACCGGCTGATCATGCTCATGGACAACTTCGACGCCGTGTTCCAGAACCAACTGCTGACGCCAGACGCCGTCGACGAACTGCGCCCGCTCACGCTGGAAACCGCGCTGGTCGTCGCCACGGAGCATCCTCTGCACGACCTGGATCGCGAGCTGGCTGCGTCGCCCCTTTTCAACGTGATGACGCAACTTTTCGTCGGCCTGATCGAGACGGAAGCCGCGCTGCGCTGGGTGCACGCCTATTGCGCAGTTTATCCCGACATCCTCCCCGCCTGCGATGATCTGCTGGAGATGACCGGCTGCCACCCGTTTCTGCTGCACCGCCTGGGCGATATTCTGGCCGAGGTCCAGACCATGCTGGCCTCTCGCCAACCGCTTGGCGCCGAGCATCTGCCGTTGATCCGGCTGCGGCTGGCGGAGCATGGCCGGCTGCTCTTCGCCACCTTGTGGCGGCGACTGCAAGCCCCGCCCCCGCGCATCGAGCAGGCCGCGGTCATGGCGCTGCTCGGCCGCCTGCTTGCCGCGCCCCTGCCCCTCAACGAAGTGACCCAAGAGCAGTTCGCTCCCCTCAACTGGCTGATCAACCAGGCGATGGTTATCTACGGCGCGCCCGGCTACCAGCTCTTTTCCTCGCTTTTCGCCGAGTTTCTACGCACACGCGCCGGCGACGCCGCCGCGGCCGGAATCGCCGGCAACGCCAATCGCGGCCAAGCCCCCTTCTTCGACAGTCTGACCAAGACGGAAAGCGCGCTGCTGCGTTATTTCCAGGCGCACAAACACGAAATCGTCTCGCCGGAGCAATTGCTGGCGGATGTGTGGAAGCGGCCGAACGCATCCCCGCGCCGCGTGCAAGAGGCGATCCGCCGCCTGCGCCTGCGCCTCGACGAGGCCTCGCCGCCCGTCGGCGTCATCGAGAACGAGCGCGGCCGCGGCTACCGCTACGTGCCCGCCCGCGCCGAAAGCTGATCTCTCCGACCCGCCGCGGATTTCCCTGCACCCCTCCCGCTGGTCTATCATACAGAACATTGTGAACGCACAGCCTGACCGCGCCGGGCAGCCCGGCATTCCTCCATTTCGCCCCGTCGTCCTGATCAAAGGGGCCGGCGACCTAGCCACCGGCGTAGCCGTGCGCCTGTACCGCAGCGGCTTTGCCGTAGTCATGACCGAGATCGAACGCCCACTGGCCGTGCGGCGTATGGCCGCTTTTGCCCAAGCCGTCTTCGACGGCAGCACGCACATAGAAGGCGTGCGCGGCGTGCGCTGTGCGCCAGACGAAATCGAAGAGCGCTTGGCCGCCGGCGACATCCCCGTGCTGGTCGACCCGGAGGCGCAAGCGCTGCGCCTCTTGCGGCCTGCGGTCCTCGTCGATGCCATCATGGCCAAACGCAACACCGGCACTCGCCGCGGCGACGCGCCCTACGTGATCGCGCTTGGCCCCGGCTTCTGTGCGGGCGAGGACTGCGATGCCGTGATAGAGACGAACCGCGGCCACTTTCTCGGCCGCGTGATCCGACAAGGGGGCGCACAGCCGGACACCGGCAATCCGGGCGTGCTGCCCGGCGCCGCGGCCAACGCTTCCAGGGTGCTGCGCGCGCCGGTCGACGGCTTCATCGTCCCCTCCTTCGAGATCGGCGACCGCATCGCGCCGGGCCAGACCATCGCCGTCGTCCGGGGGGCGAATGGCGAAACCGCGCCTGTCGTCGCGCCGTTCACCGGCATTCTGCGCGGCCTCGTGCATCCCTCCGTGCCCGTGACCGCGGGCATGAAGATCGGCGACCTCGACCCGCGCGCCGAGCGCTCCTACTGCTTCACCGTGTCTGACAAATCGCTTGCCATCGGCGGCGGCGTGCTGGAGGCGATCCTCTTCGCGGTCGACCATGCGCTGTTGCTGCCGTTCATGCGCATCGCACAGAAACCCGATACAAATTGACCATGAACCTCTTTGCCGTTCAGGGAATGCCGTCCATCCGGCCGGGGGATGACCTGGCCGCGCTGATTGTGCGGCAGTTGCACACCGCGGGCGAGCAGCTGTTGCACGGCGATATCGTCGTCGTTGCACAGAAGATCGTCAGCAAAGCCGAAGGCCGCCTGGTGAAGTTGAGCGAGGTCCAACCCGGCGAGCGGGCGCAAGAATTGGCGCGCATCACGGGCAAAGACCCGCGCGTCGTCCAGGTGATCTTGGATGACAGCCGCGCCGTGATCCGGGCGCGGCGCGGGTTGCTCGTCGTGGAGCAGAAGGGCGGCTGGATCTGCGCCAACGCCGGCGTGGACCGCAGCAACATCGCGCCCGAAGACGGCGAGCCGCTGTTGGCGCTGCTCCCCGCGGACCCGGACGCCAGCGCCGAGGGTCTGCGCCGCCGCTTCGCCGAACTGACCGGGGTTGCGCCCGCCGTGCTCATCATCGACAGCCACGGCCGCGCCTGGCGCATCGGCACGAGCGGCGTCTGCATCGGCTGCGCGGGCATCCCTCCGCTGTGGAACCAGCGCGGGTTGCACGACCTCTACGGTTACGAGTTGGTGAGCAGCGAGGAGTGCATTGCCGACGAATTGGCCGGCGCGGCCAGTCTGCTCATGGGGCAAAGCGATGAGGGCCGCCCCGCGGTGATCGTGCGCGGCTATGCGCTGCCTGCCCAGGCGCAACCCGCCCCCGCCGTCGCCATCCAGCGCCCCGCGGCGCAAGACGCGTTCCGGTAACGCCCTGCACGCGCCGAAAACCGCGCGCCCGTCTTGAATTCCCCCCTCCTTCTGTGCTAGACTTGGGGCAACATCGGACAGACGGAAGGTCAGGTTTCAGACAGGAGGCGTTTCTGGATAGCAACACACTGGCGCATACGATCGTCGACATCGTTGAGGAGAAGCAGGCGATGGATATTGTGCTGCTCGACGTCCGTGAGCAGACGTCCATCGCCGATTATTTTGTGATCGCCACGGTCGACAATGAACGGCAAGCGCGCGCCATCGAAGAAGAGATGCTGCAAAACCTGAAGGTGGAGCAGAATATCCGCCCGTTGGGCCTCGAAGGCGTGGGCGAAACCGACGCCGGCGGCTGGGCGCTGCTCGACTACGGCGACGTGATCGTCCATCTCTTCACCGAAGAGACGCGCAAGTTTTACAACCTGGAAGAGTTGTGGAACAAGGCGAACGTCGTCGTCAAGGTGCTATAACAGGCATGTAGACCGGCTTCGCCCGCAGACAAGCGCATATTCAACGCAAAGGCGACCCCGCTTAAGGTCGCCTTTACGTATTGCCGGTTGAGTTGCTCCGTCGCTGCGCCTATCCCTCCAGCGTGCTGGTATCGCCGGCGGGCTGGCCCATGACTCGCGCCTTGAGCAGACGGCGCATAATCTTGCCGCTGCGCGTCTTGGGCAGCGACTCCACGATCTCGATCACCGCTGGCACGGCGATGGGGCCGACTTCGTGGCGCACATGCGCCTTGAGCGCATCCGTCAGCGCCACGTCGCCCGTTTGGCCGGATTTGAGAATGCAGAAGGCGTGGATGGCATGGCCGCGCAGTTCGTCGGGCACGCCGATCACCGCCGCCTCCGCCACGCTGGGATGGCTGACCAGCGCGCTTTCGACCTCGGCTGTGCCCAGGCGATAGCCGCTGACCTTGATCACGTCGTCCATGCGCCCGATGATCCAGAAATAGCCGTCCTCGTCGCGGCGCGCGCTGTCGCCGGTGAAATACCATTCCTGGCTCGAAAAGTCGGACCAGTAGGTCTGGCGGTAGCGGTCCGGGTCGCCCCAGACGGTGCGCGCCATGCCGGGCCAGGGATGCTTAATGACCAGATAGCCGTCCTCGTTGGGGTCGCAGGTCGCGCCGTCCTCGCGCACGACGTCGGCCTCGACGCCGGGGAAGGGCAGGGTGGCGCTGCCGGGCTTGAGCGGCGTCACCGGCGCGGGCGTGATCATAAAGCCGCCCGTCTCGGTCTGCCACCACGTATCGATGATAGGGCAGCGCTGCTTGCCGATGACGGTGTAATACCAGCGCCAGGCTTCGGGGTTGATCGGCTCGCCCACCGTCCCCAGCAGGCGCAGGCTGCTCAGGTCGTGCCGCGCCGGCCATGCTTCGCCGAAACGCATCAACCCGCGGATGGCGGTCGGCGCGGTGTACAAGATAGTGACGCCGTACTTCTCCACCAACTGCCACCAGCGGTCCGGGTAGGGATAGCCGGGCGCGCCTTCGTACATAAAGCTGGTCGCACCCAGGATCAACGGGGCATAGACGATGTAGCTGTGGCCCGTGATCCAGCCCGGGTCGGCCGCGCACCACCAGCGGTCTTCCTCCTTGATGTCGAAGGCGAACTTGAGCGTGGCGGCGATGTGAACCTGGTAGCCGCCGCACGAGTGCATGAGGCCCTTGGGCTTGCCCGTCGTGCCGCTCGTGTAGAGGATGAAGAGCGGGTCCTCGGCGTCCATCGGCTCGGTGTCGCAGTAGGGGCCGGCGATGGGCAGCGCGGCCAGTTCGTGCCACCAAAAGTCGCGACCCGCCTCCATGTTGACCTGCTGGCCCGTGCGCCTGAGCACGATCACGCGCTGCACGACCGGGCTGTGCTGGATCGCCTCGTCGGTGATGTCCTTTAGGTTGACGGTCTTGCCGCGCAGCCAGGCCCCGTCGCACGTCACCACGACCTTGCTTTGCGCGTCCTCAATGCGGTCGCCCAGCGCGCGTTCGCTGAAGCCGCCGTAGACCACGCTGTGGATGGCGCCGATCTTGGCGGTCGCCAGCATGGCGATGGGCAGTTCCGGCACGCGGCCCATATAGATGGTGACCGTATCGCCCTTGCGCACGCCCATACTCTTGAGGATGTTGGCGAAGCGGTTGACCTCTTTCCACAGCTTGAAATAGCTGTAAGTGCGCTGCTCGCCGTCCTCTCCTTCCCATATCAAGGCCAGCTTGTTCTTGCGCC
>CAZYSJ010000107.1:0-15291 GCA_964649875.1 uncultured Caldilineaceae bacterium
GAGATCTACACCCTATCCTACACTCTTTCCCTCCACGACGCTCTTCCGATCTCGAAGCATCTCCAGGTCGAAATGGAGACCCTTTGCCGTTATACGGCTCAGGGTGACAGCTTGAGCGCCTGTTGCGCCGAAAACGCTGCGCCGGGCTGCTTTTCTAGGCGCCGTCGCGCAGACCCGGCGGGATGCGGTCGGCGTCGTCGACGAGGGCGCAGAGGCGGCGCAGGTTCTTGACGTCTTCCTCCAGATCGTCTTCTTTGGGCGTCTCCAGCAGCATGGGGATGCCTTGCCAGCGCGCGTCGTTGAGGATGCGCCCAAAGCCGTCTTCGCCGATCTCGCCTTCGCCGATGTGGGTGTGGCGGTCGACGTTGCTGCCGAGCGCGCCCTTGCTGTCGTTGAAGTGCCAGACCTTGAGCGCGTCGAGGCCCAACTCCTGCTCCAATTCCTCCAGCATGGCGTCGTAGCCGTCTTGGCTGCGCAGGTCATAGCCCGCGGCGAAGGCGTGGCAGGTGTCGGCGCAGATGGCGACGCGCGATTTATCGTCCACCTGTTCGATGATGGCGCGCAGTTCGGCAAAGCTGCGTCCCAGCGTCGTCCCCTGCCCGGCCATCAACTCCAGCAGCGTCAGCGTGTCGTCGTACTCCGGCGCCTCGGCGTGGATGCGGTTGAGCGCCTCGGCAACGCGGCGGATGCCCGCCTCGGAGCCGCTGCCGGTGTGCGCGCCCGGGTGCAGCACCACATGCGGGATGGCGTAGGCGTGGGCGCGGCGCAGCTCGTCGATGTGGGCGCGGCGGCTTTTCTCCCACAGGTCGTCCTTGGGGCTGGCTAGGTTGATCAGGTAGCTGGCATGGCTTACCGAAGCGCAGATGCGTTGGGCCGGCTTTTCTTCAGCCCAGCGCACCGCGTCCTCCTCGTCGATGGCGGGGCCTTGCCATTGGCGGTTGTTCTTGGTAAAGACTTGGACGGCGTTGCTGCCTACCGACGCCGCGCGGGCGAGCGCCTGGCTGACGCCGCCGGCGATCGACATATGCGCGCCGAGCAATAGATAGGTCACGGTCTTGCCTCTCTCTGTTGTCGTTGCCGGCGATTCCTGGCGCAAAATACGGTCGCGGCGAGCCTGCCGCCGCGACCGTAGAATGCGAGAGTTTCCGCCGTTGTGCTGCGAGGCGTCCGGCGTTAGCGCGCTGCTTGCGGCTGACCTGCGGCCTTGGCGCGGTCGCTCTGCATGTGGCAGTTCTTATACTTCTTGCCGCTGCCGCACCAGCATGGGTCATTGCGCCCCAGTTGGGGGCCGGTTTTGCGCACCGTCTGTTGCGCCGGCGCGCCGCCGTCTGCGCGATTGGTGCGGATGTTGCGTGCAATGGGCGTAGCCGCCATCGGCACGGGCTTCTGCACCTGCACGGTGTAGATGGCCTTCACGATGTCGCCGGTGATGTCGGACATCAGCTCGCCGTACATGTTGAAGGCTTCGCGCTTGTAGGCCACCAGCGGGTCCACTTGGGCCAGGGCCTGCAGGCCGATGCCCTCGCGCAGCCGGTCCAGGTCGGTCAGATGCCGCACCCAGCGGCTGTCCACGGCCCAGAGCATGATCTGCTTCTCGGCGCGGCGCATGACCTCTTCGCCGAGTTCGGCTTCTTTGTCGTGGTAGGCGTCCAGCGCCATCTGCACGGCGCGATCCGCGATCTCGCTCTGCTTCAGACCGCGCCATTGATCCACGCTGAAGTCGGGCGGCAGATGAAAGATGCCGTTGAGCGCGGGCGCCAGTTCGTCCAGCCGCCATTCCTCTTCGAAATTGCCGGTCGTGAAGCTGGCGACCAGGCTGCGGATCTCCTCCTCGATCATGGTCTCGATGGAGGCCTTCATCGAAGGCTCGCTCAAGATGCGGCGGCGCTGGTCGTAGATGCGGTTGCGCTGCTCGTTGACTACCTCGTCATATTGCAGGACGTGCTTGCGGATGTCGAAGTTGTGGCCTTCGACCTTGGTCTGCGCGTTTTCGATGGCCTTGCTGACCAGACCGGCCTCGATGGGCATGTCGTCCTCGACGCCCAGCCGCTCCATGAGGCTGCTGATGCGTTCGCCGCCGAAGCGCCGCATGAGGTCATCGCCCAGGCTCAAGTAGAAGCGGCTGGCGCCGGGGTCGCCCAAACGGCCGGAACGGCCGCGCAGCTGGTTGTCGATGCGCCGGGCTTCGTGGCGCTCGGTGCCGACGACGTACAGCCCGCCCAGCGATTTGACCATCTCTCGGTCGCGCGCGGTCTCTTCCCACTTCTCCTTGAGGACGGCGGTCCACGGCTCAGGATAGGCGGCGGTCGGGTCTTGCCCGCGTTTGAGCATGTCGACGCACGCGATCCAATCATGCTGCGGAATTTCCGTCAGGTCGATGCCTTGGCGGCGCAGTTCCTCGCGGGCGAGGCCTTCGGGGTTGCCGCCGAGCAGGATGTCGACGCCGCGGCCGGCCATGTTGGTGGCGATGGTGACCGAACCGGGGCGGCCCGCCTGGGCGATGATGGTGGCCTCGCGCTCGTGGTTCTTGGCGTTGAGCACCTCGTGCGGCACGCCGGCGCGCTTGAGCATCTTGCTCACCAACTCGCTCGTCTCGATGGCGACCGTGCCCACCAGCACCGGCTGCCCGCGCTGGTGCGCGGCGGCGATGTCCTCGATAACGGCCTTGAACTTGACCTCCGGCGTGCGGTAGACCATATCGGGCATATCGTCGCGGATGATCGGCTTGTAGGTCGGCGCCACCACCACGTCGAGGTTATAGATGCGCTGGAATTCCTCTTCCTCCGTCTTGGCCGTACCGGTCATGCCGGCTAGCTTGTCGTACATGCGGAAAAAATTCTGGAAAGTGATCGTCGCCAGCGTCATGGATTCCTTTTGGACCTTGACGCCTTCTTTGGCTTCGATGGCCTGGTGCAGCCCTTCGCTGTAGCGGCGGCCCTCCATCAGGCGGCCTGTGAACTCGTCGACGATGATCACTTCGTTGTTGCGCACGATGTAGTCGCGGTCGCGGCTGAACAGGGCGTGGGCGCGCAGCGCGTTGTCGAGATAGGGTATCATCTCGAAGTGCTCTGGGCTGTAGAGGTTCTCGATGCCCAGGCGCTGCTCAATGCGGGCGATGCCGGCCTCGGTCAGCGTGACGACGCGCTCTTTGTCGTTGACCACGTAGTCCTGTTCCGGATGCAGCGTGCGCACCAGCGCGGCGAACTCGACATAATAGTTGGAGCTTTCACGCGCCTCGCCGGAGATGATCAGCGGCGTGCGCGCCTCGTCGATGAGGATGTTGTCCACCTCGTCGACGATGGCGTAGTGCAGGTCGCGCTGCGTCAATTGCTCCAGGCTTTGCACCATGTTGTCGCGCAGGTAGTCGAAGCCGAACTCGTTGTTCGTGCCGTAGGTGATGTCGGCCAAGTAGGCCTCGCGGCGTGCGATGGGCCGCAGCGCCTGGAAGCGGTCGTCGGCGGACGGGAACTCAGGGTCGTAGAGGAAGCTGCCCTTGTCCGGCCCGGCCGCGCTGTTCTGGATAACCGCGGCCGACACGCCGAGCAGATGGTAGATCGGCCCCATGAGTTGAAGGCCGACTTTGGACAGGTAGTCGTTGGGCGTGACGAGGTGCGCGCCGCGGCCGCTCAACGAGTTGAGGTAGAGCGGCAGCGTGGCGACCAGCGTCTTGCCTTCGCCTGTCTTCATCTCGGCGATGGCGCCGCTGTTGAGCACCATGCCGCCGATGAGCTGCACGTCGTAGTGGCGCAGGCCGATGGTGCGCTTCGAGGCTTCGCGCACCGCGGCGAAGGCTTCGGGCAGGATTTCGTTGAGCTGCTCGTCTTCCAGCTTGAGAATCTCGCGCTTGATGCGGTCGATTTCGATGCGGGCAAAACGTTGTTCGTCGGTCCCCAGCACAGCCAGATATTCCTGCTCCGCTGCGTCCAGTTGTTCCTGGAGCGGGGCGATGGCCGCGCGGATGCGCCGGCGAAAGGTCTCGGTCATGGCGCGCAGTTCGTCATCGCTCTTGGCTTCGAACTCGCTCTCCAGCGCGTTGATCTGCTCGACCGCCGGCCGGCAGCGCTTGAGGACCTTCTCGTTGGGATCGCCGACGATGGCGTGGTAGAACTTCTTGATCATGGGTTTCCCTTTAACCTGTGCGTACAGTCCGTTCAGGTTTTTGTATTCTATCACGTTCTATCATAGCGGGGGAAAGCAGGGATGTGATCCCGGATGCGTTCTTTGTTGGAGACGGACCGGGAAAGCGCACCTCACCAGCACAGCCGCCGTGTGGTCCGCGGAACGAGAACGATTCGTTAGCCGTTGTAGAGGCGACATACCGTTCGATGCCTTCGGACACCAGTTCTTACCCGGAGATAAAGCAATGTCAGGAAACATGGAATATGACGGCGGACGGCGTTTGAGCCATTGGCGGATAGCGGCCTGGGCCGCCGCCGCGTTCATACTACTGCTGCCACTCGTTGCGATGCAGTTCACCGACGAGGTTAACTGGAATGCGTTTGATTTCGTTGTCGCCGGCGCCCTTCTGCTGGGCGCAGGTTTCGCGGTTGAGCTAGTGGTGAGGCAGGTAGATAATCGCGCGTACCGGCTCGCCGCTTGCATGGCGCTGGCGGGGGCGCTTATCCTTGTCTGGGTGAATATGGCCGTAGGCATCATCGGGAGTGAGGACGAAGCCGCCAACTTGATGTATTTCGCGGTGCTTGCCGTTGGGGCTATCGGCGCTTTTCTCGCCCGCTTCCGTCCACGCGGCATGGCGCGCGCCTTGTTTGCGATGGCTCTCGCTCAGGCGTTGGCTGCCGTGATTGCGCTGATCGCCCGCTGGGGCGCGACGGGGCCGAATTGGCGCCTGGAAATTATTGTCCTGAACGGGTTTTTTGTCGTGCTGTTTGCCGGATCGGCGTTGTTGTTTCAGAAGGCGGCGCAAGAGCGATCCGCTTTGGGCGCACGGTCTGCGGGTTGAGCGAATCACTCCTTAGCGGTTCGTTCGCCAAACGATTTCGCCGTGGGGCCTGTTCCCGCCACGCCGCCCGGCTATCTACGCCTCGACGGGACGGCAGCGGGTAACGTGCAGGCGAAGCTGCACGGCGCGGCGGCCTGCGGCGCGATGCGCCATCCTCACGGCCAACTGGCGCACATCCTCATCCAGCGTCCACCCTTCGAGCACAATGCCTTCGCGCGTGGCGATGATGCGGATCTGCGCGGCGCCGCCGCCCAAAAGCGGGTGCGCGGCCAATGCATCGCGGATGCGCCATGCTGTCGCCCTGTCCGATGTATCGCCGTGTACCCTAACCATCAGTGCACTCTCTATGTCCCTGATAGATTGCCTTCTGCAAGGCCCCTGTTTGCCGGAAGGTCGCCTTTCCGCGTTTGGAAGTGATGCCGCCAGGCGCTCGTTCCCTATGTCACCAGTGTACATGTCGAGTGTTGGCGGGGCGCAAGCGCTGTATTTGATTCGTATAAGAATCAATTAAAGAGAATCGGCTGCCGGGCCCATCGGGGGAACTGCGGTCTTGCCGGGCGGCATGATTTGCCGAATCCGCCCAATGTGACACGCGCCCGAAATGGGGCGCAAGTTTCTGTCCGCCGCCGCTTTTGCACTATACTGTCCTGGAACCGCCATCCCGACTTGGATGGGCGGTAACGAACCGGCGAGTGTGAGGGATTGTGCGCGTACTGATCACGGGCATTGCCGGCTTTGCCGGCAGCCATTTGGCCGAATATCTGACGAGCGAGGAGGCTCGCTCAGTTGCGCTCGACTCGTCTGCGCTCGACTTGTCGCGGTTAGGCGTGGAGATTCACGGCGTAATCCATCGCCACGACCGGCGCATCGCCCATCTGAGCCACTGCCTCCATCTGCACCGCGGCGATTTGCGTAACGCGCTGTGGGTGAGCGAACTGGTGCAGGAGGTGCAGCCCGACTGCGTGATGCATCTGGCGGCCTGGAGCGATGTCGGCGGCAGTTGGCAACAGCCGTGGGCCGCCTACGAGTTGAACATCCAATGCCAGTTACATCTGCTGGAGGCGCTGCGCCGCTGGCGACCCGACTGCCGCACGCTGGTCGTCACCTCGAACGAGGTCTATGGGCTGCTGCAGCCGGAAGATTTGCCGGTGGACGAGGAGACGCCTTTCCGGCCCAACAGCCCCTACGGCGTGAGCAAGCTCGCCCAGGACATGATGGCCTTGCAATATTGGAACAGCCATCGCTTGCCGACGATCCGCGTGCGCAGTTTCAACCACATTGGGCCGGGGCAGGCCGACGATTTCGTGGCAAGCTCCTTCGCCCGTCAGATCGCGGAGATCGAAGCAGGGACGCGCCCGCCTACGTTGGCGGTCGGCAACTTGGACGCTGAGCGCGATTTCACGGACGTGCGCGATGTGGCGCGGGCCTATTGGCTGGCGGCGCTGCGCTGCGAACCGGGCGAGGCCTATAACCTGGGCAGCGGTCGCAGCTATTCTGTGCGCCGGCTGCTGGAGACGCTGCTTTCGCTGACGACGGCGCACGTCGCCGTCAACATAGACCCGGCGCGGCTGCGTCCCAGCGATGTGCCGGTGAGCGTATGCGATAACCGGCGACTGGTGCAGGCTACCGGCTGGCAGCCGCGGATCGCCTTGTGCGATTCGCTGCAAGATGTGCTCAATTACTGGCGCGAGCAACTGCGCCGCAACGCCGAATCGGCCCCTAGCGGCGGAGAGGCGCAGCGGGATTAGAGAGGGAGAAATTAGCCTATGCGAACGGCGCTGATCACGGGCGTCACCGGTCAAGACGGCAGCTATCTGGCGGAGTTCCTGTTGGAACAGGGCTATCGCGTGGTCGGCATGGTGCGGCGCACCAGCACCATCAACTTTGACCGCATTCGCCACATCCAGGACCGCATCGAGATCGCCCAGGGCGACTTGCTCGACCAGACGAGCCTGACCAACATCCTGCAAGAATATCGCCCGGACGAGGTGTACAACCTGGCCGCGCAGAGCTTTGTGCCGACCAGCTTCACGCAGCCTGTGCTGACCGGCGAATTTACCGCGCTGGGCGTCACGCGCGTGCTGGAAGCCATCCGCACCGTAGACCCGACCATTCGCTTCTACCAAGCCAGCAGCAGCGAGATGTTCGGCAAGGTGGTCGAAGTGCCCCAGCGCGAGACGACGCCCTTTCACCCGCGCAGCCCGTATGGCGTCGCCAAGGTCTACGGTCATTGGATCACGATCAACTATCGCGAGAGCTACAACATGCACGCGTCGTCGGGCATCTTGTTCAACCACGAAAGCCCTCGACGCGGGCTGGAGTTCGTGACGCACAAGATCACCCACGGCGCCGCCCGCATCAAGTTGGGCTTGGCCGACGAACTGCGCCTGGGCAACTTGGCCGCACAGCGTGACTGGGGCTATGCCGCGGACTACGTGCGCGCGATGTGGCTGATGTTGCAACAGGACGACCCGGAGGACTACGTGATCGCCACCGGCGAAACCCATAGCGTCGAGGAGTTCGTCAGCGAGGCCTTTGGTTATCTGGACTTGGACTGGCGCGAGTACGTCGTGCAAGACCCTAAGTTCTACCGCCCGGCGGAGGTCGATCTGTTAGTCGGGGACCCGAGCAAAGCGGGCCGCAAGCTGGGCTGGGAGCCGACGGTCGACTTCCGACAGCTTGTGCGCCTGATGGTGGACGCGGATATGCAGGTGTTGCAGCGGGGCGACGGCGGTTACGCTCCCCTGGCGAGCGAAGCGCCGCGGGCATGAGCGCCTCCCGCTCCCGGCGCACCGTCACCGCAGCGGGGCGGCGTTTGCGCGTTTTCTATCATGCCGGCGCAGAGGACGCGGATCGCTCGCCCGCGCTGCTTCTGATCCACGGGACGGGCGGCAGCTATCTGCACTGGCCGCCGCTGTTGCGCCGCCTGCCTGCACGCAACGTGGTCGCGCTCGACTTGCCTGGGCACGGCGAGTCGGAGGGGCCGGGCAGGTCTTCGGTCGCCGGTTACGCCGAAGCGGTCAAAGCGGCAACGGATGCGCTGGGCCTGGCTTCGGCGGTTGTGGCCGGTCACTCGCTGGGCGGAGCGATCGCGCTGGAGGTGACGCGACGCTATCCTGAGTTCGTCGCGGGCGCGGCTGTGCTGGCGGGAGGAGTGCGCCTGCCTGTGCCACCCGGCCTGGTCGAGATGTTGCGCACCGACTTTGCCCGCGCCACGGAGCGCATTGTCGACAGCGCCTATGCGGACCAAACGGATCCGCGCCGCCGCGCTGTGTTGCTCAAGCGGCTGCGCGCCAACGCGCCGGAGACGCTGATCGGGGATTACCTTGCCTGCGCTGAGTTTGACGCATCGCCGTTTGCGCCGCAAATCGGTGCGCCCGCCCTGGTGATCTGCGGCGAGCAGGACCGGACCGTCCCCCCGGAACTGGGCGCAGCGCTGCACCGGCTGCTGCCTCACAGCGAGTTGCACTTGTTGGAAGGGGCCGGGCACATGCTCATGCTGGAGAAGCCGGAGCCGGTGACGCAATTGCTGGCCGCCTTTGCGGCGCAAGTGCATAGTCAACGAATAGCCAACTAGGAAGAGAAGCCGAATCCATATGGCGGAAAAGCTGCGCATCTTTGTCAGCGCCACGCGCGACCTCGAACATGAACGCAGCGTGATCGGCAAGGCATTGGCCGAATTGCCGGTGCAGATCGGCGCCGAGATCCGGCGCACGCCGGTTGAGGGCGCTTCGTACGACGACATTTTCGAGCTGATCGCCAACGTCGATCGCGTCTATTTTCTGCTCGGCGCCGACATCACCGCGCCCGCCGGCGCGGAATGGCAGTTGGCCGAAAAGCTGGAGCGGTCGCTTTACCCGCTGCGCAAGGCGACGCGGGTGACGTTGGCGGCCCAGGACTTTATGCGGCTCGGCTTCTTTCGCGGCTGGACCGTCTTTTCGAACTCCGCCGAGTTGGAGCGCCTGGTCACGCTCGACCTGGTGCGCATCCTCAACCACCCCAAGAACCGCTACGGGCTGACGCTAAACGAGCTGGAACTGCTCAACCTCCACGCCAACCGCATCCGCGCCACGATGCCCGCACCGTCCGCCGGCGAACCGGGCGGCGCTGAGGGCGGCGGCGTGCTGCTGGATATCGGCCACGAGGAGCCGGAGGAAGGCGAGTTGCTCGAAGAGTAGCGGACCGAAGCCGTGAGGCCCTTGTCCCTGCGCCGGCTACTGCCCGCGGCATTGACGATCCCGCGCCGGGCTGTCTGATTCGGGGCGGCAAAGAGGGGCGTGCTATAATCGGGCAATGAATCACATGGAGGATCGTCCTGTCCGGCTGGGGTTCTGGGCTGTGCTGCTGTTAGGCGTGTTCGCCTGGGCGCCGGCTGCCTACCCCGGCTATTGGCAGGCCCTCGAAGGTTTTATCCCCGTTTTCAATGTCGTCCAGTCCAGCGCCATCGCCGGCGTTGCCACGTCCGCGGACTTGTGGCGCGGGACCGGCAGCGCGACGTTTCTGCCGGCGCAGCCTCTGCTGTTGCTGGGCATGTCCCCGACGGCCGCGGTGCGCGGCGTGTGGACCCTGGTCTTCATCCTCGGCGGGCTGGGCATGTACGTCTGGCTGCGCCCGCGTTGGGGCGACCGCGCTGCCGGGCTGGCCGGGCTGATCTATATGCTATGGCCGCCTCTGTTGGCGACGGCCTATGTGCGCGGCAGCCTGGCCGACGCCATGATCCTGGCCCTGCTGCCGATGGCGCTGGCCGGCGCGGCGAGTTTTGCCGAGACGGGCAGCCGCAGCGCAGCCGGCGTGCTCGTACTCAGCGTGCTGTGGATGTGGCGGGTTCAGGCCGGGCTGGCTGTGATCGCGACGCTGCTGCTGCTCGTCTATGTGCTGGCGGTGGAGCGGTCGCTGTTGGCTGCGTTGGCGGTAGGCGTCAGCGGCGCGGCGGGCTTCACCAGCCTCATCCCGCTGTGGGATGTCCGGGCGCAGACGCCGGTCGCCTTCTTCGATCACTTTATCTACGTTTACCAGTTGTTCAACGGCGGCTGGCAGATCGCGCCCAGCGCACCCGGCTGGCAGGACGGCTACCCGTTCCAGCTTGGCTTTGCGGCGTTGGCCTTTTCCATCGGTGCGGTGTGGCTGTGGCGGCGCGATGCCATCATCTGGCGCGGCACCGCGCCGGACCGGCTGATGTGGTTCTGTTTGGGCGGCGCGCTGGCGCTGATCCTGCTCAGCCTGAACGTGAGCGCGCCGCTATGGCGCATCGCCAGGGCGGACCGGCTGTTCACCTATCCGTGGCAGATGCTCTTGTTGGCCGGGCCGCTGTTGGCGGCGCTGGCGGGCAGCCTGCCCGCGCTCAGTCTGTCGCTGCGCCGGCCGCTTCTGTGGACGGCGTTGACCGGTTTGGTCGTGCTGGCGAGCTACCCCTATCTGACGACTGCCTTCACGCAGGTAGAGCCGCCGCCGTCCCCGCGCGCCATCTTCGGCGGTAACAACGAGATCGTGCTGCTCAACGCCGCGCTGACGGAAGACCGCGCCGCGCAGGAAGCGCAACTGGACGTGACTTGGCAGGTTCTACAGCCGCTGCCCTTCGACTACAATGTCTTTTTTCAAGCCCTGGCGGAGGGGGAGGACGAGCCGCAGGTGGTGAGCCAGCTCGACGTCCAGCCGCTGCAGGGCGAACGGCCCGCTACGACCTGGATCCCCGGCGAGATCTTCACCGACACGTATACGCTGGACCTGGCCGCAATAGGCGCACAAGCGTCAGATGCGACTTCCGGCCTGCGCTACGACTTCGGCTATTACGACTGGCGCGACGGGTCGCGGCTGCCCATAGACGGCGGCATCGACGACAAGCTGATTCTTTACGGGCGGTGAAGCGCGACGCATCACGCGTCATAGGTCATGTATCATAGGTTGATTTACAGGTGTGTTCATCAAGTATCTGTCATTCTGAAGCGAGCGCCGCTTCGTAGGGGCGCTATCCTTAGCGCACGAGCGGCACGTCCGGCGGCAAGGATGCCGCCTCTACTGTACGGGCGGTGAGGCGTGGCGAGTCATCAGTCACGAGTCACGAGTCATTGACTATTTGCGGAGTATGCGCTGATTGAGATTCCTGGCGGACGAGGAAGCACAAGGCACTGAGGAGTCGTCCGGCGCCGCGAGCGAAGCGGCTGCCGCTGATTTGTGGCGCGACCCGCTGTTCTGGCTGGCAGCGGCGTTGACGATCTTCGCGGTTGCGCCGTTTTTGCTGCCCGGCTATTTCTGGGGAGCCAATGACGCGCGCCATCACGTCTACTTCCTGTTTGAATACGACCGCGTCGTTCAGGACGGCATTTGGTGGCCGCGCTGGAGTCCCGACTTTGCCTTTGGGTACGGCTACCCGTTTTTCAACATCTACGGCCTTTTTAGCCATTTCCTGGCCGAACTGCTGTTGCACTTCCTGGGTTTTAGCCACACGGCCGCGATCGAGGCGATCTTCGTCGTCAGCGTCGTGGGCAGCGCCGCGGCCATGTATGCGTTTGTGCGCTCGTGGGGCGGGCGGCAGGCCGCGCTGATTGCGGCGCTGGTCTACGTCTATGCACCCTATCACCTGCTCAACCTCTACGTGCGCGGCAACTTGGCGGAAAGCATGGCTTTCGTGTGGCTGCCGCTTTGTCTGTGGACGGTGCGCCAGGCCATTGTGCGGCCTTCCTTCCGCTGGGTTGCGGGGGCCGCCGTTTCCTACGCCGGGCTGATGCTCACCAGCAACCTGGTGATTGTGCTCTTTGCGCCGCTGTTGGGCCTGTACCTGTTCACAGCCGCCTATGCGCACGTTGCGCCGGACGGGGTGAGCGTGCATGGTCTGCCGGCGAAGGCGTGGCTGATGCGCTGGGTGCGCGCCGCCGTGTTGCCTGTGGTCGGGCTAACCGCCGGGCTGGGGCTGAGCGCGATCTTTTGGCTGCCGATGCTGCTGGAACGCCAATATGTGCGCGTGGACCAGTGGTTCGACGGGCGTTACAACTTCCGCGGTAATTTCGTCTACTTCTTCCAGTTGTTCAGCCCCCGATGGGGTTTTGGGGTTAGCGCCGTCGGGCCGGACGACCCAATCGGCTTCCAGCTAGGCGCGATCCCGTTGGTTCTAGCTGTGCTTGGCGTTATGCTGGCGTGGCGACCGGCGCGGCGACTGCGCTGGGAGATCGTCTGTTTCGTTCTTGCCGGCGGCGCGACCGCGTTTCTGACATTGCAAGCTGCAGCCCCGCTGTGGGAACTGCCCGTGATCGGCGCTGTGCTCGGCTTTGCCCAATTCCCGTGGCGCTGGTTCAGCGTGACGACGCTGTGTCTGGCTGCGCTGGCTGGGCTGCCCATGCTGCCCGATGTGTATAGCAGCGACCGGCGATCCTTGCTGGCATTGGCCGCCGTGGCCGGAATAGTCTTGCTGGGCAGCTACCCGCTGCTGCGCGTGGAGATCACCGAGCCGGCGGAGGGGCCTGTGAGCCTGGCTGCGCTGATGCGCTTTCAGCAGTCGTCCGACGAGATGACGGGCAGCACGGCCTGGGTAAAGGAGATCCCGACGTGGAGCCCGATGGCGGATGAGTACATCAGCAAGGAGCGCGCCGGCGAACCCGTGACGCCCGTCGCCTCAATGGTCGATTACACGACCCTCAACTACCACCGTGAGACAGGGTTCGTGGTAAACTCGGAAGCACGGACCTCCGTCATGGAGGAAGTGTGGTATTGGTCGCCGCTCGAAGGCCGGCGCATCGTCTTCAACCAGTTCTACTATCCGGGCTGGCGGGCCTATTTGTTGGACGGGCCGGGCGGCGAGCCGGTGCAGGAACTGGAGATCGTGCCGGAGGAGAATGGCGCGTTGGGGCGCATGACCGTGCCCGTACCTGTGGGCGAAGGGTATGTGCTGCTGCGCTTCGAGGATACGACGCCGCGCATCGTTGGGCGCTGGATCTCTTGGGCGACGGCG
This sequence comes from uncultured Caldilineaceae bacterium, assembly GCA_964649875.1. Lineage (GTDB taxonomy): Bacteria > Chloroflexota > Anaerolineae > Caldilineales > Caldilineaceae > JASGTU01. The sequence goes on from CAZYSJ010000107.1 coordinate 12,903, forward strand.
GCTGTGTTGATCGGGGCGGGCGCGTGGCTCGCCTGGTCTCGCAGGAGGGGCGTCGGCCGGTGAGGCTGGGGCATCCGGCAGCCCTATCGTCCTGAAAGACATTTTGCGGCTTTGCGGCGCACAGCAGGAAGAGTGCGGACCGGTATGCCCGGACGAGAGACAACACAACCTCATATTGCGCTTCCGACAATATGGGCCGAAGAGGTCGCAGAACTTGCGGCGCGCTACGGGCAGCCGGTCTATCGTGCGCATAAGATCCAGGCCGACGAGTACATCTACTCGTATCGTTGGCGCAAGGACAGCGACCGGCGGGCGGAGGTGGTCTTCGCCATCCAGAACGGGGGGCGGAACGTCTGGGTGCATGCCAAGCCGCATTACCCGGCGCACATTTTCCGGCTGCCGTCCGGGGGCGTACACTGGGATGAGGGGATCGAGGCCGCGTTGTTGCGCGAGGTGGACGAGGAAACCGGCCTCGCGGTGCGCATCGAACGCTTTCTGGGCCTGGTCGAATACCACTTTTATCATGGCGATTCGACGGTTCAGTTCGCCAGCTATGTGTTTCATCTGAGCAGTGCCGAGGGCGCGCCGGTCATCCATGAAAGCGAAGAGATCTCCGAGTTTCGCGCCGTGACGCCGCAGCAGTTGGCGCAGCTTGCGCGCAATTTGCGCAGCTTGGGCGGCAACCGGCGCGGTTGGGGACAGTGGCGTGCGCTGGCCCATGACGTTGTTTACGAATACCTGTCGAATTAGGGAGAGATCGGTATGCAAGTGCCTTTGTCTTGGCTGCGAGACTATGTTGACATCAACCTGCCGGTGGCGGAGTTGGCGGAACGGCTGACTTTGGCCGGCCTGGAAGTGACCGCGCTGCGCGCTATCGGCGATTGGTGGGACCCGGAGACGATTACCGTAGGACAGGTGACGGCTGTTCTGCCGCATCCCGACGCAGATCGGCTGGTGCTGGTGGACGTCGACTACGGCGACAACACGCCGCAGCGCGTGGTGACGGGCGCGCCCAACCTGTTCGCCTTCCGCGGGCAGAGTCTCGCCGACGGCACGCTGCCCGTCCTGAAGGTGGCCTTCGCCCGCGAGGGGGCCTTGCTGGTCGACGCCTACAGCGACGCGCGCCCGCGCCCCAAGAAGATGCTCAAGGCGACTAAGATCCGCGGGGTGCGATCCGCGGGCATGGTTTGCTCTGAGCGCGAATTGGGCCTTAGCGAGGAGCATGAAGGCATCATGCTGCTGGCAGACGATGCGCCGGTCGGCGCGTCGCTGCGCAATTATTTGAGCGATGTGGTCATCGAGATCGACCTGACGCCGGATATGGCGCGCGCCCTCGGCATGATCGGCGTGGCGCGCGAGGTCGCCGCGCTCACCGGCGCATCGCTGCATCTGCCGCCCGATGTGTGCGAAACGAGCGACGACGCCACTGCGGCGGAGCATTTCGCGCTGCGTATCGACGAGCCGGAACTGTGCAACCGCTACGTCGGCCTGTTGATCAAGGACGTCGTCATCGGCCCGTCGCCGCAGTGGATGCAAGACCGGCTGCGCAAGGCCGGCATGCGCCCGATCAGCAACGTGGTCGACATCACCAACTACGTCATGCTGGAATGGGGCCAGCCGCTGCACGCCTTTGATTACGATGTGTTGGCTGCACGCGCCGCCAAGGCGGGCGACGCAACGCCGACCATCATCGTGCGCACCGCCGGACAGGACGAGAAGTTCACGACGCTGGACGGCGCGGCGCGCGTGTTGGACGACTCCATGCTGCTGATCACCGATACCGCCGGGCCGATTGCCGTGGCGGGCGTGATGGGCGGGCTGGAAGGCGAAGTCGGCGAGACAACGCGCAACGTTCTGCTCGAAGCGGCCACGTTCGAAGGCATCAACAACCGGCGCACCGCGCAGAAGCTCCGCATCCCCAGCGAGGCGAGCTACCGCTTTGCGCGCGGCGTACCTGCCACCCTCAACCCCATCGCGGGGCGGCGCGCGGCGGAACTGATGCGCCGCTATGCGGGCGGCCGCGTGGCGTCCGGCATGGTCGACGCCTACCCCGTCGAGCAGACGCTGCCGGTGGTCTACACGACGCTCAGCGACACGCGCCGGCTGCTGGGCATGCAGGTGACGCTTCATCAGATCGCCGACGCCTTGCGCCGTCTGGACTTCGAGGTGCAGCGCGTCGATGCGATTGCACCGGACGCAGGGCCGGATTCGACGTTCGCCCTGCATCGCGAACCGGGCGAGGCGCTTCTGGAGTGCGTACCGCCCTGGCATCGTCTCGACGTGCGCATCCCGGCCGACCTAACCGAGGAAGTGGCGCGCATGATCGGCTATGAGCAGGTCGGCATCACGCTCATGGATGAGTCTCTGCCCGTCCAGCGCCGCAACGAGA
>CAZYSJ010000108.1:0-15094 GCA_964649875.1 uncultured Caldilineaceae bacterium
CTGGCTTGTGCCGTGTTGCACCGATTCGCCCTGCGGGCTGTTGATGCCTGCGGAGGTGACGGGCGCGCCGGGCGCGAAGATGTCGGTGTGCGTGTCCGGGCTGACGCTTTCGTGCAGCCGTTGCGAGAAGGGCGTGATCTGTCCCGGCTGCGATGAGTGGGCGACGGCCCCGCTGGCATAGCGGAAGCCGCCTTCCGCCGCATCATAGACTGCGCCGACGCTGACGCACTCACGGATGATGGCGGGGAAGCCCATGCCCTGCCGGCTGTCGTGGCGGTAGTAGTCGTTGCCAGCGGCGATAACTACGGCCGTCCTGGCCGTGCGCAGGGCGCGAATCTTATCGCGGATGCTGTTGCGCAGCAGGGCGAACAGGCCGAAGTCGTCGCTCGTATAGTTGCCGCCGTCGCCCAGGGACATGCAGACGACCGAGATGCTGTAGGTCTCGCGGTTGTCGATTACCCACTGCAAGGCTGCGTCGATCCAGCGAAAGTCGCCGCCGCCGCGATTGGACAGGACCTTTACTGCGGCGATGCCCGCGCCCGGCGCGATGCCGCGGTGGATGCCGCCGGCGGCGATGATGCCGGCTACGTTCGTGCCGTGACCGTTGCCGTCCGCGGCGGCGTCCGGGTTGCCGCCGTTGTCCGGCGTGAAGTTGCGCTGGGCGACGACGCGCCCGGCGAAGTCTACGTGCGCCGCGTTCAGCCCCGTGTCCAACACCGCGGCGGTGAGGCCCGCGCCTGACACATTGAAGGCCTGGCGCGCCTGGCTGACCCACAAGAAGGCGTCGACTTCGGGCAGAAAGGCGATCTGCGGTTCGTCAAACTGGATCGGGCGCTCGACGGGCGCGATCTCAAATACCGTTTCCGGCTCCTGGGATAGAGGCTCCGCTTGCTTGCTCATGGCGGTTCTCCTTTCTTAACAGCTACAGATGTCACGCTCTTTACTCGTCGAGAATGCGGCCGGCGATGTTGTCGGCGGTGCGCGCGGTGCGCGCCGTCTCCTCCGGGTCGAACGACACGGGCGCCGATTCCAGCCGGATGAGGTATTGCTGTGTAGCTTGGTATGCGGCGTCGACCAGCGCGTCGCGGCGCACCTCGCTCATATCGAACTCGACTGTGCCGTAGCCCTTGGCGGGCAGGCGTACAACCAGGTGGGCGAAGGCTTCGATCACGGCGTTGTCGTGCGCCTGCGTCATGGTGTTGATCAGGCGGCCGGCGCGTTGGGCGGTGCGCAGACTGCCCAGCCCAAGCGTGGACGGTGCGGGGGCCGGCGAACCGACTTCGGGCAAAGCCAGCCGCTCGTCGATCAGCAGCCCTAGTACGTCCAGGCCGCGCTTGTCGCCCATTACGCTCGTGACTTCGGGCTGCGCCGATACGAAGAGCGCGATCGGGAAGCCGGAAAGCAGCCCGCCGTCCACAATGGTATTGCCGGCAATGTCCTTGCCGCGGTACAGGCCCCACTGCGGCTGCCAGACAACTTCCTGCCAGAGCAGCGGAATGCTCATCGACATGCGCGCGCCCCAGACGACCGGGCAATCAGGCGCGGTGCGCCGGTTGAGGATGAGCATGCGCGCGTCCGCCGTGTCCGCGGCGACCAGGGTGAGGTCGACGCCGGTCTCAGCGTGGAGTTGGGCGAAACTGAGCTTGCTGAAGCGGCGCGGCCGGCCGTTATAGACGCCCTCGTCGAGCTTTCTCTCCATCCAGGCGACGAAGCTGTCGGCCACATACCAGCCGCCGCGCTCGACAAAGGAGAAGAGGTGACGAAACTGGGGCGTGCGCAGCAGGGCGCGCAGCAATGAGTCGTCGATGCGTTCCTCCAGCCCGGCGGGCACGAAGGGGATGTCGGCCTCGTGCAGCAGGTTGCGGAGGGCGCTGCGGCTGATGTCCTCGTCGCTGAACGACTGCGGCGCGCCTAGAAAGGAAGCAAAGACCGAGCGGCCATTTTCCTGTTCGGCGAGCGCGTCCTGCATCTCCTGCACGCTGTAGCCCGCGGCCAGCAGCACAGCCGTGATGGCGCCGGCGGACGTGCCGAGCAGCCGGTCGTAGCCGTGCCCGCGTTCGCTAAGCGCCTTGTACGCGCCGACGAAGGCCATGCCTTTGGCGCCGCCGCCCTCAAATACGATGTCGAACTTCATTCTCTGCTCCTTTCCGGCGAAACCGCTCCGCCAGTTCAACATGGGCTAGATGTCCGGCTGCTCGTGCGCCGACTCGCCCGGTGCAGCCGCGGCGAGGCGCACGGCGGGGTCGCCCAGAATGGCGTAGCCGCGCGCGTCGTTGTTGGCCGTCCACATGCCCGACAGCTCGTAGGGATCCACATTCTTGCCGAAGCTGATCTCTTCCAATTCGACGCTCAAATCCGAGGCGAGTTCGGCGTAACGTTCGTTGAAGTACTCGACGGCCGCGCCGACGGGGTAGCCTTTGAGCAGGCGCTCAAGCGTGCTCTCGAAGACCGTGGTCTGTGCGCCGGCGCCGGGCCAGCTAAACGAGTAGCCCCAGGCCCGCTCCACATGGCCGATCACAGCGAGCGCGCCGCCGCGCGGGTGGCCGAGCAGCTTGGCGGGCAACTGTGCCACAAAGGGGTGCGGCGCGATCTGCGTACGCTGGCGGAAGGCGCGCTGCGAGAACTCGTCGTGCAGGGGCGTGCCTGCGCCGTAACAGGCAAAGAAGAAGGCGATCAGGCCTGCTGGTGAGGCGTCCGGCGCGATGTCCTCGCCGGCGAAGTAGTGCTCGTGCGGGATGCTCTGGGTCCATTGCAGCGGGCCGGGCCAGTCCTGGCAGACCAGCGCGCCTTGATGGGGCAGTTGAAGGCTGTGCCCCAGCGGGTAGGCCATGCCGTGGCTGGCGGTGAAGAGCAGCGCGGGCGTCTCGTCGCCGCCTAGCAGCGCGGTGAGGCGCGCCTTGGCGGCCTGGTCGCGGGCGATCAGGTCAACCTGCCAGTCCGGGTAGACCGCGGCCAGTTGTGCGCTCAACGGCCCGGCCAACAGGTCGGCGCTGAGGTTGGTGGCGCGGTCGTCGGGGTTGGCCGGCGCGAAGAAGGTCGCTCGGCGGGCGCGCTTGACCTCGCCCTTCTCCGCGGCCACGACGCCGGCTGCGTAGTCGGCGTATTCCTGCAGCGTGTCGAAATGGATGCGCCCGACCGCGTACTGCACATCCAATTGGTACTGAAACCGGTAGGGGATTTCCTGCGGGCCGCCCACGATCAGCAGGTAGTAGGGCATCTTGGCCGGGTCGGCGGGGCCGGGTCCGACGCCGTGCCGCGTGAGGAATTGTTGCTTGGATTCGCCTGGGCGGTAGGCCTGTCCGCCTTCATCCGTGAAGAGGCGGAAGAGATCGCCCGCTTGCTCGCGACGCCAGTCGATCAGGGGCGCGAGCGCTTCGGCGATGGCGGGGTCGGCGCCGTGTGCAAAGATCACGCCCCAGCCGGTCTCCTCGATGCGCAGCGGGTTGACGCCTTCGCGCAGGCCGAGGTGACGTTGTACGCTCAGCTCGTAGCGGTAGCGCAGTTCGGCCAGGTTTTCCGGCGGACGCTCGCCGCGAATGAACTCGGCCAACTCCAAGCCGGTCATGGGCGGCAGGTCATAGGCGCCGGTTGCGCCATTGAGGCCGTTGAAGAAGATCAGATCGTCTGGCATGGTTCCCTCTCTGAAAAGCTTGGGAAAGTTTGGTCGGCGCGACGGTCAGCCGTTGCCGGCCGCGCCGGGTCGTTTCGCCGCCAGTTTGGCGCTTTTGTCGATCAGCCGCTCGATCTCGCGGATGGCGTCGCCCGTGGCATCCTCTAGCTCGGCGTGGACGGTTTCCTGATCCTGCATGTAGAGCAGCCGCGTCCAATAGGTGTTGTAGATGACGCCCAGCCAGGTGATGAACTGGAGGTTCTCTTCCAGCGAGCGCAGCGGATTGCGCACGAACAGGGCCAGAAGGGTCGCCGCGCCCAGCCCGGCAAAGAGCGGCGCGGCGAGGCCGCTAATGCCCTGGGCGCAGGCGGCGGCGACGAACAGGCCCAGCCCGGCCACAAAGAGCGCGACGTACATGCCTACGGTCAGGTAGTAGGGCAGCAGATAGGCGCGCAGCGTGCGCCGGAACATCACGTTGTTGTTGGCAAGCCCCTGGATGATGTGCTGCTGCCAGGCTTTGTAGAGCGGGTCGTCCGTCATCCGATGCTCCTTGGGTGCGGCGGGTTGGGCAGGTGTAGCGGACTGGGAAGGCGCAATGTCTGGGGCAGGCACAAGGCCTGCCCCTACAGAGGGTGGGGCGGGCCAGAAAGGCGGCAGGAAGGGGATGCCGGCCATGTCGATGTCATAGCCGGCCGTAGCGTCGAACGACACGCTGTCCTGGCGCGCGACGATCTGGTTGAACGCAGCCGTCTGCGCCTCGATCAGCCCGGCGTAAGTCGCGGCCTGCCCCGGCCCGTTATAGAGCGAGGCGAAGGTCAGGTAGTCCCGGCGCTGCAACGCGGCGACGCGTTCCGGGCTGGACTTGATGAAGTCGAACAGGCCCACGAATTGGGCGCGCTCATCCGCGGCGAAGGCGTCGAACATCTGCTCGACCGATTCGTAGCCGATCACGGCGTGGTTAGAGCCGAGGATCTGCGGCGCGCCCATGCTGATCGACAGCCGCGCGGCGTGGGCGTCGAGCGTGGCGGCGAACAGAAAAGTCTCCCACTCCGCCGCTTGGTTGGCGTCCAGACTGTCCAGCGCCTGGTGCTGCGGTCGCCACGCCGCGTCGGGCGATGGCCGCCAGCGGTGACCTTGCCACGGCGTCTGCTCGTCGAAGGCGAAATGCTCATCGAAGCGCGCCCGGTTGACGCGGCCCCAGTGATGCAGAAAAAGGTGGTTCTCGAAGCGGATGATCATGCGCCCGTCCGCGGCGAAGGCGTAGCCGCCGGACTCGACCGCGGCGACTGCTGCGGCGACAGACGGCTGGATATGCAACTCGTCCGCCAGTGCAGCCAGCAGGCGACCGCAGCGGTTCCAGATGAAGGCCAGCCGCTTTTCGGAAGGGGTATGCACCGTGCCGGCCTCGAAAAGCTTGCCGGCGGGCGGCGCCAGCGGGATTTGCGCCAGCGCCGGACGGTTGTGCAGAAAGCCCGGCGGCGGCTCTTCGCCAGGTATGGACACGAACTGGCGATGGACGAAGCCCTCGTTCCCGCCCGTCTCGACGCGCAGCCACTCGCCGTCCTCCTGTAGGACGCGTAAGGACGTGCGTTCGGGCAGTTGCGCCAGGATGTCCGCGTCGGTTGCCGGATCGGCGCGCAGGTTGAGCGAGGCCGCGGTCGTCTCGCCGCGGCGGGGAACGCTGCCGGCGCGCAGCGCGGTGAGTTTGGCCGCGATCACGCTCCGCTCCGTTTCGCTTAGGCCGGGCAAGGCGTCGAGCGCCGGGCCGCGGTAGGGGGTCGCGCGGTCGAAGAAGGCGTCCCACAGGCCGCCGCGCTCAAGCAGCGGGTAGCGCTCAACGCCTAGCTCGTCCGCGGCCAGCGTCACCGCGCGGATCAGCGTGCGGTTGTCAAACGCGCCTTCGCCTTCGGCGGGCAGTTGGCGCGCGCATATCTGCCGGAAAGCGGCGTAGGCCGGCTTACGCGCCTCCGGCGTCAGGGGGCCGGGGCGGTAGAGGCCGTAGTATTGGTTGCCGTCGGCGGGACCGAAGTCTTGCAGGCAGAACCACACGGCCATCGCCGCCGACGGGTCAGCCAGCGCCATGTCCAGGGCTTGTCGCAGCCGGTCGGCTTGGAATTCCTCCGGGTTGCGGTTGGTGTGCCAGCCAATCGCCGAGATGTAGATGGGCTTGCTGCGGCCCTCTTGCTGGCGGATCACGCGACGCAGCCCGCCCACATAGCGCTCGTAGGCTGTGCGCAGTTCCTCCTCCATCTCTTGCGCAGAGAGTCCGGGGCGCTGTTCTTCGGCCACGTAGAGGTGATAGCCGACGCCGTCGAAGGGGAATGGCATGCCGTTCTCGCCCCAGCCGAAGCGGCGTTTGCCTTCGGCATAGGCGGCCCGCAGGTACGCGGTCGCGGCGTTGTTGTTGATCGCCAGCCCTTGCAGCGGCCCGGAGACCAAGCGCGCCTGGTGCGGGCTGTGCTTGGCGCGCACCGCGTCGTAGACCTGTTGGAGCATGACCGCGTACCAGCCGGGGTGCACCCAATTGCGGTTGCTGCCGTGCCAGTCGTCCGGCTCGTCGAACGACTCGAAAAGCTGCACGTCGTCGTGGAAGAGGCCCACGATCGCGGCGAAGGCGTCCACATAGTCGCGCAGCCACGGATGCTCGGTTACGTCTTCGGACGGAGGATTGCGCAAAGAATCGCCCAGCTCGCGGGCGACGGCCTCGTGGCTGATGAGGCCGTAGATCGCCAGCCCCTGGCCGCGCAGCGCGGCGATGATTTGCCGGTACGCCTCAGCCCAGGTGCGCCCGCCGTGCTTCGTCTCATCGTGCGGGGCGTTCCACGGGGCTAGCGCGAAGTTGAGGCGCACCCAGCCCGCGCCCGTGTCGGCGAGGATGGCGGGGTCTGCAAATGGAGAGGACGGCTCGCCGGTCGTCAGGTCGAGCGGCGGGTTGGCGTCGATGCCGATTTGGCTGCCTGCGCGCGTCATGGCAATTCTCCTTATGGCTTAGGGTGCAAGGCCCAGCCGCCGGTAGGCGTCGAGCGCAGCGTGAAGCAGCGCGGCGGCGCGTGCAGCCTGGGCGCTGCCGTTGTACAGCGCGGCGAAGGCGTCTGCGTCGCCGCGGCGCAGCGCGTTCATGGCGCGCGAATCGCCGCGCTCGCCGCCGATGAAGTCGAAGAGCGCCAACACTTGGTAGCGCTCCGACGCTGCGAAGGCGTCGAACATCTGGCCGGGGGACTCGAAGCCGGCTAGCGCATGATTGAGGCCCATAATCTGCGCCAGCCCTAAGGCCGCCGAACGCAGAGCCGCCTCCCGGTCCAGGCCTGCGGCCTGCTCGAACGCGCCCCACTCGTTGCTGTGTGAACTGTGGACGTCCTGCCAGGGCTGATCCGGCGCGGGCCGCCAGGCGTGTTTTTGCCAGGGGTCTGTAGCACTGAAGCGAAAATGCCGCTCAAACGCGTCTTGCTTCTTGGCTCCCCACAGCCGGTAGAAGATGTGGTTCTCGAAGCGCAGCGCCAATCGCCGGTCGCCGCCAAAGGCGCGGCCTGAAGTCTGCACCGCTAGCACGGCTGTGGCGAGGTCCAAATGCACGCCGGTCTGTTCGGCCAGGCGGATCAACAGCCAACCGTACTCGTTCCAGGCGCGTGCGACGCGGCGTTCCAGCGCGCTGCTTCCACGGGGGACGTTCACGCGCTGGCCGGGCGGCATGGATGGGCGCACGACGGCCAGTTCGGGCCGCTGCCACAGCCAGCCTTGCGGCTTTTCAGATGGCGGGCCAAAGCTGACGCCCGCGGCGAAGTCCGCCAATTCTGCCAGCACAGCTTGCCGCTCGTCCTCGCTCAGCGCGGCGATCTGCGTAACCGGCGCGCCGGCATAGCGGCCGTTGCGGTCCTTCACCAGTTCGCCCAGCGACAGTCCGGCCTTCTCCAGCAGCGCCCAGTCGCCCAGACCCAGCTTGACGCCGGCGTCGTAGAAGGCGTCGATGATCTGGTTGTTGGTGAAGGAGCCTGGCGCTGCAGGCGCTGCTTGTGCGGGCGGCGGCTGCACGGACGGCGGCGCGCCCGCAGCCGGTTGGCGCGGGGGCCGGTGCATGCGGCTAATCGCATGGACGACCGGCTTGACGAAGTTGTTCTCCGTGCGCCACGAAAAGAAGTCCCAACTGGCCCGGTCCGGCGAGGAGAGCAGAAAGAACGACGCCGAGTTGATGTACGCGTGATTGAACACTTCTTGCAGCCAGGCCACATATTCGCGGGCGATGTCGTCTTCAGAAATGGGCCATTGTGGGTTATGTACGTTGGAGTTGCCGCATTCGAGGATTTCCAGCGTCTTGTCGGGGTACTGGCGGTGGTAATGCTTGAAGGTGAGGCCGAAATGCTCGTCCAGCATGACGCTGGGCCGGTCGGGGGGCGTCTGCCAGTAGCAGTGCACGCCAAGCCAGTCGGCGCGCTCGATGGCGGGCCGGCAGATCTCCAGCCAGGCGCGGTCGCGGTGTGCGAAGTCGGGGATCGCCAGCCCCGGAAAACCCAGGGCGGCCCAGGGGCATGTCTGCTTGAGCAGCCGGTATGTCTCTAGGAACCACTGGTTGAAGTCGCGGGCGTCGGCGTCGTCGGAGCCCCATCCCTCGTAGCGCTGTACATGATTGGGCTCGTTGGCGATCTGGTACTTGACGCAGTAGGGTTGCAGCGCGGCCATGACGGGGGCCATCCTCTCCACAAACTCGGCGGGCGTCGGGTGTCCGTGGCCGATGCGGTCGTCGTACAGCCGCGTGATGATCTCGATGTCGGGGTTGATCTCCTTGATGCGCCGGAAGACCGCAGGCTCGGTTTGGCTCATCATCTTGACCGCCTCCACGCCGCTCTCGCGGATCACGCGGAAGTCGTCTTCGGTGAACACATGGTCGTTTCGCCCGTGTACGCCGATGCGGCAAGTTCGATAGCGCATAGACCCCCCTTATATAAAGACGCTCTGCAGATCGAAAACGCGGCAGCGTTGCCGGATTTGTTTCCTACCAACTCATGTGGTCGATTTTCGACAGGTCTTCGCGGGGGGCGTAGACGACGCCGAAGGCGTAGCCCTGGGCGCGGTAGCCGGCCAACTCGTATTCGTTGGTCAGCGGCGCGCCGAGGTTGTGGACGCGCGCATAGTTGGCGAAGGCCGAATCCCGTGCGAAGCGCACATTCATCTGCGCCCACGCCCGGCGGCGGATGGCTTCCAGCCTGGCGATGGGAGGCGTCTGCTCCTCGCGCTCGGTCGGGCGTTGCGGCTGTTGGCGCGGGGCGGCGGGTTCCGCCTGCCACACGGCGAAGAAAGAGATGTGCTGGTTATTGGGCAACCCGCCGCCGACGGCCACGTCGGCCGCGCCTTCGGGACACCAGCACCAGGCGCCGCTTTCCCCGCGTTCCGGGCTGAAGCTGCTGTAGATGGGCTGGTTCGCCCAGCCGGAGTGAGGCTTAGGCGTCATCGTGGCGTAACCGCGGTAGTTGGGGTCGCCCAACTTCTCGAAGCCGTCCGACCAGTAGCGGATGAAGTTATCGCGCACAATGGGCTTGCCGTCCGCGTCGAGCACCTTGGCGAAGAGGTGGTGATCGCCGCCGGCGTCGTCAAAGTAATCCGGCGCGCCCAGCGGACGCAGGTATCTTTCCCGCGCCCATTGGGGGACCGCGCCTAGCGCGCCGCCCGGCTCCCACGAGCCGTTGTGCGTCGTGAAGAGGTCGATCAGGCGATAGATGACATCGCCTTTGGGGCGGTCGGGTCTTTCCTCGCACTTCTTAACCGTCAGGTTAAAGGTAGTCGCCCACGGGCTGATCATGGCGTGTCTCCTTGCGAACACACAGCGACCGCTCTGCATCCGGTAAAGAAAATGGCAAAGCGGCGCGGCCAAACCGAGCAAACTGCCGGTACGCCGAATGGCCGGCGGTGAAACCGGCGCAACGGATTGCAGACATTCCCCAGCGGGGCGGCGATGGGTGAAGAACCCTGCGAAGTCGGGCGAGGGCGAAGACGAACGGCTTGCGGTGCGTGGGGGAGCAAAACGCGCCGCCGGCAAGCCGCGCTCATTTATACATCAACTGGCGCAGCGTGCAAAACGGGTTTTTGGGGCTACAGATGGCTCCATGACCGTTGAGTTATTCTGTCATGCTGTGCCCTGGGGGCTCCCAAGCGAAGCATCCATGCCTGGTACAAAGAGATTCTTCAGCTAGCTAACGCTCGCTTCAGAATGACAGACACTTCCCGATCAAACCACGATGCGCTGTAGTGCGAGGAAATGAGCGCGGAGAAAACGCGGCGAAACGCTTGAATTGTTCTCCAAGCGCTTCGTGGAATTCGTGCAATTCGCGGCTATGAGTTTGGGCTGAGGCTCAGGGCAGCAGCTTGTCCAGCACAAAGACGCCCTCGCGGCGGTACGCTTCCGCCAGGACGGCGCCGGAGTGTCCCGCCAGCCCGTGGACGAGGGCCAGCGCCAGATCGAACTGGCGGTGCAAGGCCAGCCCCAGCGCAGCTTTGTCCGCCTGAAGCGTCGCGTAGGCGTCCAAGACGTGTTGCAGCGCTTTGGGCGGTACGCGCTGCTCGATCACCTCGGCGCTGAACGCGGTCTGGTAGCTGAGTTCGGCCAAGGCGCGCTGCTTGAGCTCGAAGACGCTGCCGATCTCGACGACGCAGTTCGGCTCCTCCGGCGTCATGTAATAGATCGAGCGCACAAGGTGAGCCGGATAGCCGCCGCACTCGGCGGCATGCCAGTAGCCGCGGCCGGCCAGCGCCAATGCCTCGGTGTAGAGCAGCGCGATCAGCCGCCGATCCGGGTCCAGATCGTGCTGGGCGTGGTGCGGGTCTTGGGTGATCACGATGTCGGGGCGCAGACGCCGGATCAGCGAGACGATCTTCTCCTTGGCGGGGACGTCGACGCTCCACTCGCCCATTGGGAAGTCCAGGAATTCCACTTGCTCGATGCCGAGGACGCGTGCCGCGGCGGTGATCTGCGGCTTGCTTTCGGGCCGGCTGAGCAGTACGGCCGCGAAGACCTCGTCGCCGGCCTGGGCGTGCAAGGCCAGTGCGCCGCCGCATTCGACGATCTCCAGGCCGAAACTAGCCAACATCAGTACGCGGGTCATGTGTTTCTCCTTTTGCAGGGTGATAATAAGCGCTTGCGAACGGCGCAATTTGCTTAGGCGTTGCCGTTGCGCAAGCGCGGGTTGACGATCTCTTCCAGAGCGAAGCCGATGAGCGCAAAGCCCAGCGCCACCGCGCCGATAGACAAGCCGGGCGGCAGCACCCACCACGCCCAGGCGGGTGTGAGGAAGGCCCCGCGCGCTTGCGCCCAGTAGAGCATGGTTCCCCAACTCTTTTGCAGCGGATCGCCCAAGCCGAGGAAACTGAGCGAGACCTCCAGCAAAATGACCGTCGTCGTGGCGCGCAGGAACTCGCTGATCACCAGAAAGGTCACATGCGGCCAGATGTGGCGGCGGAGGATGCGCCCGCGCGTGCAGCCCACAGTAGCCGCGGCTAACACAAACTCGCGCTGCGACAGGGCGAGCGTCTGACTGCGGATGAGGCGCGCCGTCCCCGCCCAGAGCAGCAAGCTGATGATGATCACGGTGTTTGTCAGGCTGCGCCCCACGTAGGCGGCGAGCACGATCAGGAGGGGCAGGAAAGGCAGCACCAGCACCACGTCCGCCAGGCGCATCAGCCAATGCTCCAGTCGGCGATAGTAGCCCGCCAGCAGGCCGACGACCGTTCCCAGCGCGGTGGAGAGCGCGGCCGCGGCTATGCCGACTGACAGCGAGACACGTGCGCCGTAGATCAGTTCGCTGAGGATGTCTTGGCCGATGTCGTTTGTGCCCAAGAGGTGCGCAGCGCTGGGCGGCGAAAAGGGCGGCCCGACGCGTTCTGCTGGGTTGTAGGGGCTAAGCTGGGGGGCGAAGACCGCTATGCAGGCCAGGCCCAAGACCAGCGCCATCCCCAGGAGCGCGGCGGCGCGCGCCGTCCCGCTCAAGGCGAAGAAGCGAGAGCGTCGGGCCGGCCGAGACGGCGAGGGCGCGGCGCTCATCTGTGCATCCCCCCCAGGCGCGGGTCGAGGCGGCGGTAGAGCAGGTCGGCGAGGATGTTCGACAGCAGCACGGCGACGGTGAAGAGCAGGAAGGCCGCCTGCATCACCGGGTAGTCGCGGCTGCCTACCGCCTCGAAGATCAGCCGGCCCAGCCCCGGATAGGAGAAGACCGTTTCGATAACTACCGAGCCGCCGAAGGCGTATCCCAGGCGCAGCGCCGCCATCGTTACGATGGGAGGCGCGGCGTTGGGCAGCACATGGCGGAAAAGGATGCGGCTCCGTCCCAGCCCCTTGGCCGTAGCGGTGCGCACGAAGTCTTCGCCGATGACGTCGAGCAGCGTGTAGCGCACGGTCAGGTAGAGGTCCGGCATGCTGAGCAGCGACAGCGTGAGGACGGGTAAAATAGCGTGCCGAACGATGTCTAGCGCCTGTTGTCCGCCGGTCAGTTGGGCGGCCGGCGTAACGGCTCCTTGGGCGGGCAGCCAGCCCAGCCGTACGGCGAAGACGGCGATGAAGAGCATGCCCAGCCAGAAGGAGGGCAGCGAGTTAAGGCTGATCATGGACCAGAGCAGGCTTGTGTCAAGGGGGCTCGCTCGCCGCCAGGCGGAAAGCGCGCCGAGCACGCTGCCCAGCACGGTGGACAGGACGAGCGCCGACCCGGCCAGCAGCAGCGTCCAGGGGAGACGCTGCGCCAGCATTTCGGCGATGGGGCGTTTCTGCCGGTAGGAATAACCGAGGTCGCCGCGCAGCAGGTCGCCCCAGTAGGCGGCATATTGCTTGTAGAGTGGCTGGTCCAGCCCTGCCGCGGCCATGATTTCGGCGCGTTCGTCGGCGCTCAGCAGCCCCACGTCGACGCCCGCCAGCAGCGCCAGCGGGTTGCCGGGCATTAGCCGCGGCAGGGCAAAGTTGAGGGTGATCGCCAGTATCAGCACCGCGACATATTGCAGAAGGCGGCCGCCCCTCGATTCTCCGCTCGCTTGCACCGGGGCCTACCCTCGCATCAGTCTAGCGGTTCTCGCCCAGAGACGGCGCTTCCGGGAAGCGCAACTCGGCTTCCCGGAAGACGCCGTTCGTCTGACTGTTCGTCTGCTCTGTACTGCCGGGCGACGTTCTGTCTGCATTACGGGCGGGCGGATTCCGGCAGGAAGGAAAGCTTGTGGAAGATGCCCTGCCCCGCCATGAAGGCCCACCCGTCATATACATCGGCGCGGTAGGCGTAGGCCCCATCCGGGTAGAGGAGCATGATAAAGGGCAGGTCTGTGGCGATCTGCACCTGAACTTGGTCGAGCAGGTCTGCGAACTCATCCGGGTTGACGGCGACGTTGAGCGCTTCTGCCAGGGCGTCGGCGGTTTCGCCGGCATAACCGGACAGGTTCAGCGAGCCGGTAGCCGGGTCCGAGTGGATCAGCGATGTGACGCGCACGGCATTGGCCTGCACAGGGGCCGACCAGCCCCACATCGCCATGTCATAGTTGCGCCCCTGGGCCACGTCGAAACCGGGCCAGACCGCATCCTCCCAGGTTGCCTGCTCTACGACTGCGACGGCAGCGTCCATGCCGATCTCGTTGCGCAGCATTTCGCTCACCACTTCGGCTGTGCGCAGCCGCAGCGCGTTGCCGCTGGGCGTGAGGAACTCGACCTTCAGCGGAACGCCGTCCGCCTCGCGGATGCCGTCGCCGTCGCTGTCGGCGATGCCGGCTTCGTCGAGCAGGGCGCGGGCTTGATTGGGGCCGTACTCGGTGACCACCGCTTCATTGAAGAAGGGCGACACCGGGTGTATCCAGCCGATGCTGCCCGGCGTGGCGGCTCCCAGATAGACGGTATCGATCAATTCCTGCCGGTCGATGGCAAGTGAGACGGCGCGGCGCACCTCGGCGCGGTCGAAGGGGAACTTCGTCATGTCGTAAGTGAGCATATCGGTGGTGAAGAGCGCGCCTTGCGCCAACTCGATCTGCCCGGAGGCGCGCAGCAACTCGAGCTGCTCCGGCAGGACCGGGCGAACGAGCATGTCCGCCTCGCCGGTCTGCAACGCGGTCAGGCCGCCGGTATCGTCGGCGTAGATGATCGCCGTTATCTCGGCGACGGCCGGGGCGCCTGCGAAGTAGTCGGGGTTCACCGTGAAGCGGTAGTACTGATCCGGCCTGTATTCAACCAATCGGTACGGTCCGGTTCCGACGTTGCTCACGCTCTCGAAGGCGTGCGCCGCCGGGTCTTCGATGCCGGCCCAGATGTGTTCGGGCAGGATCGGCACGTCGGCCAGCACGCTCAACTCGAAGAGGGGAGTCGGCGCGGTCAGGGTGAGGACGACCTGGTATTCGCCGGCGACCTCGGCGCTCTCTACCGGGGCCAGCGCGCGGGTAAAGCGGCTCTGCGTGTGCGCCTTGAAGTAATCAACGGTGAACTTGACGTCGCCGGCGCTGAAGGGTTCGCCGTCATGCCAAGAGACGTCGTCGCGCAGGTCGATTGTCACGGTCAGCCCGTCTTCGCCGATGGACAGCCCGCGTGCCAGCCAGGGTTGGGCGACGCCGGCGAGGTCAGTCTGGTAGAGCGTATCGTATTGGAGCAGGAGCAGGTTCCAGCCGGGGTAGCCGGTGACGTAGGTGTAGGGGGTGAGCGTGGACTCGTCGCCCATGATGCCGATGCGCAGTTGGGCGGGTTCGCCTGACGCAGCCGTTTCTGCGGCTGTTTCGGCAGGCGCCGGGGACGGAGCCGGAGCGCAGGCCGCCAGGGCTAATACTGCCAAGCCGAGTAGGGCTATCCGCAACCACTTTCGGGTCGTTTGTGTGGACATTGTCGCCTCCGCAAGCGTGCTGTTATTGCAAATTTTCGCAATAAAAGCCATTGTACGGCATCGTGCACGTTTGCGAAAATGCGACCAATGGGGAACGGGGGGCGCATGGGACAGATACGACCGTGCGTCGCTGCGTCTACGCTTTGCCGCGGCACTCCGCACAGAGGCCGACCAGCATCAGGTGGCGGGCGTCAAGCTCGAAGCCGTAACGCTCGCAGAGGACGGCGCGCAGTTGCTCAATCGGTTCGACATCGATCACGATCTCACGGCGACAGGCGCGGCAGATGAGGTGGTGATGCGGCGCAGGGCCGGCGATGGCGTAAACGGCTTCGCCGTGGTGCAATTCCGCCTTGGCGATCAACCCCTGGTCGACGAGAAAGTCGAGGTTGCGATAGACCGTCGCCGGGTTGATGGCCGCGTTTTGCGCACGCACGCGTGCCAGAATGTCGGCCCGGGTGCTTTGGCCGCCGCCGGCGCAGACGGCATCCATGACGGCCCGGCGTTGTGGCGTGACCCGGTAGCCGCGCGCACGCAGTTCTGCGGCGTAGTCCCATGTGTTATGGCTCATCGGCTTTACTTCGGCAGTTGCTCCTCGGCGATCTCGTTCCGGCTCATCTCACCTCAATGCCAGTGTAGCGCACAGGTATTGGCGCGTCAAAGTCCCGGC
>CAZYSJ010000109.1:0-15005 GCA_964649875.1 uncultured Caldilineaceae bacterium
GGCGCTTCGTCTTGCACCGTGTCCTGCGCGGCGGTCGGCGTGGGGGTGGGCAGGAAGTCCGCTGGCGGTGTGGGCGTCGGCATCGCGTCCAATGCTGTCGGCGTCGCCGTGGGCAGCAGCACGACGATTGCCGTGGGCGTCGCCGTCGCCGTCGCCGTGGGTATTGGCGTCGCCGTGACGGTCCACGTTGCCGCGGGCTCGTCCGTGAAGGTGGGGCTAGGTTGAGGGCTCGTCTGCTCGTCGAGCGACTCCGGCTCAAGCGTCGCGCTCGGCGTGATGCCTGGCGCGGCTGTCGCCTCGGGCGCGGGCGTAGCCGTGCGCGGCAGCGCAGGGACGCGCGTCCACCGGGGCCTGGACGTGGGCGTCGGCAATACGGTTTGCGCCGGCTCCTCCGGCTCTCCCTCTAGCGTAGGCGTAACGGACCCGGCGGCTTCCGGCGTAGCGGTTGCGGTTGGCGTCACCGTGGGAAGCAGCAGTTCCAGGACAGGGGCCTCTACCGTCGGCGTCAGCGTATCGGTGGGCGTCGGAGTCTCGACCGGCGCGATTGTCGTCGTCTCGGTGATCGTCTCTGTCTCGGTAATCACCTCGGTATTTGTCTCTGTAATCGTCTCGGCTTCGCCAAGCGGCGCTGACTCTGGAATCGGCGCCGGCTCCGTGATAGCGGCTGTGTTCGTGATCGCGGCCGTGGGTTCCGGCATGGCTGCGCCGCT
The DNA here is from genome assembly GCA_964649875.1 of uncultured Caldilineaceae bacterium. Taxonomy (GTDB): domain Bacteria; phylum Chloroflexota; class Anaerolineae; order Caldilineales; family Caldilineaceae; genus JASGTU01. The sequence continues at coordinate 711 of CAZYSJ010000109.1, forward strand.
TGTTATAGGCAGCGTCACGGTGACGGCTGCGGTTTCCGTGACGGGCGTCGTCTCCACAAACGCGGACGTGCTGTCTGATGGCTCCGCGGCTGCCAGGTTCGGCGCGGCGCTATCGGCTGCGGCGACGCTTGCTTCGGGGCTTGGCTCCGGCGTGGGCTCGGCTAGGGCGAGGGCTGTCTCCGCCGGCGTCGAGTCATCCTCAGGCGCCGGTTCTTGCTGTGCGGGCGCAGGCGTCTCCGCTTCGGCTACGGCAATTGCCTCTTTCGCCGGCGTGGGCGCAACTTCCGGCGCGCCGTCTTGTGGCGTCTCCTTTTGCGTCGTCTCTTCCTGCGCGGCCTCAATTGGTTGGGCTTCGACCGGCTCGGCCTCGACCTCGGGCGCTGCGGTCTCCTTTGCGGGGAGCGCGGGTTCGGCCGCCTGCACCGCGGGCGACTCTTGCGGCGCTTCTTCGGCGGGGGAAAGCGGCGTGGGCGTGGGCAGCACAACGGCGGCATCCGGCAACGCGGGCGGGCTGACGGCCGTGTCTGTAGACGCAGGCGGCGGCGTAACCGGCGAAGCCGTAGGCGGGAGCGGCGTCGGCGTCGGCAGGACCGCGGCGACCGCGGCTGTGTCCGGCAGCGCGGCGGCGAGGGCGTCCTGCGCCTGCTGCAGCGCCGCCAAAGAAGCGTCATCTTCGCCTAGCGTAGCGCCGGCCTCGGCCAATTCCCGGCGCAGATCGTCCAAAAGCGCGGCGCGCGGCGCATCCGGCAGGTCTGCGCTCAGCGCCAGGGCGGTCTGCACTTCTGCCGGCAGCCGTTCCGCCAGTTCCGGCTCTACGGGCCAGCCTTGGGCGCGCAGCCGTTCCAACTCGGCCAGCCGTCGTTGCGCCAACCGCACATGCCATTCGGCTTCATTGCCCGCTGCGGTCATCAGCAGACCCTGCGCCTCTTCGCCCATCAGCTTCACTTCGTAGAGCGCGCCTAGCGCTCCCTCGCCGGGGAGCACGCCCGGCGTCTGGCTGCCGGCGACTACGACGGCCAACAGCAAACAGGCCGCGATCAGCGCCCCGGCGAGCGTCGGCCAGGCAAACAGCCGCCCGGAAGCGCGGCGTGACGGCGCGTCCGTCTGGAGCGGCGCATCCGGCAGATAGGCGTGAGCGGGCGGCGCATAGTCCGCCGCCGTAGCGGCCTCGCGCCGGGCGCGGACCGCCGCCGCTACGGCGCTGCGGCCGCGGGCGAAGCTCTGCTCCGGCATAGCCGGGGCCGGCGCGTTGCGCATAGCCGCCACGACGCGCAGCAGCGGCTCCAACTCTGCCGCTTCCGCAGGGCGCCGCGCCAGGCAATTTTCGACCGTGTCTCCCGCCTCAAGTTGTGCAATACAACTGGCGAGAATTTCTTCAAAGGTCATGGCTTCCTACATCTGTAAATAGCGACGCAGGCTTTCCAACGCCCGATGCTGCAAGGCTTTGACCGCGCCTTCGCTCTTCTGCATGACCTGAGCCGTTTCGGCAATGCTCAGGTCCTCGATAAAGCGCAGCACCAAAACCTCGCGCTGCTGGTCATTCAATAACTGAAGCTTGCGGAGAACTTCTGCGAAGTCCAGGTTGTGTTCGACTGCTTCGATCTGCCCGGTTTCGCCGGTCTGGTCGGCGTAACTCAGGTCGACCAGGTTTGCACGCCGGTTTGCCCGCAGGATGTCGACCATCTTGTTGTAGGCCATGCGGTACAGCCAGGCCGAAAAGATCGCCACATTGTCCTGCGGCGCGATGCGGTACATGTGCACCTTTTCGATCAGGCGCAGAAAGACCTGAGAAACGGCCTCCTCCGCCAGTTCGGCATCGCCCAATCGCGCCAATAAATAACGGTACACGCGGTCGGCAAAGAGCAGATACAGAGCGTCGAACGCCTCCGGATCGGCGTCCTCTTGCGCTCGCCGCAAATACTCAACCAAGATCGATTCTTCGACAGGTTCGCCGCGCTGGATATCAGCCATGCGTCGACACTTGTTTCGTCTTTAACAGATACGGATGGTTTGATTGCCAGGATACGCACAGCAGGCCGGATGGACAAAACAAGGCGAGGAGCCGGCAGCCGGCGGCTAATTCTCGCCTGCGCTGCCGGCGCCTCGCCCAGCCGGTCGCTGCGGGCATGGGTCGCACGGGCGTCAAGCCCGGTTGCCGCTAAGCTTGGATCGCAATATCTTCCAGCGATCGGTCGTCAATTCCTCGGGCGCGATTTCCTCGCCGGCCTGCGACTTAAACAGGATGTTTAACCGGTCGTCCACGTAGCGCGCGCCGTCGATGTCCAGTCTTGCCAGCCCTGTCGGCAGGGAGATGTTGCGTTTCCAGTTGCCGATGCGCACAATGAGTTCGTCATGCACGCTGCGATGCAGGTGCACCTGTTCGCGCTCTACCAGAGGCAGGGGGATGCTGAGCACGTAGTAGCCGTCTTGGCGGAAGATCTCCTGCGGCTTGCCGGCATAGTAGCGCTGCGTCGGGTCGCCCTGTCCGCCGCGCACCAACTCCGCTCCGAAGACGGTCTCGGCCATCTGCTGGAGGAGGGGCAGGCCGGTCACCTCCTGCTCGAAGAGCGGAACCTCGAAGATCGGCAGCGGGTAGAAGGCTTCCCGCACCAGTTCCATGTTTTCCGCCTGGGCGTGTTTCCAGATGTCGAAGTAGCTGTCGGTGAGGTCCTGCGGGAAGATGCGGTTGACGACGACTGAGTCGACGGGATAGCCGTACAGGTTCAAATAGGTGTAGGCGCGCTGGCCTTCCTTGATGACCATCTTCTCCGGGTTCAACACCACGCGCATGCTGCTGATCTCGGCGTCGGAGAGCAGCCGGTTGGTGCGCTCCATGAAGCGGATCAGTTCTTCGATGCTGTCGAAGAAGTCATCTTCCGGCAGCGGCATGTCGCTTAGGCGGGTGAGGACCGGGCGCGCCACTTGCATGGTCTTGCGGTGGAAGGGGAAGATCTTTTCGAGATACCAGCGGGCGATATCGGGCACGCTGAGCAGTTGCAGGGTGGAGCCGGTGGGCGCGGCGTCGATCACGATGACGTCGTAGTCGCCGCTGTCGGCCAGAAAGGTGATCTGCATCAGGCTGGCGAGTTCTTCCATGCCGGGCAGGATGGAGGCCTCTTCGGCTACGAGCCCGTCCATGCCCTGCCAGGCGAAGAGCACGTTGAGGTAGCGTTGCACCCGTCCCCAGTAGCGATCCATCTGGTAGAGCAAGTCGATCTCCTGGCCCCACAAGTTGGGCGCCAGCTCCTTGATTTCGTTGCCGATGCGCATGTCAAAGCTATCGCCCAGGCTGTGGGCCGGGTCGGTGCTAAGGACGACGGTACGATAGCCGAGTTGGGCGCAGCGCACGGCCGTCGCCGCGCTGATGCTGGTTTTGCCTACGCCGCCCTTGCCTGTATAGAGCAGAATTCGCATAGTCGCCTCGTGTTCGCCGGCCCGATTCGCTCATGCCGGACCAACGCTCCGCCGGAGGATTGCGCAGGTCCGCTTCGAGTATACCACAGCGCGGGGGCCGCCTGCGCGTCGACAAGCTGCGCCGGCGCAGCCTCCGCTGCCCCCAATAACGTCGCCGCCAGGGGTTTGGTTTCTGGGGGCGGCGGGCTGCAGAAGGGGCTATGTGAAAGATGCCGGCTGTTGAAGGATCGATAGGCGGTGAGGATGCGTAGGTTTTCTTATAGATGCCAAGAAATTCTCACCATGCGTACCCGTTGCGGCTTTTGAATGACTCGAAATTCATGTACGGCCTTGATTGACACCTGCCATAGACCTGATGTAGAATAACGCATATGACAGCGTTGACGTTAGCGTTGTCTTTTGCCGCACTTGTCCCATACGCCGTTCCTGCACTTCTGGACTACGCTTGCCGCTCGTCCGTCCCTGTTTGAAGCCTTATTCCCCAGGCGCTGTAGACTATCGAAAAGATTAGGGAGCCGGCTCTTTTGGCTGCGACCATGCGAGATGTTGCCGAAAAGGCGAATGTCTCGATCAAGACCGTATCGCGAGTCGTCAACAACCAGGGCGAAATCTCCGAAACAACGCGGCAGCGCGTTCTGGACGCTATCCGCCAACTCGGTTACCGGCCCAACATTGTCGCGCGCGGGCTGGCCTCCGGTCGCACCGCGTCCGTCGCCCTCATCATCCCCCAGATCACTGACCCTTTTTTCCCCGAACTGGTGCTCGGCGTGGAGAGCGTGGCGCACAGGCAGGGCTATAGCGTCTTTCTGTGCAATACCAACGAAGACCCCCAGCAAGAACTGGATTACATCGACATCCTGTCGGGCAAACAGGTGGACGGCATCATCCTTTGCGGCAGCCGCCTGGATGCTGAGCAGCTTAGCGCTGTGGCGACCCGGCATCACGTCGCCATCCTCACCAGCCGCCGGCCCGCCCACGCGGCGGTTGTCAGCATCCCCGGCAGAAGCGGCCTGCGCCGCATGACATCGCACTTGGCCGAACTGGGGCATCGCAAGATCGGATACGTTGGCCTGTATTGGCCGGGCGACCAGGAACGTCTTGAGGGCTATTACGACGGGCTGGCCGCCCACGGCATCAAGGCGGACGACCGCTATGTGCGGATGCTGCCGACGATTACGGTCGATCTGGCGCGCCATGTGACGCGTGATCTCCTGCAAGCGGCCCCGGAGATCACGGCGATAGCTTGCTACAACGACCTGGCGGCTCTGGGCGTGATGCAGGCGGCGACGAGTTTGGGCCGCAAGACGCCGGAGGACCTGGCCGTCGTCGGCTTCGACGACATTCCGCTGGCGTCGTTGGTCAGCCCGCAACTGACCACGATGCATGTGCCGAAGTATATGCTCGGGCAGATGGTCATGGACCTGCTGCTGAAAGTGATTGCGGCCAAGGGAGATTATGAAGAACATGCGTATGTGGAACTTCGGATGATTGTTCGAGAATCGTGCGGCGCCAAAGGCCGGCATTCCGCCGGTTGATAGGCGTGGAGGCAATATCGGCACACTTGTCGCTGAGCGTCTGGGGACAAGGTCAATTCAGCAATCGGTCGACATCCAACAAAGGAGAATGACATGACTGTAGGAAAAATGAGCCGGCGCAGTTTGCTCAAGTTGATGGGGTCCAGCGCTGTCGCGCTGAGCGTGGCTGCGTGTGCGGCGCCGTCGCCGGGCGGGGCGCCCGCGAGCGCGCCGGCGGAAGCCGGGCCGGTGACACTCCGGCTTATGACGTGGGGCGGCACTGAGAATACCGAGAAACGCGACCAGGCAGTGCGCAGCGTCTACCCGGAACTGGACGAGCAGTCCACGGTTGAGGTCGTGGTCGGCGGCGCAGGCGACTTTGAGGTGGCTGATGCCGTGCGCCTTGCTCTGGCCGCGGGGACGGACATCCCCAACATTGTGCAGTTCAACCGTACCCAAATCGCGGAGTTCGCCGCAGCCCAGGAACTGCTTGCGCTTGAAGAGGCCTGGGGGCCGTACAAGGATGATATGTACGCGGGCGCCGTCGACCTGTGCATGTACGAAGGTTCACTCGTCTGCTACCCCTATGAGGTCAAGAGCAAAGTCTTCCACTATCGCCAGGATATGCTGGATGAGATGGGCGTCTCGACCGCCGACATGAAGACGGCCAACGACTTCATCGCCATCGGCAAGGCTTTCCACGAGACCTACCCGAACAGCTATCTGCTTAACCTCGGCCCGCAACCTGCGCAGTACTGGCTTGGCGAGCTTCTCTCCGCCTATCCGGATGCGCGTATGGCCGATGAGGCGGGCAACTATCTCGTGGCCGAGCACCAGGCCTTTGCCGATACCTTCCAATTCATCAAAGATATTTACGATTCCGGTCTGGCAACGCCTATCGATGACTGGTCGTCGGACTGGCAGCAGGCTTTCGCCGATGAGATGATCTGCGGCAGCCTGATCGCCAGTTGGATGAAGTTCTTCCTGCCCACCTTTGCCCCTTCTCAGGGCGGGTTGTGGGGCACCTCGCTGTGGCCCGAATTTGCCCCGCTCGCCGATCAGCGGTACGGCAGCGAAGCGGGCGGTTCCGTCCTGGTCGTGCCCAAGCGCTCCGAGCATCTGGAGGCGTCGACCGAATATCTGAACAAGATGTTCTTGGACAAAGACGGGGCCCTGGCCTGCTATGGGGCGACCGGTATGACGCCCTTGATGGAAAGCGCACGCGACACCCTCATGGAGGCTGCGGCCAACCTGGAGAAGCCCGCCGGCATGTCCGACGAGGATTGGAACACCCAGCCCAATGTCTTCTTCGGCTCAGAATACCAGGGGATTGAACTGGACAGCTACAACTACGTCAAGGTATTCCCCTACGATCCTTCGGCCACGAAGGAGATCGACATCCTCCACCAGTGGCTGATCAAGTTCCTGGCGAACGAGGCGACGTTGGTTGAAGCTCTCGATGGGGCCAAAGCCGATATGGAAGGCCAGATCGGCAATCCGTATCTCGTCTAGACTACAACTAGACCACAGCTAGACCACAGCCTAGCTCCAACCTTACAGAGGCGGGCGGGCATGCCCGCCCGCCTCTCGTATCGCCAAGGGCTGAAAAGAACTTGGCATCTAAACCCGGAGAGGCGAACATGGATACAGACAACGCGGCGGAACTCTCTGCGCAGAGAGCAACCGTCGTAGCCGGCAAGAGAAAAATCCGCTGGGGCGACGTTCTTGCGCCCTATCTGTTCATCTCGCCGTTTATCTTGGCCTGGCTTACCCTCTTCATCGGGCCGGCGATCTATTCGCTTATTCTTAGCTTCTACCGCTACAAAGGCTACGGGACGGCTACGTTTCTCGGCTTCCAGAACTACCAGTCGATCTTGACCTACCATGTGTTCTGGACGATGTTGCGCAATACGATCTTCTATTGGCTGGCGCACGTTATCCCGCTGATGGTCTTCGCCTTCCTCTTGGCCGTATTGGTGCGGTCCAAACTGGTCCGCTGGAAGTCATTCTTCAAGCCCGTCATCTTTCTGCCCAACGTCATTGCCGTGGTAGCGTCGGCTCTCGTCTTTCAGAGTCTATTCGGCACACAGTACGGCGTATTGAACTCACTGCTCGGCGCGCAGATTCCGTGGCTGCAAGACCCGAGGCTGACGCGCTACGTGGTCGTGTTGCTGCTCGTCTGGCGCGGGGTCGGTTGGTGGTTTGTAATCTTCTTGGCCGGTCTTACCGCCATCAACACGGAGGTGGAGGAGGCCGCGCTGGTAGACGGCGCGTCGGCCTGGCAGCAGATGCGTCACATAACCCTGCCGTTGATGCGCAACACCTTCCTCTTCGCCTTCGTGATGGATGCCATCAGTTCGTTCCGGCTTTTTACAGAGGTCAACGTGCTCGTCGGTACCGGCGGCGGCCTGGCGCCGGTGGCGGTCGCGCCGATTCTAAACCTGTTGCTGAGCAACCTGCGCGGGGCGCAGTTCGGCATGTCCGCCGCTGTCGGCTGGATCCTCTTTGTGCTGGTGGTGGCTGTGACCTACATACAATTTCGGCTCTTCCAAGAGAGCGCTGAGGAGGTGGAATAGTGGCCGGCAGCGCAACAGCAACTTCGACGCGCAGTTCGGCGTCCTATCGGCGGGGCCGCAGCATCCAAATTATACTGGCCCACATCGTTCTGCTTGCCGTAGTCGCCATTTCTTTCTACCCGCTGATCGTCATGGCGCTGAACTCTTTCAAGACTGACAGCGAGGTGCTGCGCAACCCGGCAGGCTGGCCCGAAGTTTGGACGCTGGCGAGTTACGAGGCCATCTTCGAATATCATGGCGGGCTGTGGCGCAATTTCATGAACTCCGTCTTTGTCGCCACGACCAGCACGTTGATAGCCGTCTGGTTTGCGAGCATGGCCGCGTTCGCCTTCGCCAAATACCAGTTTCGCGGGCGGAACCTGATCTTCGCGTTGCTCTTAGCGATGATGATGGTGCCGTTTGAGATCACAGTGCCCCCGCTCTACATCATGTTCGCGCGGCTCGGCTGGCTGAACACCTATCAAGCCCTGATCGTGCCCAGCCTGGCGAGCGTCTTCGGCCTGTTCCTCATGCGCCAATACATGCTGGGCATTCCCAGCGCGCTGCTGGAGGCGGCTCGCATCGACGGCGCCAACCACTGGCAGTTGTACTGGCGCATCATGGCCCCGGCGTCCGCGCCGGTCCTCGGCGCGTTCGCAATCTTGCATTTCATGGGCGTCTGGAACGACTATCTGTGGCCGTTGGTGGTCGCCACGGAACGCAGCATCCAGCCGATCATGGTAGTGCTGCCCAACCTGCGCGACCCGCACATCGGCTTCTTGCCGGTCTGGGGCACGATCATGGCCGGCAGCGTGTTGGCGACGCTGCCGATCGTGACGGTGTTCGTCGCCTTCCAGGACAAATTCATGTCGAGCGTCGTGATCGGCGCCGTCAAGGAATAGATCCGATTACGCCGCCGCCAGACGATTCTATGTATAGGCGTTCAGGATAAATTCATATCATCCGATAGACGGAAAGGAACTCATTCGATGGCAATGCCGTTGCCGCAGATCGTACAGGTGAATGGCCGGCCGCAACTTCAGGTAGATGGCCGGCCATTCCTTATCCTCGGCTTGCAGTGGGACTGCGACAGTTGCTTCAGCCGGGCCGAGATGAACCCGCTGTTTGCCCATGCCGCTCGCATGGGGGCCAACGCCGCTGCACTGCCCCTCTACTGGCGCGAGATCGAGCCGGAGCCGGGCGTCTACGACTTCGACATGCTTGACGAGCGGCTGGCGCAGGCGCGCGCCAACGGGCTGCGCCTCGTCCTCCTGTGGTTTGCCACTTGGAAAAACGCCTGCTCCTTCTATGCGCCCGACTACATCAAGCAAGACCCCAAGACCTACCGGCCGGCTCAAGATGCCGTCGGGCAGCCCACGGTCAGCCTTTGCCCAACCTGTGCGGCGACCTGGGAGCGCGACAACGCCGCCTTGCAGGCGGTGATGGCCCACTTGGCCGAACACGATGCCGAGCGCACCGTGATCCTCTTCCAGGTGGAGAACGAACCGGGCATCTTGGGCAGCGACCGCTGCTATTGCGATGTCTGCAACCAAGAATTCGCCGCCGGCGGCTGGGCCGAGCGCTATGGCGACGAGGCGGCCGAAGCGTTCAGCGTCGCCTCGGTGATGGGATACATCGACCGGCTGGCCCAACAGGCGCGCACGGTTTACCCCCTGCCCCTCTATACCAACGTATGGATGGGGGCGGCTGTGGGCCATATGCCGGGGCGAGAGTACCCTGCCGGCGGCGCAGTGGAGAGAATGCTCGCTCTGGCTAAAGAGCATACGCCGCACCTCGACCTGATCGCGCCGGACATCTACACCCACGGCTATCGCGATTTCCGCCGCGCCTGCTTGCGCTATCAGGCGGACGGCAACCCGCTCTATGTCGCCGAAGCCAGCAGTTCGCTGACGGGGCGGGCGGAACGCAACGTCTTCTACGCCCTGGGCGAGCATGGGGCTATCGGCTTCGACCCGTGGGCCATCGACAGCCCCTTCCCGGAGACGACCGGCCATCCGCTGGTTGACCCGGTCGGCGGGGAATGGGGCGTGCAGGCCTACTGGCTGCGCGATTCCTATGTGTCGATTGGCGCCGCCCTCGAAATTATCGCCGCCGCCCAGGGTACAGAGCGCTTGTTCACCTTCGTGCAAGAGCCGGGCGAGACGCGCGCCGCTTGGGCCGCGGACGGCTGCGACGTGCTGATTAACTACCTCGACCGCGAAGGGGCGGGCCGCGGCATGGTCGTGCAACTCTCCGCCGACGAGTTCCTCTGTATCGGCGTGAGCTACTCGGTGCAGTTCCGACAGCCCAGACCGTCCGGACGGCCGCGCGCCGTCGAGCGCGCCGAGTGGGGTCGCTACGAACAGGATCGTTGGGTAGTGCATCATCCCATGCGGCGCGAGCGACCGGAATCACTGGGTTGGCCGTTGAGCCTGCAGGAACCGGGCGTAGCACGCGTCTTCTTGGCGCCGCGCTGAACCGCTCAAGTCGAGATCGAACCGGCCTTCATGCCAATAGAAACGAGTAAAAGCAGATGCCAACAGGAGTGAAGATCGCCATCATCGGCGCGGGGAGCGCGCAGTTCTCCGCAGGCATCGTGCGCGACCTGTGCGTCGCCCCGGGTCTGCACGGCAGCCATGTCGCCTTTATGGATGTGGACGAAAAACGGCTTGACATGGTTAACCGGCTGGCGGAACGTCTCTCGGACGAACTGCACGCCGGGCTGACGTTCTCTAAGACGACGGACCGCGCCCAGGTTCTGCAAGGCGCAGACTTCGTAATCAACACGGCGCAGGTCGGCGGGCACGACTGGAGCGAGGCGCAGCGCAGCATGGGCGAGCGTCACGGCTATTACCGCGGCGCCCATTTGCATATGTTCGGCCAGATGATCTTCTTTCTGAAAGTGGCGCGCGATATCGAGCGCATCTGCCCGAACGCCTGGCTGATACAGTCCGCCAACCCGGTCTTCGAGGGCTGCACGCTGATGACGCGCGAGACCAAGACTCAGGTCTTGGGTCTGTGTCACGGCCATTACGGCTACCGCGACATTGCCCGCGTCTTGGGGCTGGACCTTGCGCACGTGACCGCGCAAATGTCCGGCTTCAATCACTGGATCTGGATGACCGACTTCCGTTACCGGGGCGAAGACGCCTACCCGCTGATCGACGAGTGGATCCGCACCAAGGCCGAAGCCTACTGGGCGCAGGACGACCGGGCGTTCCACGACAACCAGATGTCACGGGCCGCCATCCACCAATACCAGTTGTTCGGTCTGATGCCCATCGGCGACACGCCGCGCATGGTCGATTGCCCGCGGCTCGTCGGCGGCTGGTATCATGTCGACCTGGCGACCAAGCAGCGCTGGTTCGGACGGCTCGGCGGCTTCGATTCCGAAATCGGCTGGCAACAGTATCTCGACCGAATGGCCGAGAACGTGCAGAAGGTCGAGCAGGCGGCTACCGACATGGACCATCCGGTCAGCGCGGTCTTCCCGCCCAAGCAGAGCGACGAGCAGATCGTGCCGATCATCAACTCCCTCGTGCATGATGTCGAGGCGCTGTATCAGGTCAACATCCCCAACGACGGCCAAATCGTCAAGGGTTTTCCTGAGGACCTGGTTATTGAGTGCCAGGGCGTGGTGAGCGGGGCCGGCATCCGCGGCGTATCGGCCCCGCATTTGCCCGCCAAGCTCATGGCCGGCGCGATGATCCCGCGCTGGCATCATGCCGAGTTGGTGGTCAATGCCGTCCGCACGCATGACCGCGATATGCTGTTGCTCTATCTGCTCGAAGACCCGCGCACGCGCCGTCTAGAGCAGGCCGAGGCGCTGTTGGCGGAGTGGCTGGCCGACCCGCGCTGCAAGAGCGTGGCGGAGTGGTTCAGCCAATAGCGGCGCATGAGCCGGGCGTCCGCCCGCGTTTAGGGCGGCGCGGCGACATCTTGTTCCGGTCGAGTTTCCGTCGAATTCGTGAATACATGGAGCGTCTATGAAGATCGTCGATCTGAAAACGTTTGTCGTAGGCAACCCCTGGAAGAACTGGGTCTTTATCAAGCTGTACACCGATGAGGGGCTGACCGGTCTGGGCGAGGCGACGGGCGGCCTTTCCACCAAGCCCTGGGTCGGCGACGTGGAAGAGCTGCGCCGCCACGTCATCGGCGAAGACCCGCTCCACCCTGACCGGCTGGCGCTCAAGCTGATCAAGGCGCGCTACCTCAGCAACTCCAAGGGCATCAGCGCCATCGAGCAGGCCAGTTGGGACATCCTGGGCAAAAGTCTGAATGCGCCGCTGTGGCAAATCTTCGGCGGCAAGCATCACAAGACGTTGCGCGTCTACGCCAACGGCTGGTATCGCGGCCCGCGCGACCCCGCCTTCTTTGCCGAAAGCGCGGCGCAGATGGTCGCCAAGGGCTATACCGCACTCAAGTTCGACCCCTTCGGCGGCGCCTACCAGCAGATCACCAAGGAGAGCGAAGACCTGGCAATCGAGATCGTGCGAGCCGTGCGCCAGGCGGTGGGGCGCAGCGTGGACATCCTGATCGAGGCGCACGACCGCTTCACCGTCGGGACTGCGGTGCGCGTTGGCCGGCGTTTGGAGGAGTTCGAGCCGATGTGGATCGAGACGCCCGTGCGCTCTTACGACCTGGCGGGGCACATCGAGGTGGCGCGCTCGATTCGCGTGCCGGTCGTGCTGGGCGAGGCCTTCGGCGAGCTGCGGCAGTTCGCCGACCTGCTTGCCCACCGCGTGATCGACATCGTACAGCCGGAGCCGCAGACGCTTGGGCCGTCGGCCGCGCGCAAGGCAATGGCGATCGCCCAGGCTTACGACGCTCTGGTCGCCTGTCACCAGGCGCAAAGCCCCTTCTGCACCGCCATGAATGCGCATCTGCACGCATCCATCCCCCACTTCCTCATCCAAGAGAACTTCGACGACGGGGCCGAACCGTGGACGTGGGACGTGTTGAGCGGCGTGCCGCGCGTCGAGAACGGCGTGTTGCGCGTGCCGGATGCGCCCGGTTGGGGCGTGGAACTGAACGAGGAAGAAGCGCTCAAACACCCTTACGGCGAGAGGAATTTCCTGCGCTTGTTCGAAGAGGGCTGGGAAACCCGGCGTCCCAAATCAGAGTTGTAGCGGCGGCTTTTGCGCCGCATCCGCTCGATCTGTTTGCAGGAGCTGCGGCGAATTCCGGGCCTACGCTGAAGCCGGGATGCCGGTCTGCTCTATGGCATACACCGCCAACCATTTACGTTTCGGAGAGAAAACCATGACTGAACCCTATCGCGGCGTATTTACGATACCGTCTACGCCCATCCTGCCTAGCGGCGAGGTGGATTGGGCGGGGCTGCGGCGCGTCGTCGACTTTTGCGTTGAATGCGGGGCGCACGGCATCGTCTGGCCGGTTAATGCCAGCGGCTTCGCCACCCTTAGCGACGAAGAACGGCTGCAAGGCATGCAGGTGATTGTCGAACAGACGGCGGGCCGCATCCCGGTCGTGCTGGGCACGCAGGGGGTGTCCGCCCTCCACGCAGCCATGTTCAGCCGCCACGCCAATGCTGTGGGCGCCGACGCCGTCATCGCTATGGCGCCCTATATCCAGCCGCTGGAGGATGAGGATGCCATCGTCGCTTACTATCAGGCTATCAGCGATGCCGTCGACATCCCCATTTTCATCCAGAACCACACGCGCGGCAGCGTGCTGCCGGTCAAGACCCTGGTGCGGCTCGTGAGGGAAGTCGAGCACGTAGAATACATCAAGGACGAGACCTTCCCGGTCACGCATGTTCTGACGCAGACGCTCGCCCAGGCCGGCCCCAAGCTTAAGGGCGTGTTCGGCGGGGCAGGCGGGCGCTTCCTGCTGCTGGAGCATCCGCGCGGCGTTGCCGGACAGATGCCCGGCTGCCACATCACCGACGTGGTGGTGCGTCTTTGGAATGCGTTGGATTCCGGCAATCGCGAGGAGGCTAAAGCGGTCTTTGAAAAGATGGGGCCGATCTTTGCCCTGGAAACCTTGCGCGGAACCAACTATGTCGAGGTGCTCTACCGCCGCGGGGTGATAGACTATGCCGGCACGCGTTCGGGCGGCGACTCCCTGATCGACGATTACGACCGGGCGGCGTTGGACGAAATCCTGCGCGACCTGGAGCCGCTCTTCACCTGGCGCGGCGGCGGCCCCATCCGCTACAGCGGCGTGACGCCGGGGGCGGGCTCCGCTTCTTCCGATTCGCTCATACAGGCGGGCGGCGGAGGCAAGATCGACACATTTGACCAGCAATAGGCGGGCGTTCGCCGCCTGATGAAAACTGCCGCGGTGCGCTCAAGACGTCGGGCGCATCGCGGCGGCGCGTACCAGGAACGCTCCCCGTTTCGTTACGGCCCTTTCGAGAATTCACGCAACTCGTGGCATAGAACCGCGTCGACCGCGGCATTTATCGCGTTCGCCTGTAGATGCGCCAGCCTTGGCGCGCAAAGCGCAGTTCCGACGATAGAGATGCCGTGTCTCGACGCGGCGGGTGTTCTGCGAGATCAAGGGGCGGAAATACGGCATTCTCAAGTTTTGAAAATTCGGTCGAAAATAGCGACAGTTGCCTTCACGGGCTTTAGCACTCGTGGTAGACTAAGCGGTATATGCCGGCTCTAAACCGGCAGAATTTTCACGCAGCGCTGTGGCAGAGACTCGTGTCGACTCCCCAGGCAGTTACAGACAAGGAGTAGGTATATGATGGCCCCCGAGCGGCGGAAAGCCGTGGCGGTTGTGTTGGCTTTGGTACTGGTCGTATTGGCGATGGCGAGCGGGAAGGTTTTACGCGCAAGCGC
>CAZYSJ010000110.1:0-14871 GCA_964649875.1 uncultured Caldilineaceae bacterium
CGCCGATTTTTGCGCTGCCAAATCCGCCGTGGTATACTGTCTTAGTTGTGATTCGACTAGAATGTGTGTAGACGCCGCAGGCGTCTGCCAACATTGACGGATAGCGGGAGGATGCTCCAATGGCAAAGTGTCAACGCTGCGGTCGCGGCCCCATGTTTGGGAACAATCGCCCGTGGTCCAAAAAGGCGACCCGGCGAACGTGGAATATTAACGTTCAGAAGGTGAAGATCATGCAGGACGGCAAGCCCGTCTCCATGCGTCTTTGCACCTCCTGCATTCGCACCCTGGAAAAAGCCTAACCGCGTAGAGCCTTTCCCTCGACGCCACAGGCATTTCTGGAGTACCGTGATTATAATGCGCCATGCCCGATTGGGGTGGCGCATTTATTTCACTCACTGGCTGCGCCGCCGCTCAAGTCGCCGCACGCCGCAGTTGCCCGCACCCCGCGTTGATCTCGATGCCGCGGCGCAGCCGCACGGTTGTCGACACGCCCTTTTGTCGCAGAATCTCGGCGAACGCTTCGGTCTCCGCTGCGCTCGTCGGCTGGTACGGGCTGTCCGGTATCGGGTTGAGCGGAATCAAGTTCACATGACAAAGCAGCCCGGTTAGCTTATCCCCCAGTTCATGCGCCAATTCCGAGCTGTCGTTGATCCCCTGCATCAGCGCATACTCGAACGTCACCCGCCGGTGCGTCTTCTCGATGTAGCGCTGCACCGCCTCCAGCAACATCGCCACCGGATAGCGCCGGTTGATCGGGACCAGTTGGCTGCGAAGGTCGTCGTTCGGCGCGTGTAAGCTTACCGCCAGCCCGATCTGCAATCCCTCGTCCGCCATCCGGTCGATCATGGGCACGAGGCCGACCGTGCTGAGCGTGATAGCGCGCGCCCCAAGGCCAAAGCCGTCCGCCGCAGTCAGACGCCGCAGCGCGGCCCACACGTTATCATAGTTGTGCATCGGCTCGCCCATGCCCATCAGCACAATGTTCGTGACTGTTGTCGGGCGTTCGACATCCGTTTGCGGTTCCGCCTCCGGCGTCGCCAAATAGCGGGCAAAGTCCAACACCTGCGCCACGATTTCACCGGCCGTGAGGTTGCGCGCCAGTCCGCCCAAGGCCGTTGCACAAAAGGTGCAGCCCATGGCGCAACCCGCCTGGCTGCTGATGCACAGCGTCCTGCGGCGGTCATAGAGCATCAACACCGACTCGATGGTTTGCCCGTCCGGCAGCCGGTACAGCCGCTTGAGCGTATCGCCGGAGGCGGAGCGCAGTTCGGTCACCGTCTCCAGCGGCGCAATGATTGCGCTCGCGCCCAGCTTTTCCCGCAGACCGCGCGGCAGATTAGTCATCTCCTCAAAGTCAGCAGCGTAACGCCGGTAGATCCACTCCCACACCTGGCGGGCGCGATAAGACGGCTCGCCAAGCTGCGCCAAATAAGCGGCCATCTCTTCCTGCGAAAAGTCGAGCAGCGATATCCGCCGGCTACCGTCTGTGGTATTTTCCTGCTTCATCTGCGCCGTCACGCTTACTCCCTGTCCGCCCGTTGAAAAAGCGCCAGCAGATCCGGCAGCCCCTGCACAACATAATCCGGAGACGGGTCCGCAGCCAAGTACTCCGCACGCGTCGTCACGCCGGTCAGCACCCCTGCCGTGGGCATGCCCAGCCTTGCCGCGCCCTCAATATCCGTCTCATAGCGGTCGCCCACCATCAGCGTCGTCGCCGGTGCGCCGTCCACGCGCCGGATCGCCTGCTCATACATGCCCGGATAGGGCTTCCCGACGTATTCGGGCGCGCGCCCGCCGCTCACCGTCAACAGCGCCACCAGGCTCCCCGTCCCCGGAACCTGTCCTCGTTCGGTGGGCAGGGTAGCGTCGGGGTTCGTTGCCACAAATCGCGCGCCGTTGCGGATCGCCAGCGTCATACGCGTCAGCACCTCGTAGTTGAGCGCGTAAAAGATACTCGCCACAGCCACTTCGGCTTCAAACGGATCCTCAACCAATTCGAAGCCCTTTGCCTCCAGCGCGCTGCGCAACGACGCCTCGCCCATCATAATGACCTTGGCCCCGTTGGGCGACTGCTCGGCCAGCCAGTTGGCGGTCGCTTCAGCGCTGCCGAGAATGTGGCCTGGGTCGACGGCAATGCCCATCGCCGCCAGCTTTTCGCTAAACGTTTGCGACGTGCGGCTCGAATTATTCGTCACGCACAGCCACTTGCGGCCCGTGGCCTCCAAGTATGCCAACAACTCCCGGACTCCGGGAAGCGGCTGGTCGCCCACGTATAACACGCCATCCATGTCCAGCAATACCGCACGCACCTTGCGCAGTGTTTCCAACTCGTTCAATGTAGACGCCATCGATATCTCCGTAGCCGTGGTCTTTGCGGATTGTCGCCCAGGATTATAGCACAGGGCGCGGGCAGGGAACTGCCTCAGGCGCGCCGCGGAAACTGCCCGATCAGCGCATCGCCGTCTCCACAGGCCCCTTGTCGAACCGGCTCTCACAACGATCGGTCATCCCGCACCACTGCTGCGCGACCAAGTCCGCCGACCATTCCAGCCCGGCTGCAGCAGACTGGTAGCCGCCCCGGCCCAAGCCGGCAGCGTGCGCAACGCCTGCCCGCGCCGTATCGCCCACCGTCCCCGCAGTTCGATCCCACAGAGCCTTCATGCCGCCCGCGTCTTGGGCCACAGCCGCTTCATCGCGCCTGCCCCAGGGCAGATGCACATTCACGTCCGCCACGGCATCGAGCGCGCCGTCCAGCCGCGCCACGCCGTCGGCGTGCAGACCGGCTGCCGGCGAATCAAAGCGGCTGCGCAGTTCCACATACGCCTCGCGATAGTCGACCGAAAAGGGCACAAACACCTGCGCTTGCACCGCGCTGTCCAGCACTCGCTCCGGCGCCAGCGACGAACGCACAACGCCTGTCGCCAACAATCCCTCACCGTTGACGACGATGCCGCCTTCCACCGCCAGCGGCTCGCCATCAAGCTTCAGCCATTCGCCCATGCGTCCGGCGTCCACCGCATAGCGGCCCGCCAATTCAAGGTGCGTGTCGTCGAGTGCAGCGCCCGTCATGCCGGACACATGCACTGTGGCGCGGTGGCGCAGCGGCAATTCGCCCACAAACAGGTCGACCGTCTCCGTCGGGTCAAGGAGTTGCGCCAGGAAGACCAGTTCGCCGTTATAGCGCAGCGTCACATGCCCGTCGATATAGGCGAAGCGCTCCAACGGATCGAGCACGACCAACGCGCCCTGGCCTTCTGGGATCGCCAAACTCAACTCGCCGGATCGGCCTTCCCCCGCCGGCGCAGTCAGCGCCGCGCCGGACGCAAGGTCAAAATACAGATACTTGCGATCCGGATCCAACGGCGCGCCTGCCAACGACAGCGCTTCCCCGCGCTCGAAGCCGACGCGCGCCTCCGCCGCCGTCTGACCGGTTGTGTTGCCAAAAAAGGGCAGCGACGGCAGCGGAACCTCTGCCGTGCCGGAGAACGTCTCAACGCGGCGGCGCTCGTCCAACTCCAGCCGCATCTGCACATTCGCCAGGCGAATATCGCCCCAGGGCATGGCGAAGACAAGATCGTCGTGCGCCTCGAACCCCGCGCCATCCGGCAGCGCTGTCAGGTTTTCCTGGCTCACGTTGATGCGGAACTCACCGCCGGGCAGCCATGCCGGCGCCGTCTCGCCGAGATCCGCCGCCAACGTGCAGACGCCTTCAACGCATTCGATGCCTGTGTGGATTGCGGCTATATCGCCTTCCTCCGCAGGCGCAGCCAACGCAGCGCCCGTCCCGCCCAAAACCCAGAGCAGGCCGGCAAACAGCACTGTCACAAACGCACGCACAAATCTCTTGCTCGGCATTGCAGCCCTCCGTCCTATTCCTGCGCACAGATGGGCCATAAATCGCCCGTTATCGGCAAAACGCAGATGCCGCCCATCCTGTTCCACGCAGGACAAACCGCTATCGACAACTCGGACGCCGGCTAGCTCCCCTGATCAGACGCCTTCTCCGCCTCATGCAGATCGCCTTCGACATCGATCGCCGCCGTTGCGACCGCCCAACTGACCAGGAACCAAACGCCCCCGCCGATCAACAGCGCCACCGCTATGTTCGCCGGATGCGGCGGCACATTGCCGCGCACAATCCCGACCAGCGTAAGAACCAGCCCCGCAATCCCAAAGCCGATCCCAATCCTCACGGCCAATGGCAATCGCTTCATTGTTCTGCGCTCCCTGCTATCCAACACGCACGACCCAACGCACCTATGCGTCACGCGGCCGGATGAATGTCGGCCACGTTCAGCTGTAGCCGTTGACGACCTTGCCACTCATTGGCCTGTAGCTCGTACACAATATCGATCAGGCTGCCCTCCGCCAGCGCATGCGCTAACTCGCCGGCGCGGAAGGCAATGCCATCCAGCACGGGACTCGACGGCCCGTTGTCCACGATCAGCTTGAGGTGCTTGCCGCCGCCCACAGCCCTCGCCTCGCGTACACGCACCCCGCGCGACACCAACAGCGGCGCCGGATTCTCGTAACCGGTCGGCTCCAAACGGGCGAACTGCTCAAGCAGCCCCCAGTTGATCTCGTCCAGCGAAACCTCCGCATCCACATAAAGCGTAGGCCGCAGATCGCCCAGATCCCCTAATTCTCGCTCCGCAATGGCTCGCAGTTCCCGCTCAAGCGTCGTCAGTTTGGCCGTCTCCACCGTAAAGCCCGCTGCGCGGCTATGGCCGCCATGCCGCACCAGCAAATGAGCAAGCTCGTCCAATGCCCGGCTGATGTCGAATTCCTCAATGCTGCGCGCGCTGCCGCGGCTCTCCTCGTCGCCCTCCTCCACCACCACAGCCGGGCGGTAATACCGTTCGACAAGCCTGCCCGCCACCAGACCGACGACGCCGGAAACGAACTCGGGGCTGCGCACCAGCAGCAGCGGTGAACCTTGCGCCAACTGCGGCTCCGCCTGCGAGATCGCCAAGTCCTCAGCGTCCTCAGTCAGCGAGCGTCGTTGCTGGTTGAGCGCCTCCAGTTCCACCGTGAGTGTATAAGCCTCGGTGGGATCCTCCGTGCGCAACAGACGATACGCTAAGTTCGCATGCGCCAACCGGCCTGCCGCGTTGATGCGCGGGCCAAGCCGGAAGGCGATCGCCGTAGCGTCTACCGTGCCGGGGCGCAGATCCGCCTGGTGCATTAACGCCAGCAGACCAGGCCGCTCTGTACGGTTCAATTGCTGCAGGCCTCGCCGCACCAGAGAACGGTTCTCGCCCAACAGCGGCATCATGTCCGCCACCGTGCCAATCGCCACATAGTCGAGCAGAGATTGCTCAACTTCTTCCACCCCAACCGGATCGAGTGCGCACCACTCGTGTTGCGCCGCTGCGCGCAGCACAGCCTGGGCCAGCCGGTACGCTACGCCCGCACCCGCCAGCCGGTCGAATGTCGGCGGGCAGTCACTCCGCCGCGGGTTAATTACGGCGATGGCGGGCGGCAAAGCAGGCCCAATCGAGTGATGATCGGTCACAATCACGTCCATGCCAAGCGATTGGGCGTAGGCGACCTCATCCACGCTGCGCATGCCGCAGTCCACCGTGACCATCACCTGCGCCTTTTCGGCGATGTGCGCGATCGCGTCCCGGTTCAGCCCATACCCCTCGTCCACACGGTCAGGGATATAGGCCCCCGTCTTTGCGCCGGCAGCCTGAAGCGCCGCAGTCATCAATGCGGTGGCGGACACGCCGTCTGCGTCGAAGTCCCCATACACGCAGATCTTTTCCTCCTCGGCAATGGCGCGCAGCAGGCGCGTCACCGCGCGCGCCATATCCGGCAGCCGGTACGGGTTCTCTTGCACTGCATCCTCGCCTTGCAGAAAGGCGGAGACCTCTTCCGCACTGCGCAGCCCGCGGTTATACAACGCCTGCATCAATAACGGATGCTCCGGCGCGCTGTCGAGAAACGACTGCGGCGCTCGCTCGCGAATCACCCAGTTTCTTTTCGGCGCTGTCATATGACCTCTCGCTTCCATCGCGCGCTCTTCGACTGCCCAAGGGGAACAGCGCCCCGCCCCGCAGCGCACAGCCGGCCACAGGAACATCATCGATTATAGATGGCGCGTCTGGCGCGGGCAAAACTATCCCCTTACGCCGCTTGGATCGGCAGGCCGCCTGTGGTAATGTAGGGCCAATGTCATCCATGCTTGATCGGCTCCGCCGGCTACAGAGTTTGCGAGAGGCGCGTCCTCGCGATCAGGACAATCCGGACCCGGAGCGGCCCGCCGCGCCGGCCCCGGCGCGCAGCCGCAGCCGCCACCCTGTCGAGCAGGCAACGCCCGGCGAGGAGATCGCCAACGCAGCAGGCGTCTGCTATGTCAGCGCCTACGCCTACCCGCTCGCCTTGCAACGCGGCGCCGGCCCGCTCGGCGCGCTGCTCAATCTGCAACCCAAAACGCTCGCCCCCTTCCACCCCAACTTCGGACTGGACGGCATCGAAGCGTTCTCCAATGCCGCCTTTATAGACACGGAAACGACAGGGCTTGGCGGCGGCGCCGGCGTTTACTGCTTCATGGTCGGCGTCGGCGCCTTCGAAGCGCTCGACGCGCCGCCCGACCAAGGTCCTCTGCCCCTGGCAGGCGCAGTCGCCACGGCGGAATACGCGCCTCATGAACATGACGCGCCCACACACTTCGTCGTGCGCCAGTACTTCATGCGCAGCCCCGCCGAAGAGCAAGCGTTGCTCACCGCGCTCTCCCGCCAACTCGAACGCTATGAGGTCGCCGTCACCTTCAACGGTCGCTCGTTCGACCTACCGCTCCTGCGCAACCGCATTCGCTACAACCTGCGCTCCCTCCCTGACTACGCACGGGGCGTCCCTCTGCTCCACGAAAGAGCGCCGCATCTCGACCTGCTTATGCCCGCGCGCCGGCTGTGGAAACGTCGCCTGCAAAGCTGTCGCCTCGCCAACCTAGAGCAGCAGGTTCTCCAGTTCGTGCGAACCGAGGACGATGTACCGGGGAGCCTGATTCCCCAACTCTATATCGACTACCTGCGCTCCGGCGACGCTCGCCCCTTACAGCGCGTCTTCTACCATAATCGCGAGGACATCGTCTCGATGGTCGCCCTGGCGGATCACCTGACGCGTGCCTTCGGCAGCCAAACTGACGCCGCCCAAGAGGTCGAACTGCCCGCCGCCGACAGAATCGCGCTCGGCATCTCGTATGACAACCAAGGCCGCCAAGATCTCGCCGAGTCCGCCTATCGCCAGGCCCTCGAGCTCACTGCCGATCCGCGCGATCGCGCCGAGCTTTTCGCCCGCCTGGCGCGTTTGCTGAAACGCCAGGGCCGTTGGCAAGAAGCGGCGGACGCCTGGCAGGCTTGGCTCAGCTCCACGCCCGGCGTCGATCCTGCCCCGTTTATCGAACTGGCGAAATACTGCGAATGGCAGCTCAACGACTACGACCAAGCCGAAATGTGGACCGCCTGGGCGCTCTACAACCTGCAGCAGCAGGATAGCCGGCTGGCCTGGGCGCGCACCATCTCCGAACTCGAACACCGCCTCGACCGCATCCGGCGCAAGAAACGCACAGCCTCCTCCTAGCGCCCGTATACAATTGTCGCATACACAACAGAAACACTCATGACCAAGCCCACGACGGAACGTAACTGCCATCTCTATCAGCGCTCCCGATGGATACGCCCGTCAGCCTACCCACTTGAGCGCACTCCGAACCCTCCCTCTATCCCGTAGACGGCAGGATCTACTCGATATTGGACGCCATTCGCGGCAACCTCGAACAGATGACCGCTCGCTACCGCATCGGCGACGGTCGCGGTGCGACCTATGTCGCCGCGGCCAACAATTGCGCCCAGGACTACAGCCAGGCGCTGTACGCCGCCATCATCGAAATCCGCGAACTGCTCGAAACCACCACGGACTTGGCCGCCTGGACCTTTTAGACGGCAAGCGGACGCCAAATCCGACCGCCACAAACGGAAGAAACGCCAAGCGCAATGCGTTCCCGATGCGTTAGCGCTAGGACGCAGCTAGACGAAAGCGCGGAAATTGGCTACACTTACGACAGTTCGTCAAGGCTCTGTCGTCAGGCCCAAACCTCGTAGACGTTTACGCGGCCATCCTCGCTGTCATAGCCAAGCCGGCATCCGGCGCACCAAGGAGCCGAGTATGGAAGTCTGGACTGCACTCATAGGCGGCATTATTATCGGCTGGTTGATCGAATGGGTGATCGACTGGCAATACTGGCGGCGCGGCCTCGACAGTCTCTACGCCGCCGAAGCCGAGTTGCGCGACGCGCTCGCCAAGTCGGAAAAAGAAAAAGATGCGGCATTGGCCGCTTCCGCCCAGTGTGCAGCGCAACTGGATGACCTGCGCAGTCGTCTCGAAACCTTGACGCGTACGGAGAGCGGCGCACGTCGCAGCCTTGAAGCCGCACTGCGCGAAACTGCGCAATTGAAGGAGCAGCTCTCTGCCACACAAGGCGTTCGGCAAGGCGCAGCCGATAACGCCGCGCATCAACGCGATTCGCTCGCAAAAATCGACGGCATCAGCCCGGCGTATGAACAGATGCTCTTTGACGCCGGCATCTACACCTACGCCCAGCTTGCCGCCCTCTCGACCGACGAGTTACGATCCGTCATCCGCCCGGCAGCCTGGCAGAAAATCGACTTCGACGCGTGGATCCGTGCAGCACAAGACTTGGTTGCACAGCAGGCTAGCGCCGCCGGCGACAGAATGCCCTGAAATGCCCGGCGATCCGAGACGTAAACAGCTGCGGAATCTTGACGCCGGCAAGTTCGCCGTGATCCTCCTGCTTTTTCTTGTGCTGGGGAGCTTGCTCGTCGCACGCGCCTGGCCCTTTACGCCCATCGCCCCGTAGCCCGCACCCTTCGTCAAGCGTCGCAGTCGAGAGGCAGGCGATTGCGGCCAACTCTCTTGCGCGGCGAACGGGCATCTTAAGAAGCGCCGCGAGACAACTCGCCGGAACTTTGCCAAAGGAAGCGCTATGCAGGTCTATTTCGCGATTGCCCTGTCGATTGCCGCTGCGGCGCTCGCCGTTCTGCCCTATGCGCCTGCGCTGCGGAGCAAGCTAAACCAGCCCGAACAACTGGCCCCGCTCATCCCGCTTTGCTTACTCGTTGTCGCTATGCTGGCCCCGCAGCCGATCAGCATGTTCTTTAAGGCAGCCGTCCTGCTTGGCCTATTGGCGGCCACTTTGGCCGTTCTGTTCCTCCGCCTGCCGGGCATGCCCTTATACGTCTCCCTTGCCTTCCTCTGTATTGTCGTCCCGCTCTACGCCATCGCATTCGCCTCCACGCACCGGCTCAGCCTGCCCACTCCGTGGCTCTTCCTCATCATTGCCTGGGCTGCGGGTCTATACTGGGCTGTCCGCGCCCATCTACACGAAGAACGCTATGCCCTCATCGGCCTGATTGTACTTGCCGGTCTAATGGGCTGGCAGGCGCTGGAGATGCGAGTGCATAACGGCCAGGCGTGGGCGAGCATGGGCCTAGCGGGCGCGCTGCTCATGGGCGTCGCCGGCGCCCTGCTGCTCGTCGACCGCACGCGCAAGCCCTTCCGCGGGGCAACGCCGCTGGTCGCCCTCGCCTTCCACGCCAGCCAAGCCCTCATCGCCTGGTCGGTTTGGGGATTAGGCGTTCAATAGATCTGTCTCAGCGCTATACGACCTGAGTAAGCTAACCCAACCCATCACTGCGGCGTCTGCCGCCTAACAGGAGATTTTATATGCAAGAAAGAGTAGCTCGTCTGCGCGCGGCGCTCGCCGAACTGGATCTGCCGGCATTGTTGGTGGGAGCGCCTTCCAATCGGCGCTACCTAAGCGGCTTTAGCGGCAGCTACGGCTGGCTCGTCGTCACCAGCAACGAAGCCTTTATCCTCACCGACAGCCGCTACCGTCTCCAGTCGGCTAATGAATCCCCGGACTTCAGCCTGCGCGAGATCGTCAGCCCAGGCAGGGCGATGCCTGATCTGGTCAAGGAAATCTGCGACGAGTTGGGCATCGACCGTCTCGGCTTTGAGGCGGCGCACATGTCCGTGGCGGAGCATGGCCGCGTGGCGGCTGCCCTTGGCGACGCAGCCGAATTGGTCCCTACGGAGGGGTTGATCGAAAGCTTGCGCGAAATCAAGGACGCCGCCGAACTAGCAGCCCTGCGCCGGGCGATTGCCATCACCGACGAAGTTTTCGAGGCCGTCGCGCCCCAGCTTCGCCCTGATCACACCGAGTCGGAAGCCGCGTGGATGATCGAGAAGGCCATGCGCGAGCGCGGCGCCAGCAGCCCTTCCTTCTCCATCATCGTCGGCGCCGGCCTCAATGCAGCCCATCCCCACCACCGCCCCGGAGACGAGACTCTGGGAGAAGGCCGCACAATCGTCATCGACATGGGCGCGCTCGTCGACGGCTACCACGCCGACCTTACGCGCACGATTTTTCTGGGCGAGCCGGACAGCCGCTTCTGGGAAATCTACGACATCGTGCTGGAAGCTGAAAAGAAAGCAATCGCCGGCATCCGCCCCGGCATCCTTGCCCACGAAGCGGATGCGCTCGCACGCGACCACATCGCCGCCGCCGGCTACGGCGATTGCTTCGGCCACGGACTAGGCCACGGCGTCGGCCTTGACATCCACGAGGGGCCGTCTATCCGCTGGGTGTTGCCGGGCGCCACAAGCCAACCGCTCCAAGCGGGCATGGTCACCACCATCGAGCCGGGCATCTACATCTCCGACTGGGGCGGCGTCCGTATCGAGGATGTTGTGTTGGTCACTGAGGGCGGGCACGAGGTGCTGTCCAAGGCAGTGAAATTGCGCTAGCGCTACCTGAATACTACAGGGCGTCGAAAACGCAACTAGGGCCGGAGGCCGAAGACGGCAACACTGTCATCGGCCTCTATGCGTCTCTTATACGACGAGGCTACTGCTCGCCGGCCTTCTCTGACTTGCTCTTCTCCTCCAACCCAATAGCGACAAACCAGCCGATAAAAGTGCCGGCAAGCGCGCCGAGCGCAAGCCCCCAGATGACGTTTTCCTCGGCAGCGCCGACCATCATGCCGAACATCGCGCCGATAGCCAGTCCTATCCAAATAAAGATAGCATTCTTGCGTTGCATTCAATTCCTCCGTCTATTGCATTCTTCTTTCCGGGGAGAACATGCCTCCGTTGATTGGTCTGCACGCCCTATAATCACATGGCTGCAATACGCAGACATACCCCGTCGATAAGGACTACGGACGCTAACGAGAATAGTCGCGGCGTGTTGCTCGAATTGGCATGATCTACTTCAATGCAGATAACCTGGCCGGATGGCGGCTTGGGCGACGACTGAGAGACGCCCGCAAAGCCCTTGCCATTCGCCCGGTCTTGCCTCGTCCACAACTCAGCTTCATGGACGCACTGCGTCCCGCCGATCGCAAACGCGGTACTTCCCTATCCTCATGCCCTGTCTCGGCCCCTTTGCCCAGCACTTCTATACACGTGGGGCTTCCTCATCGCTCTGCGCACCGTCGCCTACACCTTTCATGTCGGCTTCTAGCCGGCGCTGCTCTGCCTTGGATCAAGAATACTAGACCACCTCTAGACCCAACGCGTCGCCCCCTTCCCTGAGATACCGGGAGGGCGGCGACGTGTGTCTTGCCGCGCTCTGCCCAGGCCATCAGCCTGCCGCGCCTTGTTCTAGGATCCCCGCCATTGCTCCGCGCACCTAGGCTTGTACGAGCACAACCTAGTACATCAATAGTACAAACCGTACCTGGCAGCGCGCCGCGCCGGGCAGTACCCTGTGTCCAGACCGTCGCCTGCCGGTGATGGAAGGCAGAGACCGGCGCAGACTGATCGTCAATCGATTAGAAAGCGGCTGTAGCCCAAGCAGGTGCAGACCGTCATGGGGTGTCCTGACGAGCCCTCTGGTCAAACAGAAGGACGACGTGACGGCTTATCTGTGTCTATTGGCGCCCGGCATTTGGCGCCCGGCATTTGGCGCCCGGCAGTGAGAGAAAGTCGCCTGTTAATCATCCGGTCGCAATAGGGTTCGATCAAACCAATTGCCAGCCAGGGAAGACGCCTTATGACGAAGACCACCGATTCAACCGCAACGACAGCGCTAACACGCGCCTCCTGGTTGCCGATGGGCATCATCCTCCTGGCGCAGATCCAGATGGGCTTCAACGTCAACGCGCTGCCCGTATCGATAGGCCCTATCGTCGAGGAACTCGACGCCGCAGCCACGGACGTGGGTACAGCCCTCGTCATCTATTCGCTCTTCGTGGCCGCTTTCGTGATGTTAGGCGCCAAGCTCGGCAAGGTCTTCGGTGAGCGCCTTGTCTTCCAGGTGACGGCCGTCCTTCACGGCGTCGCCATGGCAATCATGGCGTTGAGTCGCGACGCCGGCATGATGAACACCGCCCAGGCCATCGCCGGCCTGGCTGCCGCAGCGCTGGTTCCGACGCTCGTCGTGCTCGTCGCCGCCAACTACCGGGGCTCCCAGCAAGAACAGGCCCTCGGCCTGCTCGCAGGAGCGCCGGCTGTGTCCGGCGTGCTTGCCTTCGTCATCGCCGGCTTCCTGGGCACTGTGTTGAGCTGGCGCTACTCGTTCGGCCTGCTATTTGTCGTCTCGCTGGCCGTGCTCGTGCTCAGCTTCCGTCTGAAGCCGATCCCGCGACAACGCGGGGTCAAAATTGATGTGGTCGGCGCGGTGCTGGCTGCGATTGCCATCATCTTGATCAGCCTTGGCTTCAACAACCTGAACTCCTGGGGCATTGTCATCGCGGGTCCTGACGCGCCCATCAGCCTGCTAGGGCTTTCGCCGGCCCCCCTCATGATTGTCCTCGGCATCATCATAGGCCAGGCCTTTTTTAGTTGGTCGCACTATCGCCAGACGACGCAGAAAGCCCCCCTGCTTTCGTTGGCAGTGTTGGATTCGCCGCACGAGCGAGCAGCCATCTACACCATGCTGATCATCGGCGCGCTCGGCCCCGCCATCAACTTCCTCATCCCTCTCTACATCCAGATCGTCCAGGGCCGCACCAGCCTGCAGACTGCGGTGGCGACAGTGCCCTACACAGTGGCGATCTTCGTTGCTGCGGTCTCGATCGTGCGCCTCTATCGCCTGTTGACGCCGCGGATGATCGGGTCTATCGGCTTTGTGGTCGTTTCGGCGGGGCTGGCAGTGTTGGCCTTCACCATCGGCAATGACTGGGGTACGCCGATGGTGATCCTGGGTCTGGTTATTCTCGGTCTCGGCGAAGGCGCGCTGCTCACGCTTCTCTTTAACGTCCTGGTTTCGGCATCGCCCAAGGAGCTGGCGGGCGACGTCGGCGCCCTGCGCGGTACGGCCAACAACCTGTCCACCGCTGTGGGCACAGCCGTCGCCGGCGTGATGTCAGTGGCCCTGCTGAGCTTCTTCATCAACACCGCCGTGGCCAACAACCCCGCAATTCCTGCGTCATTGTCCAGACAGGTCAACCTCGACAATGTGAACTTCGTCAGTAACGACCAGCTGCTGGAGACCGTGAGCGCAACCGATGCAACGCCTGAACAGGTGGAAGAAGCGGTGCGCATCAATACGCAAGGCAGGCTGCGTGCGCTCAAACTTTCCTTCTTGATTCTCGCCTCCATTGCGGCGCTAGCCATCTTCCCATCTGCGGGGCTGCCCAACTACAACCCAGGCGATGTCACAACCGGCCCCGGGGAGGGCAGACTCAAGCGTGGCAGGAAACAACCGGCGTGAGAATAGCAACAGGGCCTGTGAGAGCCTCTCCGCCGTGGGTGGCAGACGCTCGTGAGAGTTCGTACAGACAATGACTTTGCATCCGGGAGAAAAACCCATGCGTTCCCAATTTGACCAAGAGTTGGAAGACCGCCTTGTGCGCTATGCCCGCATCGACACGCAGGCCGACGAGTCTTCCCCTACTTCCCCCAGCACGGTGAAACAATACGACCTGCTCCACCTGCTTGAAGCCGAGTTGTACGAGATTGGCGCTCAGGACATCACGCTCACCACGTATGGCGCGCTCCTCGCCACGGTCCCTGCGACGGTATCGCACAATGCGCCTGCCATCGCCTTCCTCGCCCACGTCGATACGGCTCCAGGTTTCAATGCGACGGGGGTCAAGCCCATCATCCATCGCGGCTACGACGGCGGCGCAATCCGCTTCCCCGACGACCCGGAGCTGGTCCTCTCCCCACAGGAGTCTCCCTATCTGGCAGGCAAAGTGGGGGACGACATCATCACGGCCAGCGGAACCACGCTCCTCGGCGCCGACGACAAGGCTGGAATCGCTATCATCATGGCGGTTGCGCGGCACTTGCTGGACAACCCAGCCATTCCCCACGGCCCCATCCGCATCTGCTTCACGCCGGACGAGGAAATCGGCCGCGGCGTGCATACCGATCTGCCCGATGATCTGAAGGCGCCCATAGCCTACACGCTCGACGGCGCCGACCTGGGCGACATCGTCTACGAGACCTTCTCCGCAGATAAGGCCACGGTGACCGTCAAGGGCGTGTCCATCCACCCGGGGCAGGCCAAAGACAAGCTGGTCAACGCGCTTCATCTCGCCGCCAAGATCATCAGCACCCTGCCTCACGCCACCTTGACGCCGGAGACCACCGATGACCGTCAGGGCTTCATTCATATCTATCACATCAGCGGCACGGCCGCCGAGGCCACGCTCGAATTCATCCTGCGCGACTTCGAGATGGAGGGCCTGCAAGCCCAAACCGGCCTATTGCAGAAGGTGTGCGCCGCGGTGCAGGCAAGTGAACCCCGCGCCCACATTACCTGCACCATCATCAATCAGTATCGCAACATGCGCTACTGGCTGGAGAACGACATGCGCCCCGTCGAGTTGGCGCGCG
>CAZYSJ010000111.1:0-14835 GCA_964649875.1 uncultured Caldilineaceae bacterium
GCAATGTTGACACGGCTGCGCAACCACGAGCATCAGGTGCACAGCGCGGTGTGCGTGCTGGCTTTGCCGGATGGAAAGATATCCACGCTGGTGAATTCGACAACAGTGCGGATGCGCAATTATTCTGATGCCGAGATTGGCGCTTATGTGGCGACCGGCGACCCGCTGGACAAGGCGGGCGCCTATGCGATCCAGCATCCGACCTTCGCACCGGCCGCATCAATCGACGGCTGTCTTGCTGGGGTGATGGGGCTGCCGCTGGGGGATATGTGCCGGCTGTTGGCGGAGTACGGCGTGATGCCGGCTGTGCCGGTGGCGGATGTATGCGAGGATCGCACGCATTTCCGTTGCTGCCAGCGCAACGCCGATTGATTGACAGCGCGCGGGGCTGCTGTTACACTCGAACTGGTGTTCGGTTGAGGTTGGCGGGAGGGGCCGAGATCATTGGCTGAGGGATCACGCATTCCGGGAAGCGAATACGAGGAATTCGAGGATTTGCAGGAGTACTTCGAGGCGCCGCGCACGCGCAAACCCAAGCCCAAGCGCATCTCGGAAGATCTGCTGCCCGGCGTGGTGGTGCGGGCGCGCGGTCACCATTATGATGTGCAGATCGAGGGTGCGGAAAACGGACGTCATGGGGTATCGGGCGATGTGCGCGTGTGCGAGGTGCGCGGGCGGCTGCTGCAGGAACGCGGCCGCGATACGCTGGTAGCGGTCGGGGACCGCGTATGGGTCAAGCCCGACGGGGCGCGGCGTGGGCTGATCGAGCGGGTGGACGAACGCCATAGCGTACTCAGTCGCCAGCATCCGGGCGTCTCCGTACCTGCCGAGGATGTGATCCTTGCCAACCCGGATCAGGCGCTGCTGGTCTTTTCCGTTACGCAGCCGGAGCCGCATCTGCGCATGTTGGACCGCTTCCTCGTCATCGCCGAGGCCAACGAACTGCCCGCCATTATTTGCGCCAACAAGATTGATCTGACAGGCCTGGAACATGCGGCGTCGATCTTCGGACGCTATACCGAGATCGGCTATCGGGTAATCTACGCCAGCGCGGAGACGGGCGAGGGCATCGCCGAACTGAAAGCGCAGTTGACGGATACGATTACCGTGTTGGCCGGGCCGAGCGGGGTGGGCAAGAGCAGCCTGCTCAACGCCATCCATCCGGCGCTCAATATCCAGGTGGGCGACCTGCGCGAGGTGCTGGACAAGGGCCGGCACACGACGCGGGCGGCGCGCCTCTTCCGACTGCCGTTCGGGACGCGCACCTATGTGGCCGATACGCCGGGCATCCGCGAGCTTGGGCTGTACGAGATCGACGCGCAGAACCTGGGCTTTTACTTCCGGGAATTCGCGCCGTATATCCACGAGTGCCGCTTCCCAAACTGCACGCATGACCACGAGCCAGGATGCGCCGTGCGCGCGGCTGTGGACGAGGGAAAGATAGACGGAGAGCGTTATGAGAGTTACGTACGGCTGCTACACGGCGAAGAGTAGGGGATGGCCCAGCTATGGATGATCTGCTGGCGAACCTGAACGCGCAACAGCGACAAGCCGTGCAGACGGTGCATGGGCCGGTGCTGGTGCTGGCGGGGCCGGGGTCGGGCAAGACGCGAGTGCTGACGCGGCGCATCGCCTATCTGATCGACGAGGCCGGCATCGCGCCCTGGAACATCTTGGCGGTTACCTTTACCAACAAGGCGGCGCGCGAGATGCGCAGCCGCGTAGAGATGATCTTCGAGCAGAAGTTCGGCCCGCCGTTGCCGGGACAGCCGCCGCGGCTGGGCGGGCTGGCGATCGGCACGTTCCACAGCATCTGCGCACGCGTGCTGCGCGTGGAGACCGAGGCCATCGGCTATGCGCGCAACTGGGTGATCTACGACTCGGCGGATCAGCTTGCGCTGTTGCGGACGCTGCTGCGCGAGCTAAACCTGGACGAGAAGCGCTACAGCCCGCAGGCGATCCGAGCGCATATCAGCAAGTTGAAGAACGAGATGGTGTCGCCACAGGATTTTCAGCCGGGGTCCTATTTCGAAGAGATCGTCAACAGGACGTATGGTCGCTATCAGGAGGCGCTGCACGGCAATAACGCCATGGACTTTGACGACCTGCTCGTGAAGACGGCGACGTTGCTGCGCGATAATGTGGCGATACGCGCCAAGTATCAACAGAAGTGGCCCTATGTGCTGGTGGACGAATTCCAGGATACGAACATGGTGCAGTATGAACTGCTGCGCGTCCTGGTGAATGAGCCGGAGGGCAAGCGCAACCTGTTCGTCGTCGGCGACGAGGATCAGTCGATCTATCGCTTTCGCGGGGCGGATTATCGCAATGTGACGCGTTTCCGCGAGGATTATCCCGAGGCGACGGTGACGCTCTTGGAGCAGAACTATCGCAGCACGCAGACGATCCTGGATGCGGCCAACGCCCTGATCGCGCATAATCGCAATCGCACGCCGAAGCGGCTGCACACCGACAACGGCCGCGGTTTGGACGTGACGGTGTACGAAGCGTACAACGAGGGGGAAGAGGCGGGCTATGTCTGCGACGAGATCGAACGGCTCGTGGCGACGCGGGCGTTCGGCTTCGGCGACTTTGCGGTGATGTATCGCACCAATGCGCAAAGCCGCGCGTTGGAAGAAGCGATGGTCTTTCGCCAGATCAGGCATAAGCTGGTGGGCGCGACGCGCTTTTACGAGCGCAAGGAGATCAAGGACGCGCTGGCCTTTCTGAAACTGGTGCACAACCCTAGCGACACGGTGGCGATGGACCGGATCATCAACGAGCCGCCGCGCGGCATCGGCCCGAAGACGTATGGCGCGCTGCGCGAGTGGGCGGCGTCGTTGGGGCTGAGCGCATTCCAGGCGTTGCAGATTCTGCACCACGGGGCGGAACGATTTGCGAAGCTGTATCCGGATGTCTTTCTGCCGCCGACAGCCTATGAGCAAGCGCCCTTTGGCGGGCGCGCCGAAAACAGCTTGCTTGCCTTTGCGGAGATGGCGGAGAAGTGGGTCCGCCACGACCGCAACAACCGCTACGGTTCGGTGGCCGAACTGCTGGACACGGTACTGGCCGATTCCGGCTATGTGGACGCGCTGCGCGACGGCACGGACGAAGGCGAGGAACGCTTCGCCAACTTGCAGGAACTGCGCGGCGTGGCGGCGCAATATATGCCGGGCATGGCAGGCATGCCGGAGGAGCAGACGCCGCTCGCCCTCTTCTTGGAAGAGGTGAGCCTGGTGAGCGATGTGGACGATTTCGACGCCGAGAGCGGCGCGGTGACGTTGTTGACGCTGCACACGGCCAAAGGGCTAGAGTTCCCGGTCGTCTTTATTGTCGGCATGGAGGACGGCATCCTGCCGCACAACCGCAGCATCGAGAGCGGTGACGAAGAGGAGATGGACGAGGAGCGGCGGCTGTGCTATGTGGGCATCACGCGCGCCAAGAAGCGGCTTTATCTGTTGCACGCTTCGCAGCGCAGCCTGTGGGGCAGGGCGGAGCCGCAGGTTCCTAGCCGGTTTCTGGATGAAGTGCCGGCCAATCTGTTGAGCGGGATGGTGAACCGGCAGGGCAGGCGTGCGAGCGCGTATCGCCGGGCCACCTCGTGGGATGACGCGGGCAGCTGGAATCCGGGCCCCTCCACCCGGCGCGGCGCGGGACGAGCGCGAAGCGAGTCGGACGGGCGGAGGGCGAACCGAGAGCAGACGTCGGGGGTCACGTACTGGTCGCCGGGCGAAGAGGCGCGGCCAAAGCGCCGAGCGAGCGCAAGCGGCCAAGTTTCCGGCTCGAAGGCGGAGGCTGATGCGGCGCTGCAATTCAAGCGGCGGGATAGCGTACAGCACCCGAAGTTTGGGGTGGGCACGGTGATCGAGAGCAAGCTGGCGGGCGGCGAGGAAGAGGTGACAGTGGCGTTTCCGGGCATCGGCATCAAGCGTCTGGCGGCTTCGCTGGCGGGATTGAAGAAGCTATGAGCGGTGACGTCGACGGGCCGGTCGATTCGCCGCTGTGGAGCGCTTCGACCAAGACGATCATCGTCAGCGCCATCCTCATCTTGGCCGGGTTGGTGATTTGGCGTTTTCAGTTCATCATCACGCCGTTGGTCATCGCCGCCGTCCTGGCCTATCTGCTGAATCCGCTGGTCTCGTGGCTTGAGCGCACGGCGCCGTTGAAGCGCATCTATGCGGTGCTGACCGTATACGTGGGGCTGCTCGTGATCGGCGGCGGCGCTGTCACAGCCTTGGGCTTTGCAGCGGCCAGCCAGGCGTCGAAGCTGGCCTCGATGATGCCCGATCTGATCCCCAACGTGGTGAGCTTCGTCGAAGAGACGGTGCGAAGCTGGAGCGAGGCGGTGATCGCCTTTGGCCCGTACGAGTTTCATGTGGGCAGTTTGTGGGCTGACGTCGACGTAGGTCTGATCACGAGCCAGCTTCGGTCGGGCTTGCAGCAGCTTGCGGGGCGCAGCGGTTCTCTGATTGCCGATCTGGCAAAGGGAACTGTCAACACCTTTGCCAATGGCGTGCTGATCTTCTTCGTATCGCTCTATATCTCTAAGGACGCGCCGATGCTTGGCCGTGCGATTGGCGATCTGGCGCAGCAGCCGGGCTATCGCAAGGATGCAGATCGCCTGATGAACGACACGCTGGCGATCTGGAATGCGTACTTGCGCGGGCAGGTGGTGCTGGCCTTGACGATCGGCGCGGTCGTCAGCGCTTCGCTAGCCATTTTGGGCGTGAACGATGCACTAGCGCTCGGTCTTCTCTCCGGCCTGCTGGAATTTCTGCCGACGTTGGGGCCGATCATCGGGGCGGTCGCGGCGGCGACGGTCGCGGTTTTGCAGCCCGGCAACTACCTGGGGCTGTCGCCCTGGGTATATGGGTTGCTGGTCTTGGGCGTGATGACCGCCATCCAACAGATTGAGAACAGCGTTTTGGTGCCGCGTATCGTGGGGGACGCGCTGGACCTGCACCCGATTGCGGTGATCGTGGGCGTGTTGATGGGTGCGTCATTGGCCGGGCTGTTGGGCGCGGTGCTGGCTGCGCCGGTGCTTGCCACGGTCAAGCTGCTAGGGGTGTACATTTGGCGCAAGGTCTTGGATCTGCCGCCGTTTCCGCCTGATGAGGGGGAGGACGAGGAGAACGGCAGTTCGTCGCAAGCAGGCATGTGGGGGCGCGTGCGACGGTGGGTAGAAGGCCGGCGTGCGGTCGGAATGCGACAAACTCAACACCAAGCGAAGGTGACAGAAATGACGGACGTATTGGCAGGGAATGATTCTACGCCAACGCTCTACCCGCTGCTGTTCGACCCGGCCTTCAAGGATTATCCGTGGGGCGGGCGCAACCTGGCCGAACGGTTTGGCCGCGCGCTGCCGGACGGGATCGTAGCCGAGAGTTGGGAGATCGCGGCGCACCCGAACGGATCTAGCACGGTGCGCAACGGCGCTCTTGCCGGGCAAACGCTGCCCCAGGTGTTGGACGCATGGGGCGAGGCGCTGGTGGGAAAGCGCAATGCGCGCTCGCTGCAGGCCGGCAAGTTCCCGCTGCTGGTCAAGCTGTTGGATGCAAACGCCTGGCTGTCGGTGCAGGTCCACCCGGATGACGCCTACGGGCTGGCGCATGAGGGCGAGTACGGCAAGACCGAGATGTGGATCGTGCTGCACGCCGAGCCGGGCGCCGAGTTGATCTACGGGTTCAAGCCGGGTGTAAACCGTAACGCCTTTGCTGCAGCTATTGCCGAGGAGCGGACGGCGGATTTCTTGCATCGGCTGCCTGTGAAGAAGGGCGATGTCATCTTCGTGCCGGCGGGGACGGTTCACGCATTGGGGCCGGGCGTGATTGTGGCGGAGATCCAGCAGAACAGTGACACGACGTATCGCATCTACGACTGGGGCAGGCCGCGACCGCTGCACATCGATAAGGCCCTCGACGTGCTGAACTTCGATCAGGTCGAGCCGGGGGCATACGAGCCCGTGCAGTTGGCCGGCGACGGACAGCGCCGCGAGTTGATCGGTGAGTGCGCCTATTTCCGCACGGAGCGGTTCGAGTTTGCGCCGGGCGCGTCCTATGCCGGCGAGTGCGACGGCGCTACCTTCGAGATTTGGGGCGTGCTGGAGGGGAGCGCCGCGCTAGAGGGCGAGTGGGGGGCTATCCAACTGGACGCGGTGGAGTGGGTGTTGCTGCCCGCCGATCTAGGCGCATTTACGGTCAAGGCCAATACGCCGCTGACCGCGCTGCGCGTGATGACGCCTGATGCAGGCGCAGAAGGCTGACGCACAATGTATGACCTGGTGATCCGCGGGGGGACGGTTGTAGATCATGGCGGTACGCTGCGGGCGGACGTCGGGATACAAGGCGAGCGGATCGCAGCGGTCGGCAGCGAGTTGGCGGGCGAACGCGAGATCCACGCACACGGGCTGTTGGTGATCCCCGGCGCGGTGGATCCGCATGTGCATTTGCAGATGCCGCTGGCGGGTCGCGTCAGTACGGACACGTTTGTGAGCGGGACGCAGGCCGCGCTATACGGCGGCACAACGACCGTGATCGATTTCGTGACGCCGGAGCCGGAGCAGTCTATGCTGGATGCGCTTGCAGAGCGCAGACAGGAGGCGGACGGGGCTGTAGCCGCGGACTACGGTCTACATATGACTGTACCGGCCTGGCATGCGGCGGATACGGCGCGTCTGGGCGAGGTATCCGCCGTGGCAGCGGCGGGCTGCCCGACGTTTAAGATGTACCAGGCTTATGCAGGGATGGCCTTGGACGATGCGGCCCTCTACCGGGCGATGACCGCCGTAGCTGGGACGGGCGGGCGCGTGGTGCTGCACAGCGAGACCGGGCCGCTGCTGGAGGAACTGCGCAGGCGCGCGCTGGAAGCTGGACATACGGAGCCGATCTGGCACGCGGCCACGCGACCGGCGCGGCTGGAGGCGAGCGCTATCCATCGCGCCGCAGAGATAGCGGATGTGACGGGCTGCCCGCTCTACGTTTTTCACGTCGGCGCGAAGGAATCTGTCGAGGAGGTGCGGCGGGCAAAGTTGCGCGGCGTCGCCATCCACGCTGAAACGTGCCCGCAATACCTGCTGTTGACTGCCGGCCGGCATCTGGGCGGGCCGGACGGCGAGTTGTTCGTCTGTGCGCCGCCGCTGCGCAATGAGGCGGATCAAGATGCGCTGTGGCTGGCGTTGGCGCGCGGCGATGTAGATGTGGTCAGTACGGATCATTGCCCGTGGCTGCGCGCGGAGAAGCAGCAGGCGGACTTTACGCTGATCCCGGGCGGGCTGCCGAGCATTGAGGCGCGGCTGGCGCTGGCATACCATTTCGGCGTCGGGGCGGGCAAACTCAGCCTGGAGCGGTGGGCGGAGGTCTGTTGCACCGCACCGGCGCGGCTGATGGGCTTGGCTGCGAAGGGGCGAGCGGCGCCCGGCTACGACGCGGATCTCGTGCTATTCGACCCGGCGCGCCGCAAGCGGATCGACGCGGACACGCTGCATGAGGCAGCGGGCTGGACGCCCTACGCCGGTATGGAAGTGAGGGGATGGCCGCGAACTGTGCTGCTGCGCGGGCGTGTTGTGGTCGAGGATGAGCGGCTGGTCGTAACGGACGCCGGGCGCTTCGTTGCACGGGGACTGGCGGGCTGAGCATGTTTCTCTATCTCTCCAAGGTGCTGCCGCTTCTGCTCTATCCGTTGGGCTTGGCGTGCATCCTTGCGCTTTCGGCGGCGGCGTTGCGGCGCTGGGACTCCTGGTCGACGGCGCTGGCGGTCGCGGCGGCGTTGCTTCTGCTCGTCTTCAGTAACGGCTGGGTTGCAGGAAAGCTGTCCAAGTCGTTGGAATGGCGGCACTTGCCGCAAGATGATCCGCCGGCTGTGGATGCGATCGTGCTGCTCGGCGGGGGCACGCGCTCGGTGGAGTATCCGCGCACGATGACCGAGGTGAACGAGGCGGGAGACCGGCTTTTTCAGACGGTGCGACTTTACCGCGCGGACAAGGCCCCGCGCGTGATCGTGACGGGCGGGGCGATCCAGTGGATGGGCGGCGACGTGCCGGAGGCAGAGGGAATGCGCGAACTGCTGGAGTTTATGGGCGTACCGGCTGACGCCATCATCGCCGACGCAGCGGCGCAGAACACATACGAGAACGCGTTGCATGTGCGCGCCATCGCCGATGAACTTGGGGTCGAGCGCATTTTACTGGTGACGTCGGCGCTGCACATGCCGCGCTCCGTGGGCATTTTCGAGCGGCAGGGCTTTGAGGTGATACCGGCGCCGACCGATTTCCTCGCCACGCGTTCGGACGGGGAAGCGCCCAGCATTGGCCTAGGCGGCGCGCTCTATAAACTGCTGCCGGATGTGCAGTATCTGGAGATTTCGACGCGCGCATTGAAGGAGTATTTGGGTATGGCCGTGTATCGCGCAAGGGGATGGATGTAGGCATAGACGGCTCGGCGCATTTTGGGCGATGTGACAACCTCCTGAAAATGTGGTATGATTTCGTATAGGTACGCGATGAGAGGAGCTTTCAGGAGGCGCATATGGAATTCTCAGTCGGCGAGCACATTGTCCATCCGGCTCACGGCGCGGGCACAGTTGTTGGGGTGCAGAACCAGGAATTGGTCACAGGTTTTCAGCGTTACTACGTCATCCGTTTTGCCGACAAGCGGCTCACTGTGCGTGTGCCGTCACGCAAGGTGGATGAAATTGGGCTGCGCAGCGTGATGGGCAGCACGAAGTGTGAAGAGGTAATGCGGGTGTTGCGTAGTTTGCCCCAAGCTTTGCCCAACAATTTTAAGGAGCGTCGTCGCATCATCGAGAAGCTCATCCATTCGGGGCGACCCGTTAAAGTGGCGGAGGCGTTGCGCGAGTTGAGTTGGCGCAGGGAACTGAAGCCGCTGAATAAGGCCGATTCGGAGCTGTTTTCACAGGCGAGCAGCATGTTGGTGCAGGAGATGGCATTGGCGACCGGCGAGGATACGGTTGAGGTGGAACGGAAGATCGGCGATGCGCTGAATGAGTCCATACGCGCCAAGCTGTTGACGCAGAAGAAGGAGAGCGAGTGATCGCGACCGGCAAATGCCGCATTGTGCGGCTAGGGGGCAGCCAGCGTGACGCGTAGCCGCCGGACAAGCTCCCAAAGACAATCGCAATACGACAAGAACAGCGCCCCGCGAGAGCAGGGCGCTGTCATTAAGGATTGGGGCGGGCGCATCCCCGTGGCGCTCACCATGCCCAACACGTACTATGTCGGTATGAGCAGCCTGGCGCTGCAGCTGATCTACGCGGCGTTCAACCGCGAGGACGATGTCGTCTGCGAGCGCATCTTCTGGGAGAAAGGCGCTGCGGCGGCCGGTCTGCCGCTGCGCGCGCTGGAGAGCGGGCGGCGGGCGGATGAGTTCGACGTGTGGGCATTTACCATCTCTTGGGAGATGGACTACTTCAACGTCGTCGATCTGCTGCGTCAGGCGGGCATACCGCCGCTGGCCGAGGAGCGGCGAGAGACGCAGCGCTGGGACGGCAGCGATTGGCCGCTGCTGATCGCGGGCGGGCCTGGCGTCACCATGAACCCGGAACCGATGGCGCCGTTTTTCGACGCCATTCTGATTGGAGAGGGCGAGCAGGCGATCCCTCAATTCATTGACCTGTGCCGCGAGGGACTGTATGAGGATCGGGACGCGCTGCTGGCTGCGTTGGACGGGCTGCCTGGGTGGTATGTGCCGGCCAAGCGGCCTTCACGTCGCGATCATCCGCACTTCCGGCGCGTGGAGCGGCTGTGGGTGCGCGATCTGGATGCGTACGATGCGACAAGCACGCTTTATACGCCCGATACGGAATTCGCGGATATGCACCTGATGGAGATCGCACGAGGGTGCGGCCGCGGCTGTCGCTTTTGCCTGGCCGGGTACGTCTACCGGCCGGCGCGCGAGCAGCCGCTGGAGCGATTGCTGGCTTCTGCCGAACGAGCCATTGCGCGGGGATACCGTCGCGTCGGGCTGGTTAGCGCAGCCGTGAGCGACCATACCCAGATCGATGAACTGGCGACGCAACTCCAGGCGATGGGCGCCGGCATTAGCGCCAGCTCGATGCGCATGGACCCAATCAGTGTACCGCTGATCCGGGCGATGGCGGCGAGCGGTGCACAGACGCTCACCGTGGCGCCGGAAGCCGGCAGCCAGCGTCTGCGCAATGTGATCAACAAAACGCAGACGGAAGAGCAGATGATGGAAGCCGTCGCGCTGGCGCAAGAACTGGACTTCCCGCAACTAAAGCTCTACTTCATGGTCGGCCACCCTACGGAGACCGACGACGATATCCAGGCGCTGATCGACTTTACGCTGGAGGCGCGAAACCGCTTCCGCCGCCGCATCGCCATCAACGCCACGCCGTTTGTGCCCAAGGCGCATACGCCGTTTCAGTGGGAGGGCATGACGCCCGCCTCCGCGCTGCGCGCCCGCCAACGGACGATTCAGCGCGCCTTGGCGCGGCATGGCGTGGACGTGCGCGCGGATTCGCCGGACTGGGCGGAAGTGCAGGCTGTGTTGAGCCGCGGGGATCAGCGACTGGCGTCCGTGCTGCTGGCATTGCCGCCGGGGCAGGTAACGGTGCGCAGCTTCTTCGATGCGATGGCGGCGCATGGGTTGGATAGGGAACATTACTGCGGCGCATGGCAGACGGGCAGCCCGCTGCCGTGGGACGTGGTGCAGAGCGGCGTGAGCGAGCGCTATTTCGAGTATGAATTGCGCCTGGCTGCGCGCAACGAGACCGGCTTAAGCTGCCCGCCGGACAGCGCGGGCTGCCTGAGTTGCGGCGTATGCGATACGGCCTGGGCGTTCCGCTATGGCGGCAATGAGAACCGGCCCGTGCCGGCGGCGAAGGGCGGCCCGTGGCGCGCCCAGGACTGGCAGCCGTGGTCGCGGCTGAAGCGGGAGATGCACGCGACGGAGAGCGGATAGTTGGCCGGGCGGATTTGCCGGGCGAGCGCGCACGCAGTAGACTGGCCTTATGCAACGAGTGACACACCCTAACGGGGTCATCACCTACACGTTCGATGCGTATCGCAGCTTGCCGGTGAGCGTGCACATCAGCACGCGACACGGGGGCGTCAGCCCGGCTCCTTGGAACACGCTTAACTTCAGCGTGCTGCGCGGGGACGAGCCTGAACGCGTGGCCGTCAACCGGGCGCGCTTTGTCGAGGCGTTGGGGATCGACGGCGCACGCCTGGCGACCTGTCGCCAGGTGCACGGCGCGCTGGCGGCGGCGGTCGACGCGGCGGATGCGGGCCGGATGCAGGATGACGCCGACGCGCTGGTGACGAATACCGCCGATCTGCCGCTCTCGCTGGTTTTCGCAGACTGCGTGCCGGTCGTCCTCTACGATCCCGTGCAGCACGCATTGGCGGTATGTCACGCCGGCTGGCGCGGGACGGTGAAGGGCGCGGCCGCGGCTGCGTTGGCGAAGATGACGGCGACTTATGGCACGAAGCCCGCAGATGTCATCGCCGGGATCGGGCCGAGCATCGGGCCGGAAAGTTACGAAGTGGGCGACGAGGTGGTCGCCGTGGCGCGGCAGAGCCCTTACCAGGCATGGCGTTATCTGGATTTTGGCAACGGCGCGCGGCGCAAGCCGTATTTTGACCTGTGGGCGGCCAATGCCGGGCAGTTGATCGAAAGCGGCGTGCCTGCCCGCAACATCGAGGTCAGCGGCATCGACACGGCGACGAACACGCACGATTTTTTCAGCCACCGCGCGGAGCAGGGCCGGTGCGGTCTGTTTGGTATGGCGGCATGGCTGCATCAGGTGTGAGCGGACGTAGCGCCGCCTGGGGGCGTGCGCGACGACGAGTGCGGCTGTCGCGCGGCCCGTTGCTGTTGGCGTGCGCATGTCTAGCCGCGATGTTTGCATTCGAGGCAGCAGGGCAGAGTGGGGCTGCGGACGGCCACCCCGTGACGGCTGCCGATTTTGCGCCGGTAGTGATCAACGCGGGTTTCGAGTGCAGCGAAGGCTACGCGCCCGCGCTCAACTCGGCGGGCGAGACGGTGTATGTTCCGAGCGCGTGGGAGTTGGCACGGGCCGAGGGCGCGCCGTTTGCGCACAGCGCGCGCATCCACTTTGAGCAGCGGGCAGACCCTAACGGCGGGTGTGATACCGACTTTGCGCATGTGGAGAAGATAGAGGGGCGAGACAGCTTTTTCGTCGAGGCGAAAGACCTGGAAACGCCGCCGGAGCCCGGCAAGCCGTTTGACACGGTGATCTTTCAACAGGTCGCGGTCGCGCCCGGCGTCGACTATAGCCTGAGCGGGTGGCTGCTGAGCCTGTGCGGCGGTAGCGCTGTTCCTTCCGACTGCCCTGAGGATGTCTATATGGTGAAGGCCCTGGGGCTGGACCCGACTGGCGGGATCGACCCTGCGTCCGACGCAATTGTCTGGGCGGAGAACCGCGATAACTTCGTGACGCCGGAGCAGGAACGGGTGGGCTGGTCGAATGTGCGGTTGGCGGCGCAGGCGCAGGCGGAAAGCGTGACGGTCTTTGCGCGCGTCGACAGCCCGTTTCGCTGGCACGGCAATCACGCCTTCGTCGACGCGCTGAGTTTGGTGCGCGCGCCCGTCGCCTGGTTTGAGCCGCTGCCGGAGACATCCGGCGAAAGGTTGCTGGAACTGGCGTGGCAGAGCAAACAGTCGCCGGATGTGGAGGCGATTGCCGGCGGGACGTATGAACTGCTGGTCGATATCGAGGTTCGGCCGGAAGGCGGCGAGTGGCGGGAGTTGGCGACGGGCTTGCAGGACGAGAGCGCCTATTCCTTTCTCGCGCCGTGTACAGGTCTAGCCTACGAGTTTCGCATCCGGGCGCGCGCCGAGCAGCCGGAGGATTCGAACGGCGCCTGGCCGAATCAACGCTATCCGGGCATGTGGAGCGAGCCGGTGCGCGTGCAGTTTGTGCAGGACGCGCCGCAGCCTGCGCCGTCGCCGGGCGATGAGCAGCTTTTCATCCCGCAGGTCTGTCTGGATGTGCAGTGTTGAGGCGTCGCCCGTTTTGGGCTGGAGGGGGAGGCGGTGCGCCGGCTGGGAAACCGTCCAAGGACGTGCGCCCAAAGGCGCTGTCTATCTTGGCGCGGAGCGGCGGCGACTGGTACAATGCAGCGCATTGCGTGCAGCCTCTAGGCGCTGATGCGCTTCAATCCATAATTGCGGTACGGTAATCCCATGACAGACAACGAATCGGAAAAGATCGAACGGGTCGCCGGCTCGCTGCAACATGTGCGGGCGCGCATCGAAACGGTCTGCGCGCGGGCGGGCCGCGACCCCGCGTCTGTGGCGCTGGTGGCGGTGAGCAAGACGCAGCCGTTCGCGCTGGTGGAAGCTGCCTATGCCGCAGGCCAGCGAGACTTCGGGGAAAACCGGCTGGAGGAGTTGTGGTCTAAGGTCGAGGCGGCGCGAAACAGAGGCTTAGACGAGATCCGCTGGCACCTGATCGGTCCGATTCAGAGCCGGAAGACCGGCCAGGCCGTGGGGCCGTTCACGCTGATCCATGCGCTGGATCGTGTGAAGATCGCCCGCCGGCTGAGCCGCGACGCCATGGCAGCCGGCAAAGTGCTGGACGTGCTGTTGGAGGTGAACATCAGCGGCGAGGAGAGCAAGCACGGTTTCGCGCCGGATGAACTTCGTGCGGTTGCAGCGACGCTGGGGGCGCTGCCCGGTCTTCGCGTAGCCGGTTTGATGACGATGGCGCCGCTGGTTGACGATGCCGAACTGGCCCGCCCGGTGTTTCGCGGGCTGCGGAAACTGCGCGACGAACTGGCGCAGGAACGCCCGGAGATGGACTGGCGGCATCTATCGATGGGGATGACCAACGATTTTGAGGTCGCGGTCGAAGAAGGCGCCACAATCGTGCGCATCGGCTCGGCTATATTTGGCCCGCGGGCCGCATGACGGACAGGGGGCGAGGGACAAGCATGCTAGAGGGCCTTCAGATCGCGTTTGTGGGCAGCGGGGCGATGGGCGAGGCGATGATCAAGGGGCTGCTGGCGCGCGGCAAGGTGACGCCGGAGCAGATCACGGCCAGCGACCCGGTTGCTGCACGGCGCGAGCAGGTTCATGCCGACTATGGCGTGCGCACGACCGACGACAACGCGGCTGCAGTGCGGACGGCGGATGTGGTGGTGTTGTGCGTCAAGCCGCAGGTTGCGGGCAAGGCGATGGCGGCGCTGAATGGGCTGTTGCAGCCCGGCGCGCTGGCGTTGAGCATTATGGCAGGCGTGTCGATTGAAGCGATGGCGCGCGGCCTGGGCCATGCGCGCATCGTGCGGTCGATCCCCAACACGCCGGCGCAGGTGGGCATGGGCATGACCGTGTGGACGGCTACGCCGGAAGTGACGCCGGAGCAGCGCAGCCAGACGTCCGAGATTCTCGGCGCGCTGGGCGATGAACTGGCCGTGACCGAGGAGCGCTATCTGGATATGGCGACCGGGTTGAGCGGCTCGGGGCCGGGCTTCGTGTTCCTGTTGATCGAAGCGCTGATCGACGCGGGCGTGCAGATCGGCTTTGCCCGCGCGGATGCGGAGCGGCTGGCGCTACAGACGATTGAAGGCAGCGTGGCGTTGATGCGCGACGCGAAGGCCCATCCGGCGGAACTGCGCAACCGGGTGACGAGCCCTGGCGGCACGACAGCCGCCGGTTTGTTTGAACTGGAAGCGGGCGGAGTGCGCGTAGCGCTGACGCGCGCGGTGGAGGCGGCCTATCGGCGCAGCCAGGAATTGGGCGCCGCCATGAATACTATGAATACCGGAGACAAGAGATGAATCCCATCGTCGACATCTTGCTTTTACTGCTGCGGCTGTATAGCTGGATATAGATC
>CAZYSJ010000112.1:0-14648 GCA_964649875.1 uncultured Caldilineaceae bacterium
GCCAGGAAGCCGAAGCCCTTCTGATCGCTGAACCACTTGACTGTGCCGGTAATTCGCTCTGAACTCATTGTTGGAAAACTCCTCAGTTTTCTAGGTACTGCAAAAGGTTGTCGGTACAAAACGTCGTCGTTTCCAACAAGGTAAAAAGAACGCCGTCCAGACTGGCAAGTCCGACGGCGCTTTCGTGCTTAATCAGAACTTTCAACATCTTGCAGCGTTATAATAGCACACGGGGATGCCTATGTCAAATTACTGAAGCAGCAGAAATCTCACTCTCTCCCATTTAGCGCCGTGCCGGTACCATATCTGTTACGTTCACTTAGTGACGAGCGGAAGAACAAGCGTGAAGGGGCTATCCGACGGGTCTTCTGTCGATTGCGCCTCGTTCATAAACGTAACGTTCAAATGCGGAGGCAAGCACTCGTAACCATACATCTCACAGTAGTATTTCGTCACTTCGCCAGTCTCGGAATTCCACGATCCCGGCAATTGCGGATGATATAAGTGTCTAGTGTTCCGGAGTCTGTCCTCTGCTACTATGCTTTGAACAGCCCAAACGCCTTCATATGCATACTGAAAGACAGTCATTGAGGCAACACAAACAGAATCTACTGGATTATCGGCGAAGTAACACTCCCCGATGATATCGTATTGATATTCCGCAAGAGGATCGATCATTATGTCTAAAGGGCGCATTCTTATATGCACGTAATACACGCCACTAAGGTCGTCCGTAATGTGTACCGTCGCCGTAATGACGGCATCCCTATTGCTGGTGTCAATACTATCCGCACTGAGGTTAATCGACACGATGACGGGTGGCTCAACATCAGCTTCTTTCGGCGCGGCGGTGACTACCAATGGAACCAGAAGCAGGATAGGCGCAAGAACCGCAACGATGAAGTATAATCGAGGACGCATATCGGGGAACCTCCTCTATA
Organism: uncultured Caldilineaceae bacterium; assembly: GCA_964649875.1. Lineage (GTDB taxonomy): Bacteria > Chloroflexota > Anaerolineae > Caldilineales > Caldilineaceae > JASGTU01. The sequence goes on from CAZYSJ010000112.1 coordinate 942, forward strand.
GGCAAATCAATTCACATTTGGGTCCAGTAACCATATTACCATTATCATCACCAATATCCACCTCCTCAAACGTTCGCGTGCATATCAGCATATTTGTCCTCTTAAGGATCGTCCCTCCTCAGATCTCATGCCTCTAGCATACACCCGATCTGTTGGACACGAACCTTTAAAGTACATGTTTACGTATTACCAAACGATGAGTGAAAGAACGAGTGCGCGAAAATCAGCACGACGGAACTCCTGCAGCTAACGCCTCGTTGGCATACGTAGCCTCAAATGCGAAGGCATGCACTCGTAACCGTACATCTCACAGTAGTATTTTGCCCCTTCGCCCGTACGCCCATTCACCTGTTCCGAGATTCCAGCAGTTGCGGATGATGCGGATGATATCGATAAGGCCACGAGTAATATGATACCGAAACGTTGGGTCATTTTGGGATGTGTGTGCGCGCTCATATTGTTCATGTGGATCAACAACACGAATTTATTTGCCGACAAATCGGGAACATACAAATTGCTTGCGCACAGAGGCTTGGCCCAGACATTTGATGTCTCGCAGGTAGAGTGGAATACCAACACGGCCAAGATGATCTACGAGCCCGAGCATGAGTATTTGGAGAATACAATAGGCTCAATGGCAATATCGTTCGAATATGGAGCCGATATCGTTGAATTGGATGTGCAGTTGACGAAGGATGGTCAACTGGCCGTTTTTCACGACTACGACCTATCCATGAGAACCGATGCAGCCGGCTCTCCTTCTGAATATACGATGGATGAACTGCGCAAGCTCGATATCGGATATGGGTATACGGCAGACGACGGACAAACGTATCCGTTTCGAGGTAAAGGAATTGGCCTGATGCCGGAACTCAGGGAGGTGCTGGAAGCCTTTCCTGACAAGAATCTGCTGATTCACATGAAACACGGCAACGTTGAAACAGCCAAGGCGCTATGGACATATCTCGAAAGGTTGCCGCCTGAACGCAGGACGCAGATAACAGTATATGGAAACGATGAGGGGCTGATCTATTTACGGGAACGGTGCGAGACAATTCGTGTTTTATCGACTAAGAGATTGAAGAAGGCGCTGCTGCATTATGAATTATTGGGTTGGACGGGATATATACCTAAAGCGATTCATAATATGGAGATACATATCCCTCTGTCATATGCTAGATATCTCTGGGGGTGGCCGAGTAAATTCGTCGAAAGAATGGAATCCGTCAATTCACAAGTCGTTATCGTTCAAGGAAACGGGAAATGGTCTGAAGGATTTGACTCGCTAGAATCACTCAAGGCTATCCCTGATGGGTTCTCAGGGTATATATGGACCAACAGAATTGACCGCATTTCAGGCAACTAGCTCTGGCGTCAAGGATCGTCCCGCACAGTTCTGTAATCAGGAGAAGATGCGTCGCCCTTTCTCTCCGTATAGAGGTTAAGCATTTCGATGGGGGTAGCGTGTTTGACACGCCCGCCCCGCCTATGTTACGCTCTCCACCATCCGGATCGGCAGACTAGCCCACGCGAGGTTGTGAACGAATGACGAAGCGAATCGGCTTCATGGGATGTGAGTCCATCACGCGGTAACGTCTGCGGTTCCGATCCGAACGACCGGCATTTGCCATCAATTACGGCCACAGGCGTGCAGCGCCCGTGGCCGTTTCCTTTTGTCGCACTGTCCCTTCGTGTTGCCCGCTCTTCCGGCGTCACGCCCGTGCACAATCGCTGCTGCGGACCCGCTGCCCTCCTCGGCCCTTCCAGACGCACAGAGAGGGACGTGATGCTAGTAAGTGTACTCGACGTATCCAAGGCTTACGGCGACACCGAGGTGCTCAACCGTGTCAGCCTGACCATCGCGCCCGGCCAAAAGGTCGGGCTGGTGGGCGCGAACGGCGCCGGCAAATCCACCCTGCTCAAGCTCATCGCCGGCGAGCTGGAGCCGGACGGCGGGCAGATCCGGTTGGCAACAGGGGCCGAACTCGGCTACCTGCCGCAGACGCTCGCCAACACGGCAGGACTTTCCGTCGAAGCGCTGTTGGACCAGGCCATGGGTTCGCTGCGCGAGATGGAGGCGAGCCTGCGCGCCCTCGAGGCGGAAATCGCCGCCAACCATGACGATCTCGCCCTGCTCGACGAATACGGACGGTTGGCCGAGGCTTTCGAGCGGCGCGGCGGCTACGAACGCGAGCAGCGCATGGCCCAGGTTATGGCCGGGCTGGAGCTGGACGACCTGCCGCGCGATCGGCCGGCGTCTACGCTCTCCGGCGGCGAGAAAGTGCGCGTCGGCCTGGCCGGGCTGTTGCTGGCATCGCCCGACCTCCTCTTGCTGGACGAGCCGACCAACCACCTCGACTTCAGCGCCATCGACTGGTTGGAGGAGTATCTGCACGCCTTTCATGGCGGCATGTTGGTGGTGTCCCACGACCGCGAGTTCCTGAATCGCACGGTAGACGCCATCGTCGAGATCGACGAGCACAGCCGCGAGGCCAAGCTCTACGCGGGCAGCTACGATTTCTACGCCCAGCAAAAAGCCGTCGAACGCGCCCGCTGGGAGGAGGCCTACGCCAGGCAGCAAGAGGAGATCATCGAGCTGCGCAAGGTGATCAAGGGCAAGGCGCGGCAGGTGGCGCATAACCGCCCCCCGCGCGACAACGACAAATTCCTCGCCACCTTCAAGGCCGAACGGGTGGACACGGCGGTCGCGCGCAATGTGCATGCCGCCGAAGAACGGCTGCGCCGCATCGAGGAAGACCCCATCCCCAGGCCGCCGCACGAGCTGCGCATCAACCCCAGCTTCGACCCGCAGGCGATGGTATCCAACGCGCCGCTCGTCGTTTCCGGCGTCGAGAAGCGCTACGGACCCAAACAGGTATTGGCGGGCGTCGACCTGACGGTGGATGCACACACGCGCGCCGTCATCGTCGGCCCGAACGGCGCGGGCAAAAGTACGCTCCTGAAGATCATCGCCGGCCTCGAACGCCCCGACGCCGGGTCAGTCAGCATTGGCGGCTCCGTCGTCATCGGCCACCTGGACCAGGAGCAGGAGACCCTGCGCGAGCAGAACCGGACCGCGCTGGAAGCCTACAAGAACGGGCGCAGCGGCGACCCGGAAGAGATCAAGGCAGAACTGCTCGGCTACGGGCTGTTCACCTACCCGGAGCTGCTGCGCCATGTGGCCGACCTCAGCGTCGGGCAGAAGCGCAAGCTCCAGATCGCCTGCCTCATCGCACGGCAGGCCAACCTGCTGCTGCTGGATGAGCCGACCAACCATGTGAGCATGGACGTGCTGGAGCGCTTCGAGCAGGCGCTGCTGGCGTTCCGCGGCCCGATCATCGCCGTGTCGCATGACCGCCACTTCATCCGCCGCTTCGCCAACGAGATCTGGGAGCTGGAAGAAGGCCGCCTGCAACGTCACCTGGGCGGCTGGGACGACTTCGTGCGCGAGCGGCCTGAGGCGGCGGCCCGACTGTAACGAATTCGCAAAACGAGTCGCCTTGCGCAAAAATGTCTTCCAGGGAGTTTTCGACTCCCTGGAAGAGGGCAAGGTCTTCAGGCGAGCATCCAACAGGGAACCCGACCCCATTGAAAGGGCAGACATGATATGACGGCGAAACTCACGCGAACGCTGCTTGCGCTCTTGGCATTGACGGCGCTGAGCGCGATAACAGCCGGCTGCGGCTTTCTGGGCGGACGCCCCGAACCCACCCCCATCGCGCCGGTCGAACTGGCGCTGGTGACGTACGATATGGAAGGCTCCTGGAGCCACGCCGAAAAGTCGCTGCTGGAGCAGTTCAGCGCCCTGCATCCGCACGTCACCTTCCAACGCGCGCCCTACGTCCAGATGCCGGGCGACTACCTCGCCCAGCCCCCGTCGCCCGACCTGATGGTGATGACCGCGGGCTATCCCCTGGCACGCGCCATAGAGCAGGGACAATTGGTCGACCTGACCGACATTTGGGAACAATCCGGCCTGCTGGAGCACTACCCGGCGGGCTTCCAAGCGTTGAGCGCGGCGAACGGCAAGCAGTTCTTCCTGCCCATCGGCTACACCTGGTCAGCCGTCTACTACAACCGCGCCGTGTTCGACCAATACGGCCTGCAGCCGCCCGCCACATGGAGCGAGTTCACCGAGTTGTGCGACACGCTGCTCGCCAACGGCGTCACGCCCCTTTCCCTGGCCGGCGACGACGTGTGGCTCAGCAGCCTGTGGCTGGACTACCTGGACCTGCGCCTCAACGGCGGCGAATTCCATCGCCAATTGCTCAACGGCGAAATTCCGTATACCGACGAACGCGTGGTGAGCGTGCTGGAGTTGTGGTCGTGGATGTTGCAGCAGGGCTACTTCACCGAGCACTCGGAGCGACTGGACGCCACAGACAGTTTAATGGCTGTTATCACGGACCAGATAGGCATCGGTTACGTGGACAAGGCGGCTATGACCCTCACCAGCCCTTCGTGGCTGGGCTACCTGCCGCCTACACTCTTGCAGGACCTCGACTTCTTCCCCTTTCCGGTGATCGACCCAAGCATGCCGCCTGCCGAGGTGCTGACCGCCTACGGCTACATGGTCCCGGTCAACGCCGAGCATCGCGATGTAGCGCTCGCCTTTGTCGAGTTCGCCGCCTCAGCCGAGGCGCAGTCCGTCATGGCCCAGCAGATCAGCGCCAACGCGCCCGACCTCGCCCCCGCCCAAAGCCCAGGGGACGGCGCGCAGTTGTCCGAGGTGACGCAGCGCGGCATCGCCTTAATGGCGGGCGCGCAAGACGTAACGCCCTTGTATGTGTTGGGCGTGCCCGAGTCTATGTGGGGCCGTGTGGACAATGCCGTGGATCGTTTCCTGCGCTCGCCTGACGAAATCGAGGCGTTCGCGCTCGCCCTAGAGCAAGCGCGCCAAGCCGCAGAGGACGCCGGCGAGTTCATCGCACCGCAATAGACGCCAAACAAAACGGGCGGCCGGCGCTCTATGGCGTTGCCGGCCGCTCGATCTCGCAGATCTTCGTTGGGTGACGAGCGCTACACTAGCTCTCTGTCAACATAATTAGTGCAGTTGTCATTCTGAGCCGAAGGCGAAGAATCCCCGTGTGGCGGACGAACAGATTCTTCCTCCACCCGGTCGTCAGAATGACAGAACCATAGTTACCAGAGCACTAGCCTACCGGACGAATGCGCAGCGCCAGGTTCGGCTTGCCCGGCAGTTCAAACGTCTGCTTGCCCTGGAACGTCCCCTCCAGCGGCGTGATCGTCATCTCCCAGGGATCGATCACGTCGACCTGATAGGGAACGTCTTCGGGCATCCCCTCGGACCACAGCCGCGGTTGGTGCGCCCCGAAGTAGATCAGGCGGTAAGCTCCGTTCATGCCCGCGGCCATGCGCTCCCAGAACCACGCGTCCTCCATCGGCGTCAACCCGCCCGCCGGCCCTTCCTCCATGATGCGGCGCAGGAACGCAATGCGGGGGACGCTCTCCCCGTGAAGAACGCCGCCCTTTGACCACCACAGGACATCCTCCGGATGCAGGTAGGTCTCGCCATGACCGGCGTAGGCGCCATTGGCGAAGATGTACCAGAAGCGGTGCACCAGCTCGCGCGCCGAGATATTGCCCCAAGCGTGCGGGATGTCCCCTTCGTACTCCGGCTCGTCGTTGACAACGGGCTTGCCGTAGTCGTGGATCCAAGCCTTGGTCTGGTGAATGTCCCACTTCTGAATCGAGGCGTGCGTCACCCACGGCTTGGTGTAGTCGTAATCCTGTAGCGCCTGGTGAATCGAGCGAAGATGCCCGGCAGGATCACAGCGCTCCACCGTCTGGAAAAGCTCATCCCACAGTTCCATCGGGATGGTCTTGAGCATGAAGTCGTACTCGTTCGCCATCGACCACCACACATTACGGAAAGCGGCGAGCCGCGCCACGAGATAGCGCACATAGCGCCGGTTCTCGTCGGCGCTCATCGTGGCGTATCCCCACCAGTCATACGGGTGGAAGATGATGATGTCCGCCTCGATACCGAGGCGCTGCAGGTCAAGCACGCGCCGTTCCAGATGGCGGAAGAAGGCCGGGTTCGGGCGGCTGAAATCGCGCTTGCCGTTGGCGTCGACGTCGTATGGATGGAGGGCCGGCTCGTTCTCGTTATAGGGGAAATGCTTGGGGAAAACGCACATGCGCATCTTGTTAAAGGGCGCGCTGCGCAGCGTCTCCAGCGTCTTCTCTTGCAGTTCCTCGCTCTGGTGAATCCAGGCGTAGCAAGTCGTGCCCACAGACCAATGGGGCGTGCCGTCTGCATAGGCAAATGAGCGTCCATCCTGCACATAGACCGGCCCGCGGTTGCCCGCAGACGGGGCGACACAGGTAAACGTCCCCCTGCGCCCGTCTAACTCCGCGACATTGCTGCGCGTCACAAAGCGCCATTCCCCTTGCCGATCCGGCATCAGGCGGACCCGATAGACGCCGTCGCCGTCATAGAAGCCTTCCGGCTCCAGTATGTGGTCGCCGCACTCGAAGCGCGCCGATAGTTCCACATCGCGATATGGGTTGCCGTCGCTGGGGCCGTCCAAGGTCGCCTCAAAGATGCCCCACTGTTCGACCTGCCGGCTGTTCAATTCCATTGGTAATGCGCTCCTCGACTGATGTTGTGTGGCGAATCAACAATGTGTCCGCGTGATGAGGCGACATGCGCCTCAGGCAAAGTGGCAGTAGACCTCGCGGCCGTCGGGCTTCACCACCGCGGGCGGGCGCTGCTCATCGCAGATGCTCTCGGCAAGCGGGCAACGGTTGCGGAACTTGCAGCCCTCAAAACGGTATTCCTTCGTCTCGATGTCCGACAACGCCAAGCGCTTGCGCTCCCACTTGCGCCGCACCGACGGGATCGACTCCAGCAGCAGCCGCGTATAGGGGTGTTGCGGATCGGTCAGCACGCCTCTCGCCTTGCCGAACTCGACAATCGTCCCGCGGTACATCACGGCGATGAAGTCGCTGATATAGTAGGCCGTGGCGAGATCGTGCGTGATGTAGAGGAAGCTGGTCTTGTAGTCCTGCTTGAGCGAGAGGAATAAGTTGATGATGTTCATGCGCAGCGATGCGTCGATCATGCTGACCGGCTCGTCGGCGATGATGATCTCCGGGTGCGGGATGAGGGCGCGCGCAATCGACACGCGCTGCAGCTCGCCGCCGGAGAACTGGTTCGGATACTTGCCGCGCACGTCGGCATATTTCAGCCCGACCGACGCCAACGCGCTCTCCATCGCCGCGACGCCGTCCTTGCGGTTCAGCCCGCTGACGCGATAGGCTGTGGTCTCCAGATACGAATCGACCGTGCGGTAGCTGCTGAAGGCCTCGAAGGGGTTCTGGAAGATCGGCTGCACCCGGCTAAGGTATTCGCGATGCTTGGGCTTCTGTCCGGCGCCGGCTACCACCTGGTCATAGATCATGGCGCTGCCGCTCGACGGGTCCACCAGGCGCAAGATCACTTTCGCCAGTGTGGTCTTGCCGCTTCCCGACTCGCCGACCAGGCTGATGATCACCGGTTCATCGCTCTGCACCGTCAGGTTCACATCGTCGAGGGCGTTGATGCTGACGCGGCGCAAAAGGCTGCCCAGCTTATAGACCTTGTGCAGATTTTCCGTATGCAAGATAGTTTTCATAGACGCACCATTCTGGGCTACAGGTTCTTGTCGGCATGGTGGCAAGCCGCAAAATGGGCCGGCCGGTACTCGACCATTGGCGGCTCGTCGCTCCGGCAGATATCCGTGGCGAGCGGGCAGCGCGGCGCAAAACGGCATCCATGCAGTTCATCCCACAGGCTCGGCGGTCTTCCGGCCACGCCCTGGCGCAGATGATCATCGCCAATCGTAGGCAGCGACTCGGTCAGGAGCTTCGTATATGGGTGCAACGGCCGCTCGAAGACGTCGCTCGAATCGCCGTATTCGACCGCCTTGGCCGCGTACATGATCAGCATCTTGTGGCTGATCTGGTAGTGCACGCCCATATCATGCGAGACGAAGAAGATCGTGTTCTGCATCTCCTCTTGGATCTCGGCCAGGAGAAGCAAAATGCCCTTCTGCACCACCACGTCTAGCGCCGTCGTCGGTTCGTCAGCCAAGATGATGTCGGGGTGAAAGAACGTCGCCATGGCGACCATAATGCGCTGGCGCATGCCGCCCGAAAGTTGATGCGGGTAGGCGTCGAGCGCCTCGGGCGGCAAGTCCAACTGCTGGATGTAAGAACGCACTTGCTCGAGCACCTGCGCCCGATCCGTGTCGGGGTCGAGAAAATCGACAAACTGCCGGCGAATGCGAATCACAGGATTGAGCGAACTCATCGAGCTTTGGGGGATGTAGGCGATGCGCCGGAACCAGTGATCGCGTATATTCTGGGTGGTTATCTCGACGCCTTGCGCATCCTGAATGCCGTACTCGACGCCGCCCGAGCTGAGGGACAGCGGATAGGTGATGTCGCCGTAGAGTATCTTGAGCAGCGTCGATTTGCCGCACCCGGATTCGCCGGCGATGCCCAGGATCGTCCCCGATGGTATTTCCAGGTTGACCCCGTCGACTGCGTCCACCTGCCCGCGTACGGTGGTATAGGTTGCAACAATATTGTTCAGCTTGATCATGACTGTCCTCGCCTAGCTGCATACAGTTCGTTGTAACCGGTGGAGGTGAGGAACAGGCCCAAGAAGAGAAGGACCGTCGCCACAACCGGCGCCACAATCCATGTGTACTGCCCAACGAACATGGCGTTGTAGTTGAGCGCCCAGAAGATGATCGATCCCAGCGTCGGCACCTCAACTTTGGACAGGCCAATCACGGCGAGTGCGGCTTCCGTGTTGATCGCAAAGAGGATGGTGTTGATGAAGCCGACTACCATATAGGCATAGACATAGGGGAACACTTCTTTGAGGATGATGTCAAACGTGCTGGCCCCGGAAAAGCGCGCCATATTGATGAACTCGCGCTCGCGGATCGACAGCGCCATAGAACGCACCGTGCGCGCGCCCCACGCCCAGCCGAAGATGACCAGCAGCACGCCCACCACCCAAAACGAAGTGCGCCCGCGCACCAACGCGCCCAGCACAATCAGGATAGGAAACACCGGGATGGTAATGAACGAGTCGGTGATCAGCATCACAAACCGTTCATACCAGCCGCCGATATAGCCGGCGCTCAGCCCCACCAGTGTCGAGATGATGGTGACGAAAATGCTCACCGAGATCCCCAACATCAGCGAATTGCGAATCGAAAAAATCAGGAACCAGAAGATGTCCTGCCCTTGCGTATTCGTGCCGAGCGGATGCTCCCAACTAGGCGCCAAGTTCTTCATATACGTGCCCTGCTCCGACGGATTAACGTCGGTGAAAAACGGCAGGGTGAAGCTGCTGATCGCCAAGATCGCCAGGATCGTAAGCCCCAGACGGAGACGCAGATTAAGCCGAAGACGCCGGCGATAGCCTGTATCTTTTCGTTCCGCAGACGCTATGTCGTTGCTCTTGAGGTCGGTTGTAGAAGTCATTGTCATTACCTGTAGCGAATGCGCGGGTCAAACAGCGGGTAGAGCAGATCGATGAGCAGCGTGGCCGTCGCCACAGCAATGATTGTCATCGTGATCGTGCCGTACAGCATGTTGTAATCGCCGCTGCCCACTGCACTGCGCATGAGCAAGCCAAGCCCCGGATAGGAAAAGAGCATCTCCGTGAGCAAGGCGCCATTGAAGATCGACCCCATCGAAAGCGCCAGCGCCGTGATTTGCGGCAGCAGCGCGTTTCGGAAGACGTAGCTCACCATCATGGTGCGAGGCGGCGTCCCCTTCAAGCGGGCGAAGTTCACAAACGGCTCTTGCTTGGTGGCGTAGGAGAGCGATTTCATGCTCAAAATATTCCAGCCAAAGCCCGCCGTAATCAGCGTAAGGGCAGGCAAGACCGAATTGTAAAGTATGTTCTTGATCTTCTCGAACGTTAACGGCCCCGGCCGGATCGTGGTCGAAAGGGGGAAGATCGGGAAGATGTACGCCAGCACCAGGATGAATACCAATGCCAGAATATAGTATGGGATCGGATAGATCGTCACCCCGATCACCTCTAGGATTGTGGCCGCGCGCTTATTGTGGAAGAACCCGGCCAGCAGCCCGACGGTGTTGCCGATGATCCAGGCAAACGTGGTCGTCGTCAACAACAGCCCAAGCGTCCACGGCAACGCCTGCAAGATAAACTCCGTCACCGGCCTAGGGAACGACGAGAAGGACGGTCCAAAATCAAAGGTCAAAAATACCCGTTTGAGATAGCCTACGTACTGCGAAAAGAGCGAACCCTCCAGGCCGTATAATTCCGCCAAAGTTTCGCGAAGCTCGGCGATGTCGTCGGGGTTCATCGCTTGTCCAGCTTGGTTCTGCAATTGAGAGATATAGTTCTCAATCGGGTCGCTGGGCATAAAGCGCGGCAGAAAAAACGTCACCGATATCCCGATAAACAGGACAAAGAAATAGACCCCCACGCGCGAAGCTATATACTGGAATAGTCCCATAGATGGCTCCATCCTAGGGCGGCGGCGGGGCGCTCCGTAGGCTGCCCCGCCGCCGCATATACATGCTTACACGCTTACTTCATTCCGGTCGGTTCGACGTTGAGAACCATCTCCTTGGCTGAACTCCACCAGGAATACGGCACTGCATAGTAGTTATCCTGTTTGGGGTAGCCGGTCCAATAGTACTCGTTGGTGGGGATGGTGGTCGGGATGTTCATGATGTTGATGTAAGCCATGTCCGTGACGAATTCCTTGAGAACTTCCACGCCGATGTCGCGGAATCTCTGGTCAGTCGTGGGCATGGTCTTGCTCTCGGCAATCAGCTCGAACGCCCGCTCATTCTCCCAGCGCCACATATTGCCGGTGATCAACTCGGTCGAGTCGGGCTCCATAATGTATTCCGGCGCGATGCTGAACCAAGAGTTCAGATAGTTGGGCGTGAAGATGCAGTTGGTCCAGTTGAGCATGGAAGTGAGCAGAGCGTTGGTGTTCTGCACGTTGCCGAACTCGGCGTTGTCAACCTGGCGCGCGTTCACCTGGAAGCCGGCCTTGCGCCAGCTGTCGGCGATCGAGAAGCCTACGCGCTGCATGACCTTGTTCCAGTCGCCCGGAATGACCAATTCCAGTTCCCACACCGTGCCGTCGGGCAGGGTGTAGAAGCCGTCGGCGTTCTTGTTCATGCCCACCGAGGCCATCAGTTTCTCAGCCTCGGCCGGGTCGTACTTCCAGTAGCCGATACCGAAGTTGGTGGAGATCTCCTCCGGCGTGGTGGGCAGTTCGGACTCGGCGACGCCCATCTCGCGCAGTCGCTCGACTAGATCGCTGCCGAACTCGGGATCGAACGGCTTGTAGCCGTCGGCCAAGGTGAACTCGTTCAACCAGGGGATCATCGGATCAAAGTAGATGGGCCGCAGAATCTGCGTATCGACCATCGGCAGCGGAGAAGCCTTGAACTCGCCGCTTACCGAGTTGATGCCCACATCCTTCAGGTCCAACGACAGGGCCAGCGCCCAGCGCACTTCCGGCTTATCCAGGGGCGCCTTGTGCATGTTCATGAGCACGCCGTAGCTGCAGGCGTCGTCCATGTTGTGGTAGGGCATCTTGTCCGAGAAGGTCGTGATCTTGTCGTTGCGCTGTTGCGCGCCCTTGATGCTGTCCGGGCTCATGAAGGTGTCGACGTCATACTGGTTCTGCACGAAGGCCAGCACGCGGCTTTCCTCAGGGCCGAAGTCCTTGTACAGCACCCACTTGGGTTTCGGCTCGCCCATCCAACCCCAGGCCGAGCGCTCCCAGTCCTCGCGGCGTTCCCACAACTGCCAGAAGCCGTTGGGGTCATATTCCTTGACGAAATACGGCCCAAGCGTGACGGGGTAGGTGTTGCGGAAAGCGGCGAGGTCTTCTTGCTGCTCGAAGATGTGCTTGGGCACGGGGATGAAGGCCGACGCCCAGGTGTATACGCCCATCACCGTCGTGAAGTCGTAGGCGGGCTCGACAGTCTCCACCTCGAACGTGTACTTGTCGATCGCCTCGTAGCTCTTGATGTAGTTGGTGATGCGGCTGATGTTGCCGTTCGTCAGCTTGCCGATGCCGTTGAAGTAGGCGTCAAACGTATAGATGATGTCGTCGGTGGTGAACTCGACGCCGTCGCTCCAGTAGATGCCTTCCTTGAGCTTGATGCGGAACTTGGTGTACTCGTCGTTCAGCACCTCCGGCATGCTCTCAGCCAGTTCCGGGTAGGACTCGCCGGTTCCGGTGTCCGTCTCCCACAGATAGCCCCAGCCCAGTTCGCGGAACCCGCGCCAAACCGCATATGACATCAACGGATTCATTTGGTCCGGGTTGGCGGCCTTACGGTCGAAGGTTTGGAAGATCAGCGTCTCGCTGCGCGGGGTGCCGACATCGGTCATGACGCCTTCCCCGGGCGCAGCTTCTCCCGCGGCCGCTTCGCCGGCGCCGCCGGCCTCGCCGGCCGGGGCTGCGGGCGCGCCGCAGGCAACAAGCGCCAGCGCTACGAGCGCCAACAGCGCTACCAACCATACAGAACGTTTCATCTTGAGTCTCCTTGTTGGGGTACTGTAAATGATCCTGCTTCTTGTGTCATTTTTCACAGTCGTCGATCTCCAGCGCAGTTCTGATGCAGATAGAACCTCCTTCTCCGGGGCCGAGGAGCAGCGCCGCCGCCCGTCCGGCCTATTCCACCTTTCGCGCCTGCACAGCGTGGTACGGCTTGCTGGGCAGGTTATCCAACACGAACTTGCCGCTATACGTCCCTTCCACGGGCGTGATCGTCATGCCCCATGGATCGATGATGTCGAGCTTGTATTGCTTGTCCTCAGGCAGCTCAAACTCGAAACGGCCGGGCTGGGCGATGCCGAAGTAGAACAGGTAGTAGGAATCGCCGGAACGAGCCCGGTCGCGGCGCACCCAACGCCCGACAGGCGGCAGCGGGTCCAGCCCATGCGGCGCATTTTCCTCCAGCAGCTTGCGCAGGAAGGCAATGCGCGCCGGGCTTTCGCCGTGCAGCTTGCCGCCCTTCGCCCACCAGAGGATGTCCTCCGGGTGCAGATAGGTTTCGCCGTGACCCACGTAGCCGCCGCCGACCGTCCCCTGCCAGAAACGATGCACCATCTCCAGGGCGCTGATGTTGCCCCACGCCATCTCGATGTTGCCCTCGTACTTGCACTCGTCCACCACCACCGGCTTGCGATAGGTCTCGCGCCAGTCGCGCACAGCCTCTAGGTCCGAATGCTGGATGCTCTGATGGGTCACCCACGGCTTGTTGTGATCATAGAAGCCGCGGCAGTTGTGGATCGAGCGCAGATGCTGATAGGGGTCGCTCTCCTGCACCACGCGGAAGAAGCGATCCCAATCCGCCATGCTCTTGCTCTCCATCAGGTCGTACTCGTTCGCCATCGACCACCAAACATTACGGTAAGGCGCCAGCCGCGCAACCGCGTAGCGCAGATAGAAGTCGTCGTTCTCCGCGCCCATATCGGCAAAGCCCCAGCGGTCATAGGGATGGAAGAGGATCAGGTCGGCTTCGATGCCCAGGTCGCGCAGTTGGCCGACACGCGTCTCCAAATGCCGCCAGAACTCCGGGTTGAAGCGCTTGAAGTCCCAACTGCCGTCGGTCTTGCGCTCATAGGCGAAATGCGGCGGCTCATTGGCGTTGAAGCGGTAGTGCTTGGGAAAG
>CAZYSJ010000113.1:0-13799 GCA_964649875.1 uncultured Caldilineaceae bacterium
CGCCAATCGGGTAGAGCAGGAACACGACCTCGCGAAACGTGTTCAGCCCCATCCCTGTAAACGGGAAGTCCTGGATGCCTGCGATCGCCTGCGTCCACACATCTTCCCGGAAACCCAGCGTGCTCGTTCCGCCCAACGCCTCGACCGGCGGGGAATCGCCGATGGCGTCTACGAGGCCCGGCGGAGCGAAAGGCGCAACCGCGAGAAGCGCGGCTACGCCCACGACCAGCGACCAACGTCCCCGCCGCCACGGGAGCAGCGCCATCACCGCCAACCCGACGATCAGCCCCAACAGGGCCGACCGCGACTGCGTCAGCAGCAGCGCCAGGCCGGCTACCGGCGTCGAGACCCAGACCAGCCACGTCACCAACCGCGAAGCCAACGTCCTTCGGCGGTGGATGGCATCTGCCGCCGTGATCGCCAACAGCAGCGGAAAGGCATAGAGCAGCGTGCCCGCCACCTGGTTGGGGTGAAATCCGCTCTCCGCGCCTTGGAACACGCCCAGCAGCGGGCTCGGAATGGCGGATAGCGCCCGCTCCGCCCCGGGGAACTTGTACAGCCAGTTCATGCCCAGCGGCGCTACCAGCGCAATCCCCAGCGCGCTGAGCGCAAAACCGCCCAACGCCCACTCCGCTGACTGCCGGCTGCGGCTGGCGTGCGTCACGACCGTCCAGAACAGGCAGAAGTTCCACAGCAGAATATAGGCCCGCGGGATCGAATATTGCTCGCGCAGCGGGCCAGGGGCTGCCCAGACAGCCACGGGCAGCATCACGCCAAACAGAAAGAAGATGGGCCAGTCCGCCGGCGTGGGGGCGTACCAGACGCCCAGCCGGTAACGGCGCCAGACCCAACCGGCAATCAGCGCGCCGAATGCGGCGTAGGGCGCCCACGCCGGAAACCAGCCGGGGAAGTACAGGGCCGGCGCGGCCAGCGCCAGCAAGAGAAGTTCCACTGCAAAGGTTGGGTCGATCCACCGCTTCACGCGCATAGCCGCATGGTAACACGCTTCTCGCGCTCAAAACAAAGCGGGGGGAACTGCCCCATCAAGTACAATTCCGCTAGTTCCTAGGGAATGACGTCCAGGCCCTTCACTTCGTTCAGGGTGACAGTTTCCCTAAGAATTCGTGACATCGTACTCTGTGGGCAATTCCCCTACTGCCGCCATTATCCTCCCGGCAATGCAACCCTTTAAGCCGTCACTCGCCGACGGTATAGCTGCGCGCGCAGCGAAAGCCGATCTGGTTGAGTTCGGTGTGCACCGTGCCGTTGCCGCGGTATGCAATGCGCACATGCTGCCGTGGGCTCATCCACGAACCGCCGCGAAGCACGTGTGTATCACCGGTTGTCGGTCCGGTGGGATTGTTCGTGGGCGAACTTGCATAGTAATTTGCGTCATACCAGTCGTTCACCCATTCCAGTACATTGCCGCTCATATCCATCAACTCGTCGGGGCTGGCGCCGGTTGGGTAGCTGCCCACCTCAGCCGTATCATACAAGGCGTAGTCGTAATCGAACATTCCGTTCGCCCGCTCGCAAGTCGGCTCATCGTCACCCCACGGGAAAATGCGGGTGTCCGCGTTGCCCCGAGCCGCCCTCTCCCATTCCGCCTCCGTGGGCAGCCGCGAGTCTTCCCATTCGCAGAAAGCGTTGGCCTGTTCCCAGGTCACGTTGATAACCGGGTAATTATCGAAAGCGTCCTCGCCAAAGTATGGAACGCCGTTAGGAGATAGAAGACTGCTTGGCTCCGTAACAAACGCCATCCTCCACGCAGGCCTGGTAGCGTGCGTTTGTCACCTCGTACTTGTCAATCTCGTAGGCGTCGAGATAGACAGTATGCAAAGGCTTTTCGTTTGCCAAGGTACAGGCCTCACGCTCCTCATCACATCCCATCTCAAACTCGCCTGCGGTGATGAGGATCATATCGCCTGTGGGCGTTTTCGTGGGAGGTATAGGCGTGCTGGTTGCCGTGGGCATGTTAGTAGGGGTAGGCGGCATGGGCGTTTTGGTCGCTGTTGGCGAGTTAGTAGGGGTAGGCGGTATGGGCGTGTTAGTAGGTGTGGGCGGTATTAGAGTGTTGGTTGCCGTTGCAGCGGGTGTAGATGGCGTCTCTACAGGCCCATCTGTCGGCGCATGGGTGGGAACGTCTGTCGGAAGCTCTGTCGGCGAATCGGTGGGGACGGGTGTAGTCTGTTGTGTCGGGGCTTCAGTAGGCGCCAAAGACGGGGTGATGGATGGTCCGGCCTGCGAGACCATCGGCAGGAATAGAGCGCTGCCGACGCTATCGCCCGCCGAACCTACGGCGCCGCTCAGAACAAGCGATACGCTCAAGACCAAGACAAACGCCAAGGCCATCCACCATCGGGAGATCATGGTTTTATACTCCTTGTCCAGCGCGTCTTGCGCGGTGTTATGAGATTGTAAGTGGTGTAGGGAGCAGGGATAATCGCTTGCGCACTCCCTACTTGTTAGAATACTGCGAGTGGCGAATATGGCCAAATCGACCGGCGTTATGACTCTGCGCAGGGCCTTGAGGCTAAAAGCTAAGCATCCGCCTGTCGGTCAGACCCTTCACCGCTGCACGGCTTAGGCTGACTGTTGCGCACCCATAATCGGTACTGCATACACCTGCGACAGTCTGCCAGTTGCCGGTCGCCTTCGTTCGGTGCTAAAATACGGGCGAATTGGCGCCGGCGCCGTGCAGCAGCCTACACGTTGAGAGTCTGTGTGTGCGTATGCAGCCGGCGAATGCGATGGCTGTTCGTGTCTGTCAATTGCCTTCAGGTCAGCAGATATAGTTCCAAGGGAATCATGTTCAAGCGCTTTAGCACCAACTATCTGGTGACGCTCTTCCTCGTCGACATGGCCTTGGTACAGCTTGCACTGGCTCTGGCCGTGCGTCTGCGTTTTGTGTTGCCCATAGGTCAGTCGCTTTTGCCGGAATGGGCGTCTACCATCGTCTATGTGCCCACCTTCCCGCTCTATATCGCCGTGGGGGTTGTCTGGGCGTTGAGCATGCTCTTTGCCTCCGTCTACACGCCGCGGCGGATCGTTTTCTGGTTCGAGGAGTTCCAACGCGTCCTCTTCAGCCACACGGTTGCCACGCTGACCTTTGCCGGGATGCTCTACCTGGCCAAGAAGGAACTGCCCCGACTGACCTTTGCCTATTTCTTCGTACTCGCCATTGTGCTGCTCGTCGGCTATCGCGTGCTGCTGCGCCTTTGGTTCCGGCTGCGGCGCGCATCGAACAGCGGCGTCACGCGGGCGCTTATTGTTGGGGCCGGCCGCGTGGGCAGGAAACTAGTGGCGGAGTTCGATCAACAGCATTGGTCGAGCCTGGAAGTGGTCGGGTACGTCGACGACGATCCGTCCAAACAGCAGCGCTCGATCGACGGTGTTCCGGTGCTCGGTTTCCTGGACGACGCCGTTGCGATCGCTGAAGCGCATCATATCGACGAAGTCGTGATTGCGTTGCCGCTCCATGCGCATGCCCGGCTGGCCAACCTCGTGGCGCGCCTAAATGAACTGCCCCTGCGCGTGCATATCGTGCCCGATTACTTCGACCTGGCTTTTCATGGGGCTACCATCGAAAGCGTCGGCGGCCTGCCCCTGATCGGCTTGCGCGACCCGGCCATCGACGGCTTCCAGCGCTTTGGCAAGCGTCTGATGGACATCGTGCTCGCCGGAGCCGGCCTGTTGCTGCTCTCCCCGATCATGCTCGCCGTCGCCATCGCCATCAAACTTGAGGATCGCGGCCCGATCTTCTACAAGGCTGAACGAGTCGGTGAAAACGGCCGGCTTTTCCGCATGCTCAAATTCCGTTCGATGGTGGTCAACGCGGACAAACTCCAACACCTCGTCAACCAGCGCGACAGCGAAGGTCATCTGCTCTTCAAATACGCCGGGGACCCGCGCATCACGCGCATCGGGCGATTCATCCGCCGCACCAGCATCGACGAACTGCCGCAACTCATCAACGTCCTTAAAGGCGACATGAGCCTGGTCGGTCCGCGTCCGGAACTGCCGTGGCTGGTCGAGAAGTACGAGCCGTGGCAACGCAAACGGTTTGCCGTCCCGCAGGGCATCACCGGCTGGTGGCAGGTCAACGGTCGCAGCGACAACCCCATGCATCTCCACACGGATCAAGACCTCTATTACATTCAGCACTATTCATGGTGGCTGGACATCGAAATTCTGTGGCGCACAGTGGCCGTCGTGCTGCGCGGTCGAGGGGCATACTAAGTTCTTGCATCCCGCGACTTCCCGCTTTCCATGTGTCTGCTATACAATTCCTCAGACGGAACGGTCTGCCGCTCTAGCAGGATGGCCGCAGCAGAACATAGAGATCGATATTGACAACAGCATCCATGCAACCAACGTCCGCGCCGCGGCGGCAGAATGATTCGTCGCCGGTGTACGGACGTCGTTTTGAGAGGAAATACGCCATATGAGCGCCACAGATCCGGCCGTAACTTCGAACGTCAAGGAAATGCAGCCGGCATACAGCCCTTACGACGACGAGATCGACCTCCGCAAGTATCTCGACATCCTGATTGCCTGGTGGAAAGAGATCTTATTGCTCGGCGTGGTTGCTGCTGTGGCAGCCGGCCTGGGCGTCATCGTTCTGCGCACAATCGCAACGCCGCAATACGAAGCCAGGGCGGACATCGTGATGGCGCGGCTCTTCAGCGAGATTGCGTTGGACCAGCGCGTCAGCATTTCGGGGGATAGCCAGGGAACCAACGTCGTGTCTCGCCGTGCCGCGCTTGTTGCACTTGTACGCAGCGGCATCATCGCCCAGGCAGTCTCCGAGGAGTTGGGCGACTTGCTCTCCGCTGAGGAACGCGTCCCATCAAAGCTACTGGAAAACGTGCAGGCCGAGACATTGATGGCATCGGATGGACGCACCGCCAGTGATCTGATTCGGGTCACAGTCACGGCGGACGACCCCGAAAAGGCGGCGACCATCGCCAATGCCTGGGCCAAACACTACATCCGCCAGGCGAACACTGTATTTGGACAGGTGCCGCAAGAGGTCCTCGAGTCGGTGCAGGTCGAGCTGGACGGCGCGGCTGCAGCCCACCAGACAGCGCTTACCGCCCTCCAGACGTATACCGCCACCAGCCCCATCGACACGCTGCAGCGCCAGATCGATGAGAAGGTCCTGCTGCGTGACAGCCTGCAGTTGGGTCGCGATACCATTCTCGACACCATTGCCGTCCAGGACCGCACCGCCCGCATCGATCTCTTTACGGAACTCACCAACGCCCAGTCCCAGGGTAGGCTCGCGGTTGTAACGGAGCAGTCCCTGGCGCGCAGCAGTGAGATTAACCGGCTGTTTACCGACCGCAATGACGCGGAGCAACAATTGGCGCAGGCGCGTGCCCTCCAGGAGCAGATACAGGCGGGCGGAGATGCTGCGGCTGCGTCCAACAGGCTGGCGCTGCAGATCCTCAAGAATCTCGTCTTTGCCGGAATAAGCCCTGAAAGCCTGATCTTTACAGGCGAGATCGACGCCCCGCCCAGCGCGGCCGATCAGGAAGCGGATGTGCAAGCCCTGATCACCGCGCTGGAGCAACACATCACCCAACTGGATGCGGCCATTGCCGATACATCACAGTCGATGATTGCCGGCGAGGGCTTTCAGTTTCTGGATCAACTCGCCGTCCGCGAGCCTTCGTCCTCCGCTGAAGATTCACCCACCGCGCAGACTGAGCTGGAGGCGGCCATCGCCCGCAGCTATGCCGATCTCTTCACGATTGGCGAGATGGCCCAGTTGAACCAACTAACCGGCGCCGCACAGGCTGATGATCCTCTCGCCCGCATGATGGAGGAGTTGGACCGTTCGATCCAAACGCTGCGCGCCGAACTTGTCGCCGAAGAAGCGCAGTTGCAATTGCTCATCCAACAACACGACCTAGCCTGGGATACCTATAGCGCGCTGAGCAGCAAGGCAGCCGAGTTGGGCATAGAGCGGTCATCGTCCAACAGCGAGGTGCGCATGGGGTCGCCTGCGATTCCGCCGTCCGAGCCCGTCGCCAGCCCCAGCCTGAAGCTGGTACCGGCTATCGCCGGCATGATCGGCTTGATGCTCGGCGTCTTCGTCGCCTTCCTCGCCCACTATCTGGGGCACGCCCCCTTCTTACGCAGGCAGCGCACCCAAACAGCCTGAGAGAGCCGTCCATGACCATTCACTTCGGAACAGACGGCTGGCGCGCCGTTATCAGCGACGAGTTCACCTTCGACAACGTGCGCAAAGTCGCGCAAGCCATCGCCGAAGAGGTGAACGCCGGCCGCCGGAGCGACAACGACGCCCCGCCCAAGATGGTCGTCGGCTTCGACACGCGCTTCCTCAGCGACCGCTACGCCATCGCCGTGGCCGAAGTCTTGGCCGCTAACGGCATCGAAACGGATCTGACGCAGGCCGACGCGCCTACGCCGATGGTGAGCTATGCCATTGTCGACCGCCGCGCCGACGCCGGCGTCATGATCACGGCCAGCCACAACCCGCCGCGCTACAACGGCATCAAGCTCAAGGCCGCGTATGGCGGTTCCGCCCCGCCCGCCATGGCCAAGGCCGTGGAAGCGAGGCTCGCCGCGCAACAGGCCCCGCCGCAGCGCGTCGAGATAGAAGACGCCCTGGCAAACGGTCAAATCACGCGTTTCGATCCTCTGCCCGCCTACGAAGCCCACGTGCGCCGTCTCGTCAATTTCGACGCAATCCGCCGCGGCGGATTGCGCGTCGCCGTCGACGCCATGTACGGGGCCGGACGCATCCATCTGCGCCGCCTGCTGCAGGATGCGGGCTGCGACGTGACCGAACTGCGCAGCGAGATGAACCCCGGCTTCAACGGCATTCACCCCGAACCCATCGCCCGCCACCTCGGCCCGCTGATCGACGCCATGCGCTCCGGCGCCTATCGCCTGGGGCTAGCCACAGACGGGGATGCCGACCGCATCGGCGCGGTCGACCCCGGCGGGCGCTTCATCGATCCGCACGGCATTATGGCGCTGCTGCTCGACTACCTGGTGAACGCCCGCGGCCTGCGCGGCAGCGTGGTCAAGACGGTGAGCACCACGCAGATCCTCAACCGCCTCGCCCAGCGCTATGACCTGCCGATCCACGAAACGCCGGTCGGCTTCAACTACATCAGCGACTGGATGCTACGCGAGCAGGTGCTGCTCGGCGGCGAAGAGAGCGGCGGCATCAGCATGCTCGGCCACATCCCCGAGGGCGACGGCTTGCTCATGGGGCTGCTATTAGCCGAGATGGTTGCGGCCCGCGGCAAGACGCTTTCCCAGCAGTTGGACGAGCTGATGGATGCGCCGGACATCGGCCGCTTTCACTACACCCGGCTCGACCAGCCTGTGCGGCCCTTTACCAAGGCCGACCTGGTCCAGGGCTTGCTGGCGACCGCGCCCGCAGCCATTGACGGCACGCCTGTCCACGAAGTGAACAGCCGCGATGGCGTCAAATATATCCTACAGGACGACAGTTGGCTGTTGATCCGGCCGAGCGGGACCGAGCCGGTGCTGCGCATCTACGCCGAGGCGCGCAGCGACGCCCAGGTACAGGGGCTCCTGGTCGCCGGCGCTGAATTGGCGAACGCGCTGCTTGGCTCGCCCGCCGAAACAGCGGCCCGCTAACCAACCAGGAGTGTAACCGGCGAGATAGCACTACAGGAGGAGTAATGAACGCTCAGCCCATCAAAGTCCTCTACATTGCCGGCTACGGACGGAGCGGCAGCACCCTTCTCGGCAACATTCTCGGACAGATCGACGGTTTCTTCTTCGTCAGCGAGATTCACAACATCTGGACGCACATAGCCGAGGACCGGCTCTGCGCCTGCGGCCAGACCATCAGCCGCTGCCCCGTCTGGTCAGAGATTATTGCCACGGCCTTTGGCGGTTACCCCGGCATAGACCTGCAACAAATGCAAGCGCTGCGGGATCGAAGCATCCCCGATAGACATGCTTTATTGCGAGCAGCGCCTTTCCTCCGACGGCGTTCTATGGCGCAATTATAACCTTATCTGGACGCTCTTAGCCGTCTCTACAGCGCCATCCGGGAAGTGACCGGCTGCCGTGTGATCGTCGACGCATCCAAACGGCCGACCTACGGTTTCCTGCTTAACCAAATTCCGGCGATCGATCTCTACCCGCTTCATCTTGTGCGCGACGCTCGGGCAGCCGCCCATTCATGGCAGCGCCGCAGAATCCAACAAATCACGCAGGATACGCAAGTTGCGATGATCAACTATAGCAGCGCGACGAGCGCTGGACGCTGGGTGCGCCATAACATCACCGCTGGCCGGCTGCGCGACAGCCGCACGCACCGTCGCCATCTGCTCCGCTACGAGGATTTCGTGGCGCGACCAGTCGAAGCCATCAATGACATTCTGCGTTTCGTCAATGAGACGCCCGCCCAACTGCCTTTTGAGGGTGACCGTCATGTGCGTCTCGAACCCAATCACGCCATCGGCGGCAACCCCATCCGCTTCGACTCCGGCCTTGTCGAAATCAGGCCGGATGACGCCTGGATTCACAAGATGAAACCGGCCGACCGGCGCATCGTCACCCTGCTCAGTTGGCCGTTGCTGCGCCGCTACGGCTACCCCCTGTTGCCGACCCGCTAACCGATCAGCGCCGCCGCCAGGCCTGCCGCCACGGTAAACGCCAGCGCAGCGGAAAGCATCGCCACGACCGCTCCCGGCAACAGCGCGCATAAAAACGCCAAGCCCGTGCTAAGCCCTGTGGCGGCGCGCACGGCGACCACGTAGATCGCCGCCGCCCACAAAAGGGCAATCACGTTCACTATTGCGCCCAGACAGGGAACGAAGCCCAACGCCGTCAAGACCAGCGGCAAAAAGGCGAAACTGGTCAGCGTGTAGAACTGCTGCAGCGTAGTCTTAGCGCCCAGCAATTTGGCGAGCAACAGCGCGCCAAGCCCATACACGATCCAAATGTTCAGCCAACCCAGCGGCCAGTTGATCCATCCGCCCAGCGCCGTGATCCCCGCCGCCAGCCAGCCGGGGAAGTAAGCGGGCTCCAGCCCGGCGATGAGCGCCGCGGTCTCGGCCAACACGGGCGCGATCCCTACCCCTTGCAACTGGGGATTGGCGCCGGTCTCGGCTAACTGAGTCAGTTGCGCCAAAGGCGTCGCCGTCCCCACGCGCGCCGCCATGGTCCAGGCGAGCAACGAAGGCAGCAGCCCGGCGACCAGCGCAGCCGCCACGATCAGCCCCATGCCCTGGCGCATGCCGGCAAAGGTCACGCTGTCCGGCAAGACCGCGCCGTCCACGGGCTCAATGTTCAGTTGCAGCGCGTTGAGCATCTGCCGGCGCGTGGGCAGCCACGCAGCCATGCGCGACCGCTTTTGCTCGTTGACGCCTGCCCCTTCTTGCAACGAAGGATCGCCGGTCATGCCGCACCTCCCCACACAGCCGCAATTACCGCCAGCATAAAACCGCCGGCCATCGTCAGGATCGCCAACAGCGCAAGCGCCGTCAGGGTCACAAACGCCGCCTTTCTCCACGGCAGATCGTGGCTCACCTCTACCGCCCGGTAGACGATCAACACGCTCCACGCCGTCAGCAACAGGCCGCTCACCGAGACAAAGGGGACGACCTGCAGGAGCAGGAGCATCTGCGGGGCCGCCATCAAGGCCGTAGCCCCCAACGTCCGGCTCAACTTGCCGCTGCCGCCCAGCGCCAGGGCTACGCCGTGACAGGCCAGCCCAAAGACGAGCCACCGCCCGATCAACAACATGGGCGCCAGCACGAGCCACAGCAGTCGCATCCAGCCGGAGCCATAGCCAAACAGGTCGAACCCCACGTCCCGCCACTGCCGGGCGATCCCTTCCAGCGCAGCCGGGTCCAGGCCAAAGGTCGCGGCCAGCGGTCCCAACTGGCGAATGCCTTGCAGCATGGCAGCCAGCAACGCATCCGGATCAGGCATGCTCGCCGAAAGCAGCAGCGAGCCGATCACCCGCGCCGCCCCGACCATCAGGCCCATTACCGCCACCATGAACAGACCTTCCGCCCAGGGGTTGTCATCCTCCGTCATCGTGATAAACGGCTCGGCCTCAAAGACCAGCGCCTTGCCCATCATCTCAGGATAGCTCTTGGGTTGGAGCATATGCATATCCTACTCTGTCTTGGAAACGGCCAACCGCACAGACGCGAAGAGCGCAAAAATACCGCAGAGAACCCAGAGAAATTCCAGCACAATTGACGCCTGACTCGTGAACCCTGACTCGTGACGTGTTGGCCGCGCCTACCGCCCGTGCAGCGCGGCCCACACCCGCTCCGGCGTATACGGCAGTTCATCGATCCACACGCCGGTGGCGTCGTGGATAGCGGCGGCGATGGCCGGCGCAGTCGGAATAAACGGCATCTCGGCCATGCCGCGCGCGCCCAGCGGCCCTTGCGGATCGGGCAGTTCCAAAATGACCGGCTCCACGATTTCCGCCACATCCAGCACGCCGGGGATCAGGTAGTTGCTAAGATGAGCCGTCAAGGTGCGCCCATCCTTCTGGACAAAGTTCTCCAACAGCGTCCAGCCGAGCGACTGCGCCACGGCCCCTTCGATCTGCCCCTCCACCTGAGGCGGGTTGATCGCCCTGCCCACGTCGTTGGCGCTGACCAGCCGCCTCACCGTCACATGCCCCGTCTCCACATCGACGTCCACTTCCGCCGTCTGTGCGCAGTAGCCGTAGGTAATGTTGGGGTCGCTCTCGCCGGTTCGAGGCGCATAGGGAGTCGTCGGCCGCGGGTGAAAGACATACTCGGCGCGCGCCGGGCGTTCTTCGTTCGCCCACTCGCGCAGCGCCGCCTCAGCCGCGCCCTTGACCGCGTTGCCCGCCATAAACGTCATGCGCGAAGCCGACGCGCTGCCGCTGGAACCGGCGACGTCCGTGTTATCCGTGCGCAATTCAACCTGTTGCGCATCGACGCCCAGGGCCTCAGCCGCGATGCGCTGAAACACCGTATGCGCCCCCTGCCCGACATCCGCGCCCACACAGCCGACTACGGCCCGCTCGATCTCATGTGCGCCGTGCAATTCCACCCATGCGCTGCACGATTCGGGCGCGCCGAGGCTATAGCCGACGTTCTTGAAACTCACGGCGATGCCGCGCCCGAACGCGACGGACTCGCGGCATGCCTCCAGCGAGGTCAATGGCCGCTCTGCGCGCCGTCCCGCCTCTTGCGGCGCGACATCCGCCGGCGCACGCCAGCCATTCGCCCCGTCGCGCCGCCAGCCGCCATGCAGCGCAGCCGCCTCCAGCACCTGCGGCGCGGTACAGCCCGCCGGCAGCACGCTGCGCGTCGCCAGAACCGTGCCCTCGCGCCAAACGTTGCGCATGCGCAGTTCCACCGCGTCCATGCCCAACGCTTCCGCCAGCTTGTTCACCTGCATCTCTGCGGCGAAATGGCCCTGCGGCCCGCCGAAACCGCGGAACGCGCCGCTGGGGCAGTTGTTGGTGTAGACCGTGCGGCCATCGACCAACACGTTCGGAATGTCATACGGGCCGAGGCAGGCCAGTACGGCGTTGCCCAACACCTTGGTGCTGGTGTAGGCGTAGGCGCCGGCATCGCTGGTCAGGTCAACCTGTGCGGCGACGATGCGCCCCGCCCGCGTCGCGCCCCATTTGGCCCGGATCGTGAAGGGATGGCGCTTGTGATGCCCGACGATGCTCTCCTCGCGGCTCCACACGATTTTGACGGGCCGGCCCGTCTTCCACGCAGCCAGGGCCAGCACGATCTGCACGGAAACGTCCTCGCGCCCGCCGAATGCGCCGCCGATGGCCGGGTAGCGCACGACTATCCGCTCGGCATCCCAGCCCAGCGCGTGCGCGATCTGTTCCCGCTCCTCGTGCATCCACTGCCCGCCGCAGATTACCTCGATGCGCCCATCAGGACGGACAAAGGCCAAGCCCGCCTCCGGCTGCAAATAGGCGTGCTCCTGCGCGTGCGTGCGGTACGCGCTCTCCACAATCACGTCCGCTTCGGCAAACCCGGCCTCCACATCGCCGTGTTGGATGCGATAGGCGAGCAGCACATTAGACTGCAAATCGCGCTCGCCGTAAGGGTAGGCGAAGGGGTTAGGATGCAGACGCGGCGCATCCGGCTGCATGGCCGCAAAGGGGTCGGTCATCACAGGCAGCGGCTCATAGTCGACGGCGACCAGCTTGGCCGCCGCCTCAGCCTGAGCCTGGCTCTCGGCTACAACCAGCGCCACATGATCCGCCTCCCAGCGCACGGTCCGGGCCTGTTCCGTGCTGCCCACGCCGCACAGCACCGGCTGGTCGGGCATGATCAACCCGTACTCGTTGACGGGCACATCCTCCGCGGTCAGCACGGCCACGACGCCCGGCGCGTGGCGCGCCGCCCGTGTATCCACGCCGCGGATGCGGGCATGCGCCTCGCCCGCAAAGACAATCTTCATCCACAATTGGCCCGGCAAGTCGATATCGCCCGGATAATGCGCCGCGCCCGTCACTTTGTCCGCAGCGTCAACGCGGGGCAGGCTGCTTCCGACAGCGCGCATGCTTTAAGTTCCCTTGTTGTACAATTGCCTTGAATGATGGTTTGAACGATATTCCTACATTATCATCAATTTGCCGCCGTCGCCAACCCGCAGTCAAACGCCGTCGCGCCCATTGGCGTGCGGTCGCCGGCGTTTTTTACCGGGGCGCGGCCGGCGGTATACTGAACGCCATCGGGTACGACAGCGCGCCGGTGAACCGGCACAAAGTAGAGGAGACCATCCATGCAAGTCCGTGAGATTATGAGCAGTCCAGCCATCACCGTCGGTCCGGACGCCGGCATCCGCTCCGTGGCGCGCGTCATGCTCGAAAACCAGATCAGCGGCGTGCCGGTGGTCGACGACGAAGGCGCGCTGCTCGGGGCCATCACCGAACTCGACCTGATCGCGCGCAACGCCCCGGTGCAGGAGCCTCACTACCTCGCCGTCCTCTCCGCGGTAATCCCCCTCAACCCGCGCGAGGTAAGCGAATACCGCGAGCAATTGCGCCAGGCCCTTGCCGTCAACGCCGGCGAGTTGATGACCGACGACGTGCCGATCGTGTCGCCGGACGTCGATATCGAAGAGGCGCTGGAGTTGATGCTGGACCCGGAAGTCGTCATGCTGCCGGTGATCGAAGATGAGAAGGTGGTCGGCGTGGTGACGCGCACAGATCTCGTGCAGCTGATCGAACGCCTGGAAAGCGCGCCGGACGAGGAAGGCGCATAAAAGACAAGCCCCACAAAAATTCGCCACGAATTACACGAATTTCACGAAATAGGCAGGATTTTTACCATTCGTGAAATTCGGTGAATTCGTGGCAATAAAATGCGTGGCTCTAGACCAACCGAAACGCTGCGAACTCTCCGGAAGCGTGTGATCTGTGTGCGGTTATCGCCGAGCGCAGTAGGCTACGCCCAGAGGACGTTGCCGTCGTCCTCGTAGTTTAGTTCAGGCTCGGCAAGCGGAGCGGCGTCGCGCGCCTGCGCAGCGCCTCGTCCCTGCGTGAACCACTTCATCCACTCGGCAGGCGCGTCGATGCTCTCGCCGCCGTGCGGAGTAACGCGACGGCGCACGCGCAACATCACCGGCGTGTTCACGCTGGCCCCGCTCACGATCACCTGGCCCTTGCTCAGGCTAGGCAACTCGTACAGCATGTCCCGGCCCACGCTCTCCACCGATTCGGCGATGCGGTTCTGGTCGATGGGGTTGGTGATGCGCATGATGCACTGCGTCATGCACTGGCTGAGCACGTCGCTGTCCAGCTTGCCGGGCCG
>CAZYSJ010000114.1:0-13795 GCA_964649875.1 uncultured Caldilineaceae bacterium
GGAGCTCTTTGCATCTTGCCTCTTCCTACCCCAACGACTTTTGAGAAGCCCTGCGGCCCGAAATTGACGGTTGACAAGCGGGGCGCAATGGGTATAGACTGTACCCAATGAACGAATCCGGCCGGGTTGGAGGCCCGAACCGGATTCTAACCGAAGCCGATGGCTTACACATCGGGCCGGCTAGGAAACATTCTAGCATAAAGCCTCTTCTAAGCCCATCGGCGACAAGGCCGGCGGGCGTTTTATTTGCCCGAATTCAAGGCATAGTCTATCCGGTTTGGTAGTAGGGAAAATAGGGTTGTTACCAGAGTAATCCCTTGCGGAGCTTGGCCCGAGCCTTCTAAGCAGCGGGTCGCAGGTTCGAATCCTGCAGGGGGTGCTTTAGGTAGATTCTACCGAAGTAATGTAAAGAGCCGTCCCACTTGCCGGGACGGCTCTTTTTTCGTTAATTCAAAACGTCGTTATCGCGCCCGCTTTAGCACGATTCTCATGCGTACAGAGGCAGAGGCGGGCCTGTACCGTTTACGGCTCGTCCGGGAAGTAGTACTGTTCGGCGTTCTCTTCGGTAACTAACTCGGCGGAGAGAATGATGCGCACCGGCAGCTTCTTCTGATAGAAGTTCGGCATCGGCTCGCCGCGGGCGCCCATTACGGCCAGAGATACGGCTGTCGCACATTGGTCGGGCGGGTAGGTCACATTGGCCTTGACCAACGGGTCGCTGCCGTCCATGATCGTCTTGATAACGCGCTTGTCCGCGCCGCCGCCGAGGAAGAACTTGATGTCGCTGCGGCCCGATTCCTTGTAGGCCTGCATCGCGCCAAGCATCATGTCGTCGTCCGCGGTGTAGACAGCGTCGATCTTATCATATTTCTGCAGGTAGTTCTCCATGACGGAGAGCGCCTTCTGCATGTTCCAGTCGCCCGGCTGCGAGTCCAGGATGTTGATTCCGGGATATTTGTCGGCCACGGCGCGGATGGAATCGACGCGAATCGTGTTGATGGGGGTGGGGATGCCTTCGATGATGACGACATCGCCTTCATAACCCAACTGCTCGGACAGCCATTCCATGCCCGTGCGCGTGTAGCCCTCGTCGTCATTCGAGAGGTAGACATCGTAGACAGGCTTGGAGGTGCCGCGGTCCATCACCACCGTATAGATGCCCGCTTCGTAGGCCTTCTCGACCACGGAGGTAACCGAGGCGTCGAACGGGAAAACGATCAGCGCGTCGATGTCCTGCTGAATCAGGTCTTCGATGTCGTTGGCCTGCTTGGTCACATTATCGGCCGTGACGAAGAGGAACTCAAGGCTGGGGTCCTTGGCTTTCCAGTCGGCCATGCCTTTTTCGGCCCAGTAGATGGCGCGCGCCATATAGCCGTGGGTGGCGGACGGCATCGAGTAGCCGATCTTCAACGGCGGCAAATCTTCCGCCGGCGCTGCCTCTTCGGCGGCCGCGGCTTCTCCGGCCGGGGCGGCAGCCGGTTCGCCCGCCGGCGCGGCCGGAACGACGGTGCAGGCCGCCAGCATGGCAAGAGCCATCACGACGGCAAGGGAGACTACTAGCAAGCGTTTCATACCTGTCCTCCTGTTGGGGTAGAGGGCATCTTTTCGCTAGACCGTACCGGCGATGGCGTCGAACGCTTCACGCTTTCAAGAGGCGAAAAGCTGCCGTCGAGTTGAGAACCGGCCCCAAGAGGAGCCGGGACGGCTGGTTAAGCTCGTTGGCGCTGGATGTAAACTGCGCCGATGATGACCAAACCCTTAACAGTGCCTTGCAGATAGGGCGACACCCCCAACATGTTGAGCATGTTGTTGATGATGCCCAGGATGATTGCGCCGATAATAGTGCCCCAGACCGTGCCGCGACCGCCTGTCATGGGCGTACCGCCGATAATGACTGCGGCGATGGCGTCCAACTCGAAGGCCATGCCCATGTTCGACGTGCTCACGGCGTTAAAACGGGATGACAGCAGGATGGCGCTGACGCCGACGACGAAGCCGGTCAGCGTATAGGCTAAATACTTGATGCGGTCGACGTTGATGGCGGAGAACGTGGCGACACGCACATTGGAGCCGACGGCGCACAAGTAGCGACCGTAGCGCGTTTGGTTGAGCGTGACGGCAAGCAACGCTGCCAGGATCAACATGACGAAAACGGGTACCGGCACCATCGCCACAGAGTTCATGCCGAAGTTGCCGAAGAGGTTGCTGTTGGAGCGCACCTCGCCGGCGTTGCCGATGAACAGAGCCAGCGAGCGGAAGATCGCCATCGTGCCCAGAGTGACGATAAAGGGCGCGATTTTGCCGCGTGTGATCAGAATGCCGTTGAGCGCACCGCATAGGGAGGCGATTGCCAGGCCGGCGAGGATGGCGAGTGACACGGCCAGGAACTCGTTGCCGACTATGGGCAGCAGCGCGTTGAGTGTGAGGATGCAGACGGCCCCGACAAAAGCCGCCACCGAACCGACGGAGAGATCGATGCCGCCGCTGATGATGACAAAGGTCATGCCGAGCGCGATGATGCCCGTGTAGGAAACTTGACGCAAGATGTTGAGGACGTTTTGAAGCTGCAGGAAGTAGGGGCTGAGGATGGATGCGATCGCAAACAAGGCCACCAAGGCGATGAGCGACGCGTATTTCTCGTACTCGAACTTCCGCAGACTGCCTGAAAGTGCGCTATTCATTCCTTGACTCCGACCAGTATGGAAGGGGTGCGCAACGGGCGGCTGGATCGTTCACAGTCGTCCATCGCTGGTGGATCAGTTTACAGAAGCCGGCGCGCCGTTGCTTTCGCGGACGCCGGTCGCCAAAAACATGATTTCGGCCTCGTTGATCTCGTCGCCGGAGAGGGAGCCCATGATGCGGCCCTCCTTCATGACGATGACGCGGTGGCACATGCCGACGATCTCTTCTTGCTCGGACGAGATGAAGAGGCACGAGAGGCCTTTGTCCGAGAGGGATTTGATAAAGCGGTAGATTTCCTGTTTGGCGGAGACGTCGACGCCGCGCGTCGGTTCATCGGCGAGCAGGACGACCGGGTCGGGGTCGATGCTCTTGGCGAGGGACACCTTCTGCTGATTGCCGCCGCTCAGGAACTCCAGGCGCGTGTCGAGGCTCTGCGTCTTAATGTTGAAGCGGTCTCTGTGCGCTTCCGCCGCGGCCTTCTCGTCGCTGCTCTTGATCAAGTCGAAGAAGTGCCGGCAGTACCGCCTTAACGAGACCAGCGTAATATTGTTGGTGACACTGAAGCCGGTGAGAATGCCGCTGCCCTGCCGGTCTTCGGACAGATAGTTGATACCGCTCTCTACTGCATCTTGTGGGGAGCGGATGTCCAACTTCTTGCCGTTAAGCAGAATCTCGCCTGTTGTGTGCGGGCGGACGCCCATGATGGCTTCCGCCACTTCGGTGCGACCTGCGCCGACCAACCCGGCGAGGCCGAGTATCTCGCCCCGCTTGATGTCGAGATTGATGTCTTCCAGCACGCCGGGAACGGTCAGGTTTCGCACCTCAAGCACCCGCTCCTCGGCGGGGACGCCTTTTGGCGGAAAAACCTGGCTCAGTTCGCGGCCGACCATGCGCTGTGCGATCTCGACTTCGGAAAGAGCGTCGGTGGGTTCGAGGCAGATCACTTCGCCATCTCGCAGCACCATGACGCGATCGCAGATGGCCTTGACTTCTTTGAGCTTGTGGGAGATGTAGATAATGGTGACGCCCTGGCTCTTAAGGCGGCGCATGAGGCGGTAAAGGATGTCGATCTCGTACTGCGTGAGTACGGTGGTCGGCTCGTCCATGATCAGAAGTTTCGCATCCATGGCGACGGCCTTGGAGATCTCAACCATCTGCTTCTGCGCGGTGCTGAGCCGCTCGATGCGTTCGTCGGGCTTGATGTCCACCTCAAGCTCTTCGAGCAAGGTGCGCGTGCGCTCCATCATCCGCTTTTTGTCCAGCAGACCGCTGCGCAATCTGAGTTCGCGCCCGAGGAACACGTTTTCGTAGACGGCGAGGTCGTTGACGAGGTTGAACTCCTGCGGGATGAGGCTGATGCCGACCCGCATGGCGTCCAGCGGCTCGCGGATTTCCACTGGCTTGCCTTCAAAGATAAGGCGTCCTGACGTCGGGGTGTAAATGCCGCTGACGATCTTCATTAGGGTGGACTTGCCGGCGCCGTTTTCGCCGACAATGCCGAGCACCTCGCCCCGCATGATCTCCAGATCGATATGCTTCAGAACGGGAACCGTCGAGAACTCTTTGCTGATGCCATCGATTTTGAGGAGTACATCGGTCATTGTGGCTGCTCCACGCGATGCGATGATGAGCGAATTGGCGGCGCTATCAGCGATTAGCGCCGCGGTATTGCTCCAATACTAAAACTGGCGCCGGTTTCGGGGAGTCAGAGCGCCTTCTAGTGGTGCTGCTTACTCTGAGATATGCGCTGTATACCTCAGTTCCGGCTCGCCGCTAAGAGGCGGTATGACCAGAATTGAGAGATGTGTGAATCGGGAATGATGGTGCGAATAGTATATCCCGCACGATTAATCCGTGTCAAAGCGCGATCGAAGCCGGTTCGAGGCAAATGAAACGGTGTCCTCGTCGCGTACTGGCCAGGCGAGATAAGCTAACTGCAGAGGCGACGCTATGGCGCATTGCCTCGCGTATTTAGCCGCAGCCGCCGCCAGACGGGCCGCGCTTTAGCTCCAACTGGACTTTGGGGATGAATTCTAGCTCGACCTGACCCTCGTATGGTTCGGCGGCAGGAAGACGAGAGCCTAGCGCTGTGTCTGGTACGTAACGCAGCTGGTCGGGCTGAGCGGAGGCCGTTTGGTACTCGGCCTTGAACTCCTCATTGGCGAAGACATCCAGCCAGCGGTTGACGCCGCCCTCTAAGATGTAGATGTTGGGCACGCTCTCGGCCGCCAGAGTTTTCCATGCCTCCGTCGCGGCGTCTTCATCATTGCTCATGACGACGAAGACCGTATTGGCGGGCTGTTCATGCAACTCCGGGATCACCTCGGTAAGAGCGCCCAGGGGGACATGGCGCGCATCCAGGATGTGGAAGAGGTTGTAATCCGTTTCGGTGCGAACGTCGAGCATGACCACTTGCAGGAGCGGGTCTTCGATCAGGCCGAGCAGTTCGCCGGGGTGTATCTGTACGGCGCGCTGGTCTAGAAGTTGCTGTTTCTCGGCGGCGATGCGCTGCCAGCGCTGCTCGGTTGTCGGTTGGCCGAGGACAAGGATAGCCAACGCGACTGCCAGAGTCGCTCCGGCCGCCCCGTACCGCCAGCGGGGAGCGGTCTTCGGGTCCTTATTGCCGAAGATGCGCTCAAGCTGCTCTGCGCCCCAGAACATGAAGAGCGCCATGAGCGTGACTGCCAGCACGACGACGCCCGCGTCGACGCCAAACAAATCGGGCAAGGTGAGGCGGCCCAAATTGGAGGAGTTGAAGAATCCGTCGTAAAACTGGATCGTCTCGCCGAAGAGGAAGATGCCGAAGGAGGCCCCCAACACGAAGAAGATGCCGTCGATCTTAAACGTTGCCGCCGAGACGAGCGAAGTACCCGGGCAGAAGCCGCCGATGATGAAGCCAATGCCCATGAGGAGACCGCCGGCGATGCCGGGCCACAAGTAAGTCGGGGGAACCCAGACGAGGTTGAAGTCGAGAAGGCCGGTCGCGCTGGTGAGGAAGATCAGCAGCATGGCGACGACGATGGCCGTAAACATGACCTTGAGCACGGTCATCTCTTTGAGGTAGAACTGGGCGGCGAGCTTCGTAGAGTTGCCGAAGCCGGACATCTCTAGGACTGCGCCAAAGGCGAAGCCGATCAACACGTAGACGGCGTTGGCTCCCCAGTGGCCGAACAATTCAGTGATGGCATATGGCGCCATGACAGGTTCCCTCCGTGTCCGTGCGGCGGTCAGTTCCAGAAGCGGCGCAGGAAGTAGGCGAGCGCATAGCCCCCGCCGAAAATGGCAAACATGATGGTCCAACTGCCCACGGACAGCACGCTGCCGCCCGATAGCGCCTGACCGGAAGTGCAACCGCGCGCCAGGCGTGCGCCGTAGCCCATGATGGCGCCGCCGATGAAGGCCATGACCCAGCGCAGGCGGACGGAGACTTGCGGCCCTCGATTTGTCTCAAATTTGACGCGATGGTTGAACCAGCCGGAAACAAAGCCGCCGAGCAGCGTGCCCAACGTGATGAAGACGATCCAGTTGTCCAACGGGTTGAGATCGCCGCCTGCCATGCTTGTCAGGTAGGCGGTGCGGTCAACGTGCGACGGGGCGACGAGGTCCTGGATAAAGACGACGATGCGATTGATGCCGCCGGACGCGCCCAGACCGTTGCCGGTGAAGAAGAGCGCAGCGAAAAGCACAAAACCAAGCAGAATGCCGCCCAGGTAGGGGTTGATGTAGGGCTTAGCATTGCCACGTCCGACGACCTGTGTTTCGGCCTGATGCGGCAAGGGCCGCGCGGGCGTTTGGGTGGTCATGCGTGTGACTTAGCCTCCTGTGAAGGACTGTGAACCTCGACCTCATCCCAGCCCATGATCATGGCGCGAATCCCCGCCAGAGGGGTCGGTCCCGTCGTGGTGAGATAGACGTGCAGGACGATGAAGGCGACGAACAGCCAAGCGATGAGCGTGTGGAATGGTCCCAGAAAGGGCAGCCCGCCCACCGCGTCCGTCGCGCCGGGGAAGCGCTGCGCGCCCCACATCAGCAGCCCGGTGAGGATTTGGAGCGGCAAGAGCACGTTCAGAATGGCAAAGTAAGTCAACTGCTGGAGCGGGTTAAGCTTGCGGTCGGGCGTCTTTTCGAATGGGTGCTCGTTGCCGCGGAAGATGCCGTCCAGATAGAACTTGGCTTGCTCGATGGCCTGATCGAAGAAGCCGTAGGGACGCGGCAGGAACTGACGGATCTCGCCGCTGGCGAGATGGTAGAAGAACGACAGGCCGGCGTTGACAACCAGGATCGCCGCCA
This sequence comes from uncultured Caldilineaceae bacterium, assembly GCA_964649875.1. Taxonomy (GTDB): domain Bacteria; phylum Chloroflexota; class Anaerolineae; order Caldilineales; family Caldilineaceae; genus JASGTU01. The sequence goes on from CAZYSJ010000114.1 coordinate 6,973, forward strand.
GGACGTTGTGGATCAGGACCATGTAGCGGAAGCTGAAGGCGCCAAATAGGTCGGGCCGATGAATGACAAGCCCGGTAGCGATGAGAAGGAGAATAGCCGCCGTCTGCAGCCAGTGCCAGAGCCGCTCGTAGACGCCGTACATGTAGACGCGTTCGAGGCGCGGCGCGTGGCTAGGACGGCGCATCGCTGCGATCCAGCGCAGGCCGCCGTGCGCGGCGATGCCCAGGAGCGTTCCGAAGAATGCGAGGAGTCCAATCAGATCGACCCAGGCGACGCGGTTGTGACCGAGGACGTAGAGGCCGTCATTGGCTGTGCTCGGCGCGTAGAGAAGCCGGCCTGCTTCATCGGTGACAAGGTCGCCGGTGAAACGCGTGGAGGGATTGGCGACGAACTCCGGCGTGACGCCGCCCGGCGGGCTGCCTGCCAGGAGCAAGGGCTGCGCCACGCGCGAATCGTCGCCGTGGCACACCCGGCAGTCGCGGATGGCGGAATCGCCGCCGGCGACGCTGTGGTGGATGCTGTAGGGCTGCACTTCGCCAGCGATGCGCGGGTTGTCGAGGCCTTGGGCGCTGAGCCGGGCGGCGATGGCGGCCTCTTTATCCGGCGTGTCGATCTTCAATTCCGGCGTGGAGAGCTGACCGTCACCGTCGGCGTCGAACAGTTCGACGATATCGGCATGGTAACCGTCGCCGTCGAGCCAAGCCGCCTCTAGGTTGCGATAGGGAACGGGTCGTTCCGGCTCTCCGTAGACCCAGTACCAGGAGGCGACGAGGTTGTAGGGGAAGAGCTTGGAAGAGCCGTCAGCGTTTTGACGCTGCAAGAGGACGGGCTGGTAGCCCGTTAACAGCGGGATAGACGAGGCAGGGTCTTCGTAGTCTATGCCGCGGCAGTCGAGCGCCGGCGATCCGTCTGTGGTCAGTACGGTCCAGTCCGCCGTCTGTACGGCGGGCGCGTTGAGTTCCGGAATGTGGCAGGATTCGCAGGCGACGGCGGCGCGATGCTGCTGCTGATAGGGCAGCCACTCATGGGCGGCATCATAGTCGTGGCAGGATTCGCAGCGGCGCAGCGTATCGTCCAGTTCCGGGGCTAACATGCCTTGGGCGCTGTTGCCTTTGGCGAACTGGTGCAGCGGGCGATAGAGGTATTCGCCCAAGTCGATTCGCCGCGGGTCGAAGGTGAGGTGTTCGAGACGGTCCTGGGAAGAATCCTGATAGTAGACCGGGTTGTTGAGTGAGAAGTGACAATCGGTGCAGGCGAGGACGCGCTCGGCGTGGATGTCCCAACTGCGGGTCAACTGCTCTTTGTCCGCCAGGTTCAGGCCAGAGTCGACGAGGCGCTGCGGAGACACGACCTGGCCTGTGGTGTAGGTGCTCCAGTCCTCGGCGTTGCACGGGTCAAGGACGAGCGCGGCGGCGGCGTCGCTGGAGGCATAGCCGTGGCACTGGGCGCAGTTGCGGATCTGCGGGTCCTGCACTGTGACGTATTCGGGCAGCAGGCTGCCGTCAGCGTCAAAGGCTTGCGGTTGGTAAGCCCAGCTATTCCCGTCTTGCTCGACTAGGCCCGTGCCGAGCAGGGTGGCGGTGTTGGCCCAGGCGAAGTCGCCGGCAGAGAGCGCGGCGATGCGTGCGTCGTTGTTGGGCTGGGGGATGTGGCAGAGGAAGCAGTTCATCTCGACTGTGCCGGAGCTTTGCCAGTCCCATGCCTGCATTTGGCCGGACGGCACATCGAAAATGGCCGTCTCCGGGTTGTCTGCCGAGGGCGTCAGCGCGGACAGATCTTGCCCGTCGCGGCTGCGCACGGCTGGCCCGCCGCCGGCGTGGCGGGTGAAGCGCTGGAGCCATTCCGGCGTGGTCAAGTCCAGTACCGGGTCGCCCTCCGGGGAGAGATAGCGATAGGTGAGAGGATTCCACTGGCCGAAGTAGCCGTCGCCGATGTCCCAGGGGCGACCGGAAGCGGAAGAGCCGGGTTCGGTGAGTGTGGACAAGCCGACGTCGGCATGGAAACTGTGGCCCTCGATAAAGGCGGCGTCATGACAGGCCCCGCAGGTGGTCATGGTCGATACGGGCAGGCCGGATTCCAGTACATTGGCGCCTTCGGCGTCGAGGAGCGGGAAGGTCGGGTGGAAGGGCGAGGTCTGGGCGGAAGCGTCCCTGCCGCCGCTGAGGGCGAGCAGGACGGCGATCAGACCGAGGGCACGCACGATGTGACGCAGCGTTGTCGGGATCATTGATGCAGCTTGCCTTGTGGTTGGTTAGCGGGACCCAATTTTCTGCATGCGCGCTCGGCTTCCCCACACGAGAGGATCTCCATAGTAGCCAAGCGCTTCCCAGTCCAGGCGGTCTCCCTCGCCATGACAGTCGTTGCATTGCAACGCGCCTGCTGTGGGCGCCACCATGTGGGAGAGAGGCCAGTACATTTCGGTCGGGGCGAAGCCGTAGGAGCCGCTGAAGGGCAGGCCGGTGGCTTCGGCGCCGAGGCGGGCTGCCAAGTCCCAGTCAAATTCCGTCCAGTAGCCGCCTTCGCCGGCGGTCTTGGGGACGATGAGACGGTTGTACTCAGCGTCGTAGATTTGCGTGGCTCGGTGGACCTTGAAGGGCCAAATCTTTGCGTCGGGGTCATGGAGGTCGCCAAGCGGTTGGTTGATGGGCGTATATTCCTCGGGGTTGATCAGATCGCCGAGGATGTAGCGGTCCGACGAACCGTTAAACCAGTAGTATTCGGGGACGAAGTTGCGCTCGTAGATGAAGCTGCCCTTGATTTTGAGGTAGCTGTGATCGTCCTCCGGCAGGTCTTGCCCGGCGGTTGACCAGTCCCAATGCATCTTGGTGGCCTCACGCACCGCGCCCTGGGGGATGTGGCAGGTCTGGCAGGCGACGGCGTCGGTGTGGGCGTTGAGCCGTTCGTCGGCATGGACGTCTTGGCTGTGGCAATCGGTGCAGGCGATGTTGTTCGTATCGTCGACGCTTACGGAGATGGAACGCCCGCCGATCTGGTGGTCCGTCGTGCGGTGGCAGTCGATGCAGAGAAAGTCGTGACGCCCCATGTGGACGTCAACGCTTTCCGGCGGGAATAAGAGCGTCTGGTCGAGATCGCCGTGTTTGACGGCATCGCCGCCGCCGCCCTTGAAATGACAACTGCCGCAGTTCTGGCGCGTGGGGATGCCGGCGCTTTGCGCCGCAGCGACGAGGTCGACGCCTTCAGCCGGCACGCCGGCTTTGGTCTTGACATACTGGCCGGAAGTGTCGTGGCAGGCAAGGCAGTCTACGGCTGTCTCATCGGAGAAGTCGAAATCGGCGTCTTCCCAGCCATAGCCGGCATGGCAGGAAGTGCAACTGGGCCAGTTGCTCTGGATGCCGATGCAGAAGTTGTTGATGGAGTTCTTTTTGCCGGTGGTGACCGGCTCGTCGCGGCCTGGGAGCAGGACCGGTTCGCTTTCCCATGTCCAATGCGAGGTTTGCATGACCTGCTGTGCGGCGTCTTCGTGGCAGGATAGGCAGGCTGCGGTCACAGCGGGGCCGTCCTCAAACGGCCCTGTTAGGAGCGCCGTATGATCTGTGGGCTGCGGGTGCGAAGGCAGCGCGGCCCAGGGATCGGATTTTTCCTCTCCGACGGGGAAGACGAGCAACGCGATGGGGACGAACACAATGAGAAGCGTGGCGAGCAGACCCAATACCCAGACGTATTTGAAGTCGCGCATAGGTTCTCCCGGTTATTGGACGACGTCAGCGATAATGGCGCGCACGATCCCTCGCCGCAGCGGGCATCATGCGTAGTATAGTCCATTGCATGAGGGGGTGAAAGGGACGAATTGCCCGATGTTTCGGGACAAGTGTCACCTTTTTGACGGGGCAGGCGCCAGGCGCATAGGGGAAGAAACCGGCTTGCACGCGAAAGACCGGCCGTATGTGCGCGGCCGGTCTATTCAGTCAATGATGGCTGTCGAGGTTCTAATCGGCGACGGGCAGCTTCAACGCCTGTTCCAGCGCTTCGAGCATCTCGTGTACGTGTGTGAATTTGACGCGCGGCCTTCCCTGCTTTTCGCCTTCAGACGTTTCGATGCGGTCCAAGATGCGCCAGGCGTCGATGGAGATGCTCTGCAACTCGCGTTGTTCGAGGATGGCGTCGATGGCGGCCGGATCGGGCTGCGGCGCGGGCGGGGTGGCGGAGATGTCTTCCAACATGCGGCCGACGGTCTCCAGCGCGTCGGGCTTATTCGTGCCGATCACGCCGGACGGACCGCGCTTGGCCCAGCCCACCACGTATTCACCGGGCAGGTATTGGCCTGTTACCGGGTCGATGACGCGGCCTTCACGGTTGGGGATGGTGCCGCGGCGTTCGTCGTAGGGCACGTCTTCCAGGGCAATGCCTTTGTAGCCGACGGATCGCAGCGCCAGACACGAGGGCAGCGTCTCGAACTCGCCCAGACCGATGGCGTTCAGATAGCCGGTGTCGTTGGGCTCCAATTTGTTGCGTTCGATGCGAACCGACGCTACTCGACCGTCGTCATCCGAGATGAACTCTACAGGCGAAACGAGGAAGCGCAGGTGAAGTCGCTTCGATTTCCCGCTCGGTTCGCGCGCGGCGAACTCGCTAAGAATGTCCAGGTTGCGAGCGGCGCGCGGGTCTTCGGCTATCTCTTTTTCGCTGGCCGGGTCCAGCTCAAGTTCATCGGGGCGCACGATCACGTCCGCGTCTTCCAGCTCGCCCAACTCACGGATCTCGGGGTTGGTGAACTTGGCCTGAGCCGGTCCGCGCCGCGAGAGCACATAGATGTCGCGCACCCGGCTGTGCTCCAATCGCTCGAGGGCGTGATCGGCGATGTCGGTGACCTTAAGTTCGTCGATAGACTTGGCGAGAATACGCGCTACGTCCATGGCAACATTGCCTACGCCAACAACGATAGCCGTCTCGCAGTTCAGGTCAAAGTCCAGGTCCGAAAAGTAGGGATGGCCGTTGTACCAGGCGACGAACTCGGTAGCGGAAAGGCTGTTGCGTAGGTCTTCGCCGGGGATGCCGAGCTTGCGGTCAGACTGGGCGCCGACCGCGTAGATGATTTGGTCGTAGTGCTTTTTCAGGTCGGCGTGGGTGATGTCCGTGCCGAAGTCGATATTGCCGAAGAAGCGGAACCGCGGGCTGGATGCAGTTCGGTCAAAGATGCGCGTGACGGACTTGATCTTCTGGTGGTCCGGGGCGACGCCGTAGCGTACGAGCCCGTATGGCGCGGGCAGGCGGTCGAACATATCGACCGTGACCGAGTATTCACTTTGTTGCAGCAGGCCGCCGGCGGCGTAGAAGCCGGATGGGCCGGCGCCAACGATGGCTACCCGTAACGGGCGGTTTTGGCTACCAAGCATAATCGACAAAGTTCTCCTGTGGAACGGCGGTTCCGTGTGACAGGACTGGTTCGCACATCAACAGTGAGCGCGAAGCGGCGGGCAGACCGCTAGATGCGCTTGAGCATGCCGCCGAACTGGCGCGCTAGCGTCAGGATGCTGATGCCCAACGTGAAATAGTCTCCGGGGCCAAGGTGAGCAAGCGCGTTGCCGTCGCCGTCCTCTTGGCCGGAATCGTCGCCGGCAATCCACGCAAAGGCGGCGCCGAGCAGTGCGCCGGCGGCAATGCCGATAATGACCGCTCGTGTTTTGTGGCTCATGGTCGTCTTCTCTTCGATTCCAGCTATCTTCGTTACCGGCGTCTTGCGCCGGCAAGCACGCGAATTGACTCGGTTGCTCGTGAGACAAAGCGTTGCGCCCCTATCACAGGGCGCACTACTTGCTCGCTGGCCGTATCGGCTTTTTTGCGGACGCTACTGCTGACCGATTGCGCAGCCGTGAACGCGCTGCGCGCCTGTCCCAGCGCTTTGTGCATGCCCCATACGGCGAAGAATGAGGCCGCAAGCGGGATAAGCATGCCGATGAAGCACAGCAAGAACAGCCATGTGACTGAAATGTCTCTCCACAGAGCTAAGCTCACGAGCGACTATCTCCCGAAACTGCGCTAAAACCCAATCGCCCCGTATTGTAGCAGACAGAAAACGGTCGGCAAAAACAAATTGTTGCTTCCGGCGTCTCTCGGCGGAGAAGAGAGGCGCTATTTGCGTACATCCTTGCCCAGCTCGGCATGGGCAAGCTCAACGGCAAGCGCCATTTCCTGCTCGCGCGTGCGCACGCGCCCGTCAAGGCGGGCAGCGCGCAGCGTGTCGAGGATGCGGCTGTAGACCGGTCCTTTGGGGATGCCCATGGCGGCTAGATCGTGGCCGTCCAATTCCGGGCGTACATGCTGCCATTTGCGCTCGTATTCGTCCAGCCACGCCACGACCGTCGGGTATTCCGAGCAGGCGATGCGGGCAAGGGCAAGCGCTGTCTCGTCCGCTTTTTCCAGAATTGAGACAACTTCACTGGGCATAAGGTCTGTGCGCTTCAGCGCGTTCTGGCGCGTGCGTATGAGGGCCAGCCCGGCGGAAAGACGCTGCACCTCGGCGCGCAGGCCGAGCCGCTCGGTCAACATCGTATGGATGTCGGAGGAGAGCCGGAAAACGAGCAAGCCCCAGTAAAGGCGTTCGATGGGTTCGGTTGCAAGGGCTGACGCAGCAGGCGCTTTGAGACGTCTGCTGCGCAGCAGGGCGAATTTGGCGCGCACCCAATCGTCGACGACAAGCGAGGGGTGAATGCGTTCCATCACGCCCAGCGCCACGAGCCGTTCCAGGGCTTGCTCCGGCGTTTCCTCCTGGAGGATGCGCTCCAACTCGTGCTTGATGCGCGCGCCGCTGACGCGGTCGACCAGTTCAACCGCGTCCTGCAGGAGTTCGAGGGTGCGCGGTTCG
>CAZYSJ010000115.1:0-1406 GCA_964649875.1 uncultured Caldilineaceae bacterium
ATGCGCACGCAGAGCGGCGTGGCGCCGGTGACGGTGCTGACCGCGCCCGCCGGCTGCCCCGGCCAATGCATCTTCTGCCCCGACGACTGGCGCATGCCCAAGAGCTACATCTACGACGAGCCGGGCTGCCAACGCGCCGAGCGCGACGGCTTCGATCCCTACGCCCAGACCCTGGGCCGCATCCGCGCCTTCGAGAGCATCGGCCATACCGCCAACAAGGTGGAACTGCTCATCCTGGGCGGCACGTGGAGCGCGTATTCGCGCGATTACCGGGAATGGTTCGTGCGCCGCTGCTTCGACGCCATGAACGCGGCGGGCGACCCAGACTACACGGACGCGCCTGACCTGGCCGCGGCCCAGCGCGTCAACGCGGCGGCGGCTCACCGCAACGTCGGCCTGGTCGTCGAGACGCGGCCCGACTGGGTGACGCCGCAGGAGATCGTCCACCTGCGACGCCTGGGCGTCACCAAAGTGCAGATCGGCGTGCAAAGCCTGGACGACGAGATCCTGGCGTTGAACAAGCGCGGGCACGATGTGGCCGCGGTGCGCGCCGCGCTGGGGCTGCTGCGCACAGCCGGCTTCAAGATTCAGCTTCACTGGATGCCCAACCTCTATGGCGCTACGCCGGAGAAGGATCGGGCCGACTTCGCCCGCTTTTTCGAGGACCCGGCCATCCGCCCCGACGAGTTGAAGATCTACCCCTGCTCGCTGATCGCCGGGACCGAGCTATACGAGCGCTATCTGACGGGCGAATACCGGCCCTACACGCTGGAAGAACTGGTCGATCTGCTGGCGACGGTAAAGCCGGCAATTCCGCCCTACACGCGCATCAACCGGCTTTTCCGCGACATCCCCGCGCATCATATCGAGGCGGGCGTGCGCGCCAGCAACCTGCGCGAAGTGGTGCAGGCCGAACTGGCGCGCCGCGGCCAGCGCTGCGGCTGCATCCGCTGCCGCGAGGTGAAACGGCGGCAGGTAGACCCGGACGAAGTGGAACTGCGCGATTACGTCTACGACACGGACCTGACGCGTGAGCACTTTCTGCACTTCGTCACACATGCGGCGCACGACGAGCCGGGGCTGATCGCCGGCTTCCTGCGCCTGAGCCTGCCCCACGCGCCGCGCACGGGCAGCCGCGCCTTTCTCGACGAGATCGCCGACAGCGCCATGATCCGCGAGGTGCACGTCTACGGCCCGGCGCTCTCGGTGGGGAGCGACAGCGCGGGCGAGGCGCAGCACAGCGGGCTTGGCAGTCGCCTGCTGGACGAAGCCCGGCGCATCAGCCGTGAGGCCGGTTTCCGCCGCATCAGCGTGATCGCGGCCACGGGCACGCGTCTCTACTACGCAGCGCGCGGCTTCGAGGAAGGCGACCTCTACCTCAGCGGCGATGTGTAGAAAACGAAAAA